>JBFWWD010000001.1:0-74076 GCA_050246385.1 Geminicoccaceae bacterium
ACGCGACGCCGCGGCGATGCCTCGGCTACCGCACGCCGCACGAAGCCTTCCAGGACCAGCTCGCCACCCTCCCCCGAGCCGCCTAACGTACCAACCGACCCTGTCGCACTTCGATGCGAAACCGCCGCGGCAGGATAAGAGATTTTCGGCCCTCGCCGGGTGCTTGGTACACCATGTTGCTGCCCAACCCGGACCGGTAGTCTAATGCCCTGATCGGGCGGATCGGCCGCGCCTGGCAAGGGCTGCCGGAAGGAAGCAGCCGGACCATCACCTTCGACCGCGGCACCGCGTTCGCCGCCTAGGCTCTCCTTGCGTCCGGCACCGAAGCCTTCCTCTGCGATCCGCACAGCCCCCTGGCAGAAGGGTGCGGTCGAGAACACGAGCGGTCGCATCCGCTTGATCGCGCTGCGTTCAGCCTGCCCGACGAACGCAACCTAGCCGAGCTCGCCAACGACGAGCTCCGACACGTGACCACCATGCTCAATGCAACACCGCGGCGATGCCTCGGCTACCGCACGCCGCACAAAGCCTTCCAGGACCAGCTCGCCACCCTCCCCCGAGCCGCATAGGATGCCAGCCGGCCCTGGCGCACTTCGCCGCGAAACCGCCCTCCCTCTCTGGGCTCGACGGTGCTCTTCGAAGGAATGTTCGTCAATCGGAATGCCCGGTGGAGACGCGAGCGAGGCCCGCATGACGACGAAAGGCCACTCCTTGCGTCTTAGAAGCTGTACGCGATTAAATCCCTTGCTCCGCCTGGGATTGGGCGACGAGCCGGCGCGAAATGATCGAGATCATCGCGATCCAGACGTGTGCGGCGAAGAGGTCGGGCTTGCGGTCGAACACGACGTTGAGGCGCCGGCAGCGGCTCAACCAAGCGAGAAGCCGCTCGACCACCCAACGGATGCCGCTCGGCAGGAAGCGCCGGTCGCGCGTTCCGCCGGGCGAGGCCGAGACGTGAACGTCGTGCGTGAGCGCCGCCGCGGCGAACGAGGCGCCTTTGAATCCGCTGTCGCCGAGCAGGTCGCCCTGGAAGCCGAGCGCGGCCAACCGCGGCAGCATCGGGAGCGCGCCGGCACGGTCGTCCACATTGGCCGGTTGCAGCCCGAGGTCGAGCAATGAGCCATGCTTGTCGCAGATGACCAGAAGTTTCACGCCCTTGATCAGCTTGCCGCCGTCGATGCCCCGCGTCCAAGCGGTCGGGGCCGAGCGGAGCGAGCGGCTGTCCACCACCACTGCCGAGGGCAGGACCTCGTCGCCCTGAGCCAGACGCCAGTCCAGGGCCAAGCGCCGGCCCAGCCGGCGCCACAACCCGAGCCGGGTCCAGCGGGCGAAGGTGCTGTGCAGGGTGGTGAAGGGGACACCCGAGAGCCAGCCGGCGACGCGCCATTGCATGCCACCGAAGGTCAGGGTCCAGATCAGCCCGATCAGACGCCGCCGCAGCCCGAGGTCCGGCTTGCGGCCACGGCGGTGCACGCCGACCCGCTCGCCCTCCATGGCTTCCAGCTCGGCCTCGACCGCGAAGACGAACACCTCGAGGTCGGCCAGGGCGTCCCAGCCGTCGCCGCGGCGGGATCGGGGAACGCGACGGACGGAGGGCGCAAGCAGATCGGCGGTGATGCAAGTGCTGGTGCGAGGCATCGGCTCAACATGGTGAGGCCGAGCCTCGGTCGCGACCTATCCACCAGGACAGCCTCCACCGCTCAAACTCATTTCGCGTACAGCTTCTTACCGGGTTCTTCAGGTCAGGAAGGGAACGAGGCTCGTACCGGCGCCGTCGGCGTAGCGCGGCAGATGCCAGCTTGATGGCTACCCACCCTGTGCCGAAGCAGCCAATAGAGCCAATAACGAGGCGCCAAGCTGCGGTACTGATCGATGCATGATCGCTCCCGGTGCCGCACCCGCGCGAGGCACGATCGGAAGATATGACAGGGTGCTCTGTAGTAGCGGCTACTTTTCACTTTTTTGCAAATTGTCTTTCTGGCTGGCCCGGCCGAATGCTCGGCCATGAACTGGCCGAGCCTCAACTCAGATGGCGAACAGCAGCAAGAACAGGAGGAGACACAACGCAAGGCCCGCTCCGGCACCCGGGAGCAGCGCCTCGAGGACATGATCCTGAAGTGCCGGATCGAAAGGATCGACGGCTCGCCGACTGGCGGTTCTCGGGTGCATGATCGACCTCCACGACATCGGCCGCCGCCTCGGCGGCATGATCTTCGTCGGAGGTCATGCTGGAACGGATGGTGAGGCGGCGCCGTAGCATCGGCTACAGCTCACCGCCTGGTGAGCAGCGGCGCCATCTCCGACCTTGGGACGATCGGGAATCGTCTCCGATCGGCCTTCGATCGTCCGAGACACCAGAGGGCATTGACTTGCAGTTTGCCGTCGGTGCTTCGGGTCTGCTCATGCCCAAGGCGCGCTATTCAGCGAAGCGGACCACCGCCTAGGAGGTCCGACAACAGCCTTCATCCGAGCCGTCTTCTTGACCGGCCTCCTGCATCGGCGGGCACGGATTCGAGCCGTAAGAGCAGAACACGCAGCAGTCGCCCGGTCGGGGTCGCAGCACCGCTCCGCAGCCCCGGCAATCGTAGAAGTACTGGCAGGCGTCTGTCGGCATCGCCTCGACCTTCTGATATCCGCAATGCGGGCAGGTCAGAGTGGAGCGCCCCTCGACGGTCACGGCTTCACCAGCGTGGCCGGATAGCCGGCGTTGGTCGAGGCGTCGGCCACGTGCTGCGGCGACGCCACCGCGTCGTCGAACGTCACCAAAGCCGTGGAAGTGTCCATATCGACCTCCACCGAGGTGACGCCGGGCACGGCCTCGATAGCGCGGCTGACGGTGATCGGGCACAGAGCGCAGGTCATGTTCTCGACCGCGAGGGTGACGGTGCGCTCCGTGGCCGTGGCCGCGGTCGAGGTCAGGACGACGGCCAGCAAGGCGGCAAGATGCGGCTTCAGCATGGAACTACCTCACAGGAATAAGGGGCCGACGAGATTGATACTGGCGGCCGCGCCGACGAGGGTCGCGGCCGTCCAGAGCGTGAGCTTGACCAAGCGGTCCGAACGGGGGCTCGCGCAGTACGAGCCGGGGTGGCAGGCCGGTTTGGGCCGCAGGTAGACCGCCCAGAAGCCGGCCGCGAGGAAGATGCCGGCCATCAGCAGAAAGAGCGGCTGGTAGGGCGCCAGCGTGGTCAGGCGGCCAATCCATGCCCCGCTGACGCCAAGTGTCAGCAGCGTCAGCGGCAGGATGCAGCAGGAGGAGGCGAGCACGGCACCGAGCAGGCTCCCGGCGGCCAGCACGCCGGTCCGCTGGGTCACGACATCGGCCGGGGCAGGCGGCCGCGGATCGGATCTCACCATTGCGCACCTCGTCGTTGTCGGCCAAGTCTCGGACCTGTAGCCACTACAGGTGCAAGAGGAATCCTGACGGTGCCGGAGCACAGCATCGGCGGGCTGTCGCGGGCGACGGGGGTCAACGTCGAGACCATCCGCTACTACGAGAGGATCGGCCTGCTGGCGCCGCCGCCGCGCACCGCCGGCGGCCACCGGCTCTATCCCGACGCGCAGCTCAGGCGCCTCGCTTTCATCCGACGCAGCCGCGAGCTGGGGTTTAGTCTCGACGAGATCCGCAACCTGCTGGGGCTGGTCGATGGCGGCTACAGCTGCGGCCAGGTCCAGGAGGCGGCTCTGACCCACCTCGGAAGCATCCGTCGCAAGATTGCCGATCTCCGTCGCATGGAACGATCCTTGGCGGAGACGGTCGATCGCTGCCGGGGCGGAGCCGACTCGGAGTGCCCGATCATCGATGCCCTGAGCCGCGCGTGAGAACGGCAGTCGGTGCTGCCATCGGATCCGACCGGGATCGCGATCGGCTCAGGCGCGGGCGGGCCCGATCCAGGCGAACAGCCGCTCGCTGACGCCCCATGCCGCGCAGACGACGAGTGCGACCGCGCCGCCGTGCCAGATCAGGACCATGAGCGCGGTGTCGACATGGTGGTACAGGCTCAGCCCGGCGGCAGAGAGGGCGGCGACCGCGAGACCGCCGACGAGCGCGGTAGCGCCCGGCCGGACCAGTCCGGCGTGGCGCACCATCACCAGCAGCGCGATGCCGAGGGGCAGGCTGGTGGTGAGGATCGCCTGCACGCAGCTCCAGCTCGGGCCCACGGCCCACGCCGCCGGCCCATGGCGGAACCAGTCCGCCAGGCAGCCCAGGCACAGCGCCCCGAGCCACAGGGTGAGGCCCGGCAGTGGCAGCAGCAGCCAGCGGCGCGAACGGCCGGGCAAGCTCACCTGGAACGTGGCGACGGCGGCGAGCACGCCGGTCAGCACCGCCCCCAGCCACTCGGCCGCCATCACCGGCCGGGCGAACTGCGCCGCCAGATCGGGGCGGACCCCGTGCGACAGAACGATCCCTGCGACGATCGCCGCGGACAGGGCCAGCCAGCCCACCGCCCGCAACAGGGCCGGCTTCAAGGGAACGACGGGCACCACCGTCGCCGCGAGCTGGTCGATCAGCTGCTCAGTCGTGCGCACTGGCGCCTCCTTTCCCCCCGGTCAACATCTCGCGGAGCGATTTTAGCGCGCGATGGCAGGCAACCTTGAGCGCGCCGGTGGATTGCCCGCTGGCGGTCGCCGCCTCCTCCAGCGACAGCTCCTGCAGCCGCAGGAGGCGCACGGCTTCCCGTTGGCGCACGGGCAGCGCCGCGACCGCCTGGCGGACGCTGCGGATGTCAACCACGCGGCCGGCGATCACCGACGGATCGAGCTCGTCGCCCGCGGCCTCGGGGCCCGCGGCCGATTCCTCGACCTCGTGTCGCACATGCCGCGACCGACGCCGCAGGACGTCGATCAGCCGCCGGCTGGCGATGGTCGCAAGCCACGGCCGGAACGGCCGGCTCGGCTCGTAGGTATGCCGTATGGCGTGCACCGAGAGCAGGATCTCCTGCACCGCGTCCTCGAGATCGGGCCCGCTGCCCAGATAGCGCAGCGCCAGGGCACGCAGATAGGGCGCGGCTTCGGAGAGCAGCTGGCCATAGGCCTGCCGGTCGCCGGCCTGGGCGCGCGCCATGAGCAGGCCCCATGCGTCGTCACCGGCCGATGCGGGCGACGCGGCTCGAGCAACCGGCGCGCCAGCGGTCATGGCAACCCGCCCGCAAGCCCGTCGCTCTTCGCCTGACCGGAACGGCACCATGGCTGTCCGCGGCGCGATGTTTCTCGTTGCATGGGTGTAACCATTCGACGTTCCGGCACGAACCCTACAGCGAGAAGGTCAAGAGTGCCAAGGTCGATGTAGAGCAAAACATCAACACTCTGTTACAGGAGAGGATGATTTGTACTTACAAGTCATAGTAGATATTGCTTTGCCAAAATATCAAAAATAAATCGCCGGGATGTGAATGGACTAAGGATGTACAAGCTTTGCTATGGCTTGTTTGACGAAGCAAGTGTGATGAACGGCCGCGGCCCTGCCGCCTACCGTTTGGGCCGGAGCGCTGCGGAGTGCGCTCGGGCTCGGAATCGCGACACTCCGCGGTGGAGTTCCCGATGACGCTTTCCTCCTTGTCCCGGCGCGCGACGCTGGTCGGGCTGGTCGTGGCCGCCGGGCTGATCTCGGCCGGCGCGCAGGCCGCGGGCCGGGTCGACCTCAATCAGAACGACCAGGGCGTGATGCTGCACGGCTACGACCCCGTGGCCTACTTCACGGCCGGCGCGCCGGCTCAGGGCTCGCCCGAGTTCAGCGCCGAGTACGACGGGGCCACCTACCTGTTCGTCTCCACGTCCAACCGCGACGCCTTCCTGGCCCAGCCGGCGGCCTACGTCCCGGCCTATGGTGGCTTCTGCGCCATGGGCACGGCGCTCGAGAAGAAGCTCGACGGCGATCCGCAGGTCTGGCGCATCGTCGACGGCCGACTCTACCTCAACGTCAACACCGACGTGCAGAAGCGTTGGAGCGAGGACGTGCCGGGCAACATCGCCAAGGCGGACGCCACCTGGCCGCAGATCCGCGACGTCCCGGCCGACGTGCTCAACGCGAAGTGATCCCGCTGCCGGATGCCCGGGCAAATGACTTTTCCCGACGACCAACGTGGAGTGATCAGCATGACGACGACCCGCCGAACCGCCGCCGCGGCGCTCGCCGGCGCGTTCACCGCCGCCCTGTCCTTGGCGGCCCTGCCGTCGGACGCGAGCGCGGAGGAGGCCGCCAAGGAGAAGTGCTACGGCGTCTCGCTCGCGGGCAAGAACGACTGTGCCGCCGGCCCGGGCACCACCTGCGCCGGCACCGCGAAGGTCGACTATCAGGGCAATGCCTGGAAGTACGTGCCGGCCGGGACCTGCACCCAGATCTCGACGCCCCACGGCCCGGGCTCGCCCGAGCCGATCAAGCGGCCGGCGTGAGCCGGAACGATGAGCGACCTACCGTCGGCCGCTGCCGGACTGCCGGCCCGTGCGGGCATCGGGCTCAAGCTCGAGCACGCCGACGAGATCCTGGCGACGCGTCCGGCGGTCGGCTTCTTCGAGGTGCACGCGGAAAACTTCATGGGCGCCGGCGGCCCGCCGCACCGCTGGCTCACCGCGATCCGCGAGCGCTACCCGCTCTCGCTGCATGGCGTAGGTCTGTCGATCGGCGGCGCCGGTCCCCTTGACCGCGCACACCTGGCCAAGCTGTCGACGCTGTGCGATCGCTACGAGCCGGCGTCCTTCTCCGAGCATCTGGCCTGGTCGAGCCACGGGCCGTGCTTCCTCAACGATCTCCTGCCCATCGCCTACGACCGGCCGACATTGCGGCGGATCTGCGTGCATGTCGACGAGGTGCAGTCGGTACTGCGCCGCCAGATGCTGCTCGAGAACCCGTCGACTTATCTCGAGCTGGCGGCCAGCACCATGGACGAGGTCGGCTTCATCGCCGAGGTCGCCGCGCGGACCGGCTGCGGGCTCCTGCTCGACGTCAGCAACGTCCGAGTCTCCACGGTCAACCACGGCGGCGATGCCCATAGCTATCTCGCCCGCTTTCCCCTGGGCCTGGTGGCCGAACTGCATCTCGGCGGCTACGCGCTGGAGCAGGATGCCACAGGCGCGCCGCTCCTGATCGACGATCACGGGTCGGCGGTGGCCGAGGAGGTGTGGGACCTGTTCACGACCACGGTCGCCCGCTGCGGCCCGCTGCCAACCCTGATCGAGTGGGACAACGACGTGCCGGCCCTGCCCGTGCTGGTGGCAGAGGCGCAACGGGCGGACCGGATCCTTGCGAAGCCCAGCATGGCCCGGAGGGTGGCGTGATGGACGCCGCCGACGAGGCTCGGTTCGCCACGGCTCTGCTCGACCCGATGCAGCCTGCGCCGGGCGGCCTCCGCCTGCGGAATGGCGGCGACCCGGCCAGCCGCTTTGCGATCTATCGCAACAACGCGACCGTCTCCCTGATCGAAGCGTTGGCGGTGAAGTTCTTCGTGACGCGAGCTCTGGTGGGCGACGCGTTCTTCCGCGGCATGGCGCGGCTCTATGTCCAGCGCGAGCCGCCGAGCTCGCGCCTGCTGCACGAGTATGGTGCGACGCTCCCGGAATTCGCTGCGCGCTTCCCGCCGGCCGGCGGGTTGCCATATCTCGCCGATATTGCCCGCCTGGAGGCGGCGCGCACCTGCGCTTTCCACGCTGCTGATGCCGACCCGGTCTCCGCCGAGACGTTCGGCACCGTGACCCCGGAGACCGCGGCCCGGCTACGTCTGCGGCTACATCCCTCCGTCCATCTGTTGGCTTCGGCCTGGCCAGTGCTCTCGATCTGGCTCGCGCACATCCGGGGATCCGGCACGCCGGAGGATCTGAGCGCCGAGCTCCGGCGGATCGACCTGAGGCGCCCCGAGGCGGTGCTGATCGCACGGCCGCGGGACCAAGTGCGGCATTGGCTGCTGCCGCCCGGCGGTGCGGGCTTCCTCGCAGCTGTGGCCCTGGGAGACACGCTTGCCGAGGCGGCCGCCCGTGCCGCGGACGCGTCGCCCGACTTCGACCTGACCGCCAACCTGACCCTGCTCATCCGGGCCGAGATCGCCGTCCACCTGTCGTTCGCTGGAGTCGCGACCGATGACTAGCCTCGTCAGCCCCGCCGGCATGTCCGGCGTCGCCGAGCGCCTTGAATCGCTCGTCCGCCGCGCGGTGGCGGCGATGGCGCGGATCCCCCATTCCCTGATCGCCTTCGTCGCCCGCTTTTCCATCGCCGGCGTGTTCTGGCAGTCGGGCCAGACCAAGGTCGAGAACTTCGCCATCGACCTGGTCGGCGGCACCGTCCAGCTCGGCTGGCCGCGGCTCGGGCCGTCGACCGTTGACCTGTTCCGCGATGAGTATCGGCTGCCGCTGATCCCGCCCGAGATCGCTGCTCCCCTTGCCGCCATCGCCGAGCACGTCTTCCCGGCCCTGATCCTGATCGGCCTCGCCACGCGCTTCTCGGCGTTGGCCCTGCTGATCATGACGCTGGTCATCCAAACCTTGGTCTATCCCGGTGCCTGGCCGACGCACGGCACCTGGATCGCGATCTTCCTCTATCTGATGGCGCGTGGGCCCGGTGTTCTGTCGGTCGACCACCTGATCGCCCGTCACTGCGCGCAGCGGCCTTAGCCGAGCGCCCTTGGGAGCGGAGCATGGCTGTCCGGTCAGGGTCCGCCGCCACCGATTCAGGTCGAGGTGTCGACCGTCCCTCCCGCCGCGTCGTACCACTCTCGCCGTGTGGTGGCGGCCTGATCGACCTGCTCGGCGAGCTGGCCCCGGCGTGGCGGACGGTTGAGCGATGGCGCGGGTCGGGCGCTGCCATAGTCAGCTCTTGTATGCGCTTCGTCTTGGGGACCGTCGGTGGCGGCAGCCTCCCTAGCCGCGTCGCGGATGCGATTGGGGCGCAGGACGCGCGCAGCGAGGTGCTGATCTGCCTGGTGCAGATCGCGGCCATCCTCACCTTCGCCGTCCTCTACGCCCTCACGCCCAAGGCCTTTCCCGACGACGTGCCCTTCGAGCCGGTGCCCTGGACGCTCGGCGTCTATGCCCTGTTTACCGGCCTTCGGCTCTGGCTGGCTCTCCGGCGGCGGCTGGGCCGCTGGTTTCTGCGCGTCTCGGCCGTGGTCGACGTGGCCGTGCTCCTCCTCACGATCTGGAGCTTCCACCTCCAGTACCAGGCGCCGGCGGCGATCTACCTCAAGGCGCCGACGCTCATGTACGTCTTCATCCTGATCGCGCTGCGCGCCCTGCGCCTCGAGGCCGAGTTCGTCCTCATCACCGGTATCGCGGCCGCCCTCGGATGGATGATTCTCGTTGGCTACGCCTTCGCGTCCGGCGAGGCGCGGATCACCCGCAACTTTCTTGATTACGTGACCTCGACCGCGGTCCTGCTGGGGGCCGAGTTCGACAAGATCATCTCGATCATGATGGTGACCGCGGTGCTCGCCCTGGCGCTGCGCCGCGCCCGCTGCCTCCTGGTCGCGGCGGTGGCCGAAGAGCAGGCCGCCAGCGAGCTCTCGCGCTACTTCGCGCCCGAGGTCGCGCGCCGGATCCGCGCCACCGACGGAGCCGGCGAAGGTGCGATGCGGGATGCCGCGGTCCTCATCACCGACCTGCGCGGGTTCACCACCGCCACCGCAAACCTCGCGCCGGCCGCCATCATCGCGCTGATCGCCGACTATCACGCTCGGATCGTGCCGGTGATCCAGCGCCACAATGGCAGCATCGACAAGTATCTGGGCGACGGCATCCTCGCGAGCTTCGGCGCGGTCAGGGCGAGCGACCACTACGCCGCCGATGCCCTGCGCGCCGCGGAGGCGATTCTGCGGGAGGGCCACGCCTGGACGGCGGCGCGCATCGCCGCGGGCTCGCCGGCACCAGGGGTCGCCGTCGCGGTCGCCACCGGGCCGGTCCTGTTTGGCCCAATCGGCCATGCCTCGCGGCGGGAGTACACGATCATCGGCGAGCCCGTGAACCTTGCGGCTAAGCTCGAGAAGCACGCCCGGGCGGAGTCCACCTCGGGCCTGACGACCGCCGCGACGATCGGCATCGCCCGCGCGCAGGGATTCGTCCCCGCCGGCGTCCTGTCGGCGCGCGGGTGGCGCCGCGTGTCGGGCCTCGCCACGCCCGTCGATCTCGTGGCGATATCTTGACGGAGCGGCACTTGGCGGTAGCGGAGCGGATGCCCGACGAACCCGACGAGGAGACCCGGCGGCTGTGCCGGATCCGCCTGCTGCGCACCTTGCCCGCCGACGAGTGCGCCACCCTGGCGACGCGTTGCGCCTGGCGGCGCTATGCTGCCGATGCCACGATCATCGCCCGCGACGGTAGCGAGCGCGAGTTCCTCTTTATCGTCGAGGGCCGGGCGCGGGCGGTCGACCTGACCGAGCGCGGCCGTGAGGTGGTCTATGCCGAGATCGGCCCCGGTGGCCATGTCGGCGAGCTCGCCGCCATCGACGGCGGCCCGCGCTCGGCCGACGTCGTCGCGGTGACCGATTGTCTGGTCGCAGCCCTGCCCGTGACCGAGTTCCGCGCGCTGCTGCTGCGGCACGCCGCGATCTCGCTCGACCTGCTCGAGGACGTCGCGCGCATGGTCCGCATGGCCGATCTGCGCATCACCGAGCTGAGCACCATGGGTGCCGTCGAGCGGATCTGTCGTGAGCTCCTGCGCCGCGCGGTCCCGCATCGCGAGGAGGCCGAGCTGGCCGTGCACGACCTGCCGACCCAGGAGACCCTGGCCGGCCTGACCGGCACGACGCGCGAGACCGTCGGCAAGGTCATGATGCAGCTGGCCCATGCGGGTCTGGTGCGGCGGCGGCGGCGCACGCTCCTCCTGGTCGACCTCGATCGGCTGCGGCAGCTCGCCGGCCTCATCGCGGCCGATCCGCTTCCGGTGGCGGCGAACGGGCGACCCTCGTCCGACTGATCGCCCAGGAACAACCTGCCCGACCAGCGGCAGATCACGGATCGGCGATCCGTATTCGGCGCTACCGCGCAAGCATCCGGCTCAGCTCATTCTCCATCTCACCGGAGGTCGCTCGATCCTCGGTCGTCTGAGCGAGGTGACGACTTCCGGACCAAATGGAGGTTCCCACCATGTCGCGCATGCCCTACTTCAGGACGACTTCGCGACTTGTCACCGGATTGGTCGCCCTGCTCGCTCTCGCCGAGCCGACGCTTGCCGACACCGCGGCGCCCGCGCCGGACCCGCACCGGCCGACCTGCGCCGCGCGCGACGAGATCAAGGACGTGCTGGAACAGCGTTACGCCGAGCGCCAGGCCGCGCTCGGGCTATCCCAGGACGGCCGCCTGCTGGAGGTGTTCACCGCGGCCGACGGGCTCACCTGGACGATGCTCGTCACCTCCACGGACGGCGTCAGCTGCGTGATCGCCTCGGGCCGCTCCTGGCGGCAGCACACCCCGCCGATCCCCGGCCTCGACGCCGGATGGAACCCCTGAGCGGCGCCTGGAGGGAACAGCGATGTCTGCGGCTCTGTTTGCGGCGCGGCCCGTCGCCCTTGCGGCGCAGGATCCCCGGCCACACGCGTTCCTCGCGCAGTTCGCCCTCGCCAACATGGCGGCCGTGGCCCTCGCGACTGCGGCTTGGCGGCAGGGCTGGGTCGACCGGCTGCTCGACGGCGACAGCAGCCGTCTCGGCCTCGCCATCCTCGCCACCTTCACGGTGGGCCTCGGGCTCGCCACGCGGGCGGCGGGCTCACTCTCGCGCGAGCTCGACGCGGCTCGTGCCGCCCGTCCCCAGCCGGACACCGTCGCGGGTCGATACCTCCGGGCGGTGACAATGACCGCTCCGGACCGCCGTGCCGGCCTCGACGCGTCCTTGAAGCTGGCGGTTGCCAGCCGGATCGCGCCGGTCCGCGCCATCGCGGGCTACCTTGTCCTGCTTGGGCTGATCGGCACCGTGCTGGGCTTCATCATCGCCCTGGACGGGGTCGATCCGGCGCGGGCGGGCGATGTCGCCGAGGTCGGTCGCATGGTGGCGACCCTGGTCGACGGCATGGGCGTGGCGCTCAACACGACGCTGATCGGGGCGATCCTGAACATCTGGCTCATGGTCGACTACCGCCTGCTCGAGGGCGGCGCCGTCCGCCTGCTGACCCTGGTGCTCGAGCATGGAGCCGGCCATGCAGATGCTTGAGCCGCTCCAGGACGACGCCGAGGGCACCGTGTTCCGCGACGTCGTCATGCTGGCGCTCGCCGGCTTCGTCGCCATCGTCGTCCTCCTCCTGCCGCACCTTGCTCGTCCCGGTCGCGAGGCGAACGAGCGGGTCATCCCGCCCGGCAACGTGCTGGTCGAGATCCGCTGGCCCGACGGCGACGACGCCGACGTCGACCTCTGGGTCCAGGCCCCCGGGGACGCGGCGGTCGGCTACTCCAACCGCGGCGGCCGGGTGTTCGACCTGCTGCGCGACGATCTCGGCCGCCAGGGCGACGCGACCGCGCTCAACTACGAGAGCGCCTATGCCCGCGGCGCGCCCGCCGGCGAGTACACGGTCAACCTGCACCTCTACCACCCCTCCTCCGCCCTCGGCGCGGTCCCCGTCTCTGTCGCGATCACCTTGCGGCCGGGTGTCGGTGCGGGCAGCGTCCACGCCGTCACCCGCGAGGTGCTGCTCGAGCGGTCCGGCCAGGAGTTCACCGTGGCCCGGTTCACGCTCGATGCGCGTGGCCGGCTCGTGCCCGGCAGCATCCATGCGCTGACCAGGCCGCTGCGCGGACAAGGCCGCATCCCGTCATGATCGACCTATTCACGCTCTATGCCGCCGAGGTGCTGCTCACGGCCGCCTTGGCCGGGCTGGCCCTGCGCTGTGCCGCCTCGGCGCTGGTGAGATTACTGGCGTTGGCGCTTGGCGCCGCCGTCATGGTCGTGAGTTGGCTCGCGCTGACCGATCTCCTGAGCCGCCCGAAGCCGATCGCTCTCGAGAACCGTCCGGTAGTGCTTCGGGAGGCGGTCGTGATCTCCGGCGACATCGTCGAGAACCAGGCGATCCATCTCTGGCTCCGTCTTCCGGAGCTCGAGGAGCCGCGCGCCTTCACCCTCCCCTGGGACCGCCGGCGGGCCGAGGAGCTGGAGACCGCGCTTGGCCGCGCAGGGCGCGAGGGTGGCCGGGTTCGCCTGATCTGGCCTGGCAGAGATCCCACCGAGCTCGAGCCGATGTTCCATCCTGAACCGCCACCGCCCCTGCCACCGAAGACGGCGGTAGTGCCGGCCTCTGTGCCCGGCACGGCGGTACTCCCCGTGGCGCGATACACGTCGGGGTGATCTGTAGCCGGGGCTACGGCGCGCAGGATCAGGTCAGGGGACCATCCGCAGAGCGGCAGCAGCCGGCACCTAACCATCGGAGAGCCATCATGCATCTGTCGCGTGCCACCCGCGGCCCTGTGCGCAGCGCTCGTGATCGGCATGGTCTCGGCCGAGCTCACCTGGGCCGAGAGGGCGCCAGTGCCGGTTCCAGCGGCCCAGTCCTGCGAGGCGATGCGTGACTACTACTTCGCCTGCCTGGATCGCTGGCCGATGCCGAGCTTCATGAAGGATCGGTACAGCGGCACGATCCACGCCGCCTACGACAGCTGCCGCGAGAACCAGGCCAACGCTTGGCTGCGCGTCGAACGCACCCTGGGCCGAGAGCTACGCGCTGATCAGACCTGCACCGTGGCGGCGAGGGCATGGCCCGCCCCTCGTCGCCGCCTTCCCTCGCTCCGTCGCGGTGCGGCCGGAGAGACTGGTCGAGCCATGGCGGCCGCATCGGCCGTGCTCGCGGCAAGGGGCGATTGGAGCGTGGCATGCCGGCGCCGCGATCACCTCACCTGTGGAGCATGTCGATGGATACGCAGACCGTCGAGCGCCCGCTCGGGCGCGGCAAGCCGGCCGCGGAGCAGCCGGCCGAGGTCAAGACGATCAACCTGGCGCTGCAGGGCGGCGGCGCGCACGGCGCCTTCGCCTGGGGCGTGCTCGACCGGCTGCTCGAGGACGAGCGGATCGCGTTCGAGGGCGTGTCGGCGACCAGCGCCGGCGCCATGAACGCGGTCGTGCTGGCCTATGGTCTCGGCGAAGGTGGCCGGGAAGGCGCCCGCACGGCGCTCACCGGCTTCTGGCGACGGGTCAGCCATGCCGCGGCGATGGGCCCGCTGCAGCCCTCGCTCCTCGACCGGATGCTGCACAACCACTCGCTCGATTATTCGCCAGCGTTCATCATGCTCGACCTGATGAGCCGGCTGATGTCGCCCTATCAGCTCAATCCCGGCAATTACAACCCGCTGCAGCACCTGCTCGAGCAGTCGGTGGACTTCGACCGGCTGCGGCAGCGCGCGCCGGTCAAGCTGTTCCTCTCCGCCACCAACGTGCGCAGCGGCAAGGTGAAGCTGTTCACCAACCAGGAGATCACCTCCGACGCGGTCATGGCCTCGGCCTGCCTGCCCTTCATGTTCCAGGCGGTGGAGATCGACGGCGAGGCCTACTGGGACGGCGGCTACATGGGCAATCCCGCCATCTTCCCGCTGATCTACCACTGCGACAGCCCGGACGTGCTGGTCGTCCACATCAATCCCCTGGAGCGGCCCGAGATCCCGCGTAGCGCCACCGAGATCATGAACCGAATCAACGAGATCTCGTTCAACAGCTCGCTCATGCGCGAGATGCGGGCGATCGCCTTCGTCAGCCGCCTGATCGACGAGGGCGCGATCTGCGACCGCACGATGAAGCGCATGCACATCCACGCGATCTCGGCCGACGCGGTGATGCGCAAGCTGTCGGTGATGAGCAAGCTCAACGCCGACTGGGAGTTCCTCACCCACCTGCGCGACGACGGCCGCGAGTTCGCCGCCCGCTGGCTCGACGAGAGCTTCGACCGGATCGGCGTCGCCTCGACCGTCGATGTCGCTGCCCGATACCTGTGAGCCGCGGCGCCGCCGCACCAGGACCATGCCTCAATCGAGCCGAAACCAGGGCCGAAGACGGACGCCGACGACACTGCCGGCGAACGCCGCGGCAAGCCAGACCCAGCCGTGCAGGCTCCCGGAGGCGACACCGCTGAAGAAGGCTCCGACGTTGCAACCGAAGGCGAGCCGGGCGCCGTAGCCCATGAGCAGGCCGCCGACGGTTGCGGCCAAGAAGGAGCGCGGCGGAACGCGGAGGTTCGGGCGGAACCGTCCAGCCGCGGCTGCCGCCGCGAGCGCGCCGAGGACGAGACCGAAATTCATCACGCTGGTGAGGTCCGCAAGCACGCTGGCCTCGAGTGCCGCAGCCATTCCCGGCTCGGACCAGTAGGGCCAGCCGGTCACGGGCAATCCCACGGCGATCGCCAGCTTCGCTCCCCAAAGGGCGAACGCCGAAGTTATTCCCCAAGGGCGTCCCGCCACGACGAGCGTTGCGAAGTTCAAGACAGCGAGGCCGACAGCGCCGCCGACGAGCCGGCGAGGGGGCAGGAACGAACTGCCCGCAGCGTATCGGTGCAACAACAAAGCGAGCCCGGCAAAGACCGCGAGATGCGCGGCCAATGCCCACCACGGCCCCCAAAGCGCCACAAATGAGACCGGAGCGATCGCAGGCAGCGAGAGCCAGAACGGCAGATGGGCCGTGGCCAGGAGCGAGCCGAGGACGAAGGCGGTCAGCGTCACGACCATGCGGGCATTGCCGCCGCCCATGGTGTACAGCGTCCCGCTACCGCACCCGCCCCCCAGCTGCATCCCGATCCCGAACAGAAAGGCGCCGATCACCACGCCGGGCCCGACCGGGAAGACGAAGCCGATCAACGGGCGGCCGGCAAAAGCGCCGGCGGCGAGCGCCGGGAAGAACAGGACGCAGGCAATTGCGAGCATCAGGACCTGCGCCTGCAGGCCCGCGGCGTCGCGATCGCGAATAAAGGTGCGCCAAGCGGCGGTGAAGCCGAAGGCATGCTGGTAGAGGACGGCCCCCAGCGACGAGCCCAGCAGAACCAGGAGAGCCTGGCGCCTGCCGGACGCCATGCCTGCGGCGAATACCAGGACGACGATGCCCAGGCCCGCGATCAGCAATGGCCCGACATTGACCCGTGATGATTGCGGCGAAGCCGCGCGCTCCGTTCGGTCGACGGCCTCGAGCGGAAGGAATGGGATCACTCAGGATGACACCGCGGCGTCGGCCACGATTCCAGCGAGGATGGGGTCGAGCTCGGCGCCGAGTGCAGCGATCGCTTCGCTCGGGTAGCGGCCGAACACGGCGCTGGGGAGCCAGTAGCGGATGCTGGCCGTGCCGTCCGGTTCCTCGGTCAGGTGCAGCCTGATCGGCGCCTCGATACCGGCGTCGATGTTCCCCTCGAGCATCCGGACTGCGAAGTCGTTGCGGAACACGCCGATGACGATGTCACCGCGGATCGTGACGCCGCGCCGCTGCGCCCCCTCGCTCGCTGAGGCACGGGTGACGAGGCCCATCTTCGCCCGCTCGATCGCGGCCTTGAGGCGCTCCTCCAGCGCCGGCAGGGCGTGGGGCGTCGACACCACCAGATATCCGGCCGCCTCTCCCTCGGCCGATGCCCGGCCGGGGTGGATAAGACCGGCGACGGCCGTCAGGCTGATGGCGGCGCGTCGGCCTAGGGGAAGCAGCATCGGGCTCTCCTCAGTGGTCAGTCCTCGAAGTGGGTTCGCTTCGCGGCGTCCTTTGGTTTCGCGCCCGTCACCGCAAACTGCTGATGGGCGCTGCTTGCGGCGACGGAGCTGACGTGAAGCGAGGTCTTGAGCCTCGGGATCGTCACCCAGTCCCGGTCCCGGAGACGTGATTCCGGGTACCCGCCGTTGCTCAGGAACGTGCCCGCAAGGCCGGTCTTTCCGCCCGCACGTAGGTTAGTACTACAGCCCGTTTTCATGATCGACCCGGCGCCGCCAGTGACATCTTCGCGCGCCTTGCTGGTGGCGGTGCGCCCCAGCCGGACCAGGCGAGGGCCAGCTCGACGTTGAGCATGCTCGGCCAAACGAGACGCCAGAGCAGGCGGCAGATTTCCGGGACGGTGAGCGGCAGGAGCTCGGCCAGCAGATCCGGCGTGGCCTCCTCCCCCGACCACGGTCTTGCGCAGGACAGCGAGATAGGCGTGGGCCAGCATGGCGCGGGTGACATGGCGGTGCGAATCAGTTTCGTGGCAAAGGAGTCGGACTGGCACGAGGACGTCAAGGACCTAGAATTTCCGGCAATTGTGCTAGAGACCCTATCTGCCGATCGGGCGCTCCGGGCAGCCGTTCCGGCCGCTGTCCGTAGCGGTTGCACCAGACGACACGCATGCCGAAGGCTGAGGCGGCGTAGGCGTCCCAGGCATTCGAGGACAGAAAGGAGATTGCCGTTGGCTGCAGCCCGAGCCGGTCGACGGCAAGTTGATAGACCAGCGGATGTGGCTTGTAGACGCCGACCTCCTCGACGGAGAGAACAGCATCGAACAGGCCGCGCAGACCGGCGCGTTCGACGGCGGCGTCGAGCATGTCCGGCGTGCCGTTTGAGAGGATCGCGGTCTTGAGCCCCGAGCCCCTCAGGCGCCGCAGCGTCTCCGGTACCTCGGGAAAGCAGTCCAGCCTCAGATAGAGTTGCATCAGCCTCGCGCGTAGCCCAGGCGCGCGAATGGCGAGCGTCTCCATCGCGAAATCGAGGGCGTCGCCGGTCACCTGCCAGAAATCGGCGTGCTGGCCCTGAGTAGTCCTCAGCCATGTGTATTGCAGTTGCTTGTCGCGCCAGAGAGCGGTCAGAGCGTCTGCGTGATCGCCGAGGACGTCATGGCATCCTTTGGCAGCGGACGCGAAGTCGAACAGCGTGCCATAGGCGTCGAAGACACAGGCCCTTACCCCGGACAGAGGCTTGTCCGTCATGTCGTCAGCTCCCGCTTTGCCGAGCGCGATCGTTGACCGTCCAGTCATAGTCAAGGAATCGAACCGTAAAGTCCGCGGGTATCTTTTCCACCCGATATTGGTTGACATACGCGACCAGATCTGGCGCCTGGACGAGGAAGTCCTCGGTGTAGAACTTGAAAATGGCGGAGAGCCAAACCTGTCTCCCGGAGAAATCGACCCGGACATTCCGATCTTCGCTGACGAACGCCCGGGCCGCTGCGTCGAGATCCCGATCCAGTGCATCGGCGCTGAACGCTTTGCGGGGCAGCCTCGGACATCCGACGACCATGCAGTTGAGCACGAAATGCACCCGCTCCTCGCCCATCGGCCGGATGACATCGTTCTCCAGATCGTAGAGGGATATCGAATGGCCGCCGATCGCGAAGCTTTGCAGATAGAACAAGCCTACCCTTCGCAGCCAGCCAAGGCTCTGCGGCACGCCCGCCGCGACGATGCCGCTCATTGCCAGGGCATTGTAGGCGTTGATGTAGAAGGCAAGGCGGGATGATCGATTGGGGAGCCGTCGAGGGTCGGAAACGGGATCGACGGCGGCAATGAAGGCGACGACACGATTAAGATCCTGATGATCCCGCTCCAGCGCGCCAAAGTCGATGCGACCGGCTTCATCAACGACACGGGTCAGCACCTGCGTCCAGAGCACTTCCCAGCTGGCGATGCTCAGCTCGTCCGCCGCCAGCCCGGCGGCAGGGCGCGAGGCGGCGGAGACGGCCAGCAGCGACCCTAAGGCCGCACCGACCATTCCGCGCCGTGTCATCATCGACACTCGATTCACGGTCTCATCCTGTTGGCAGCCGTCGCGCGTCTGAGCCGGCCCTTCGCCACCCTGCGGCTGGATGCTGTCGATCCGGGCGCGGCAATAGACCGCCCAACGGCCGTCTGGCCGGTCAGCGGATGCCAGAACTGCTCGTCGGGTGGGCCCGGGATTCGGAGCGGCTCAAGGATAAAAGCGTCGCGCTTGGCGTTGTGCAGGCACATCGATATCGGACCGGCCTGCGTCGCCACCGGAAAGATGCAGGCGTCGATGCGCTCCCGCTCGAGCCGACACGAATCCATGAAGTCGTGGATCACGAAGGAGAGCTTGTCGACTCGTCCTCGCGCCGCAATCAGGTCAGCCTTGGCCCGCCAGATCTTCCGAACCAGCCAGCCGGCGCCTCGCGCCAGGGAATGCGGGCTCGACAGGACCCCCGCCACGAAGGCCCGGACGGCCGCCGCCCGATCCTGCCGGTCGAACTGCAGATGGGCCGTCGCCTGGAGAACGATCTCGAACAGCCGCCGATCGTCGAGCAGATCGTACACCCGCCCGTTGGTCACCGCCGTGATCGCGCATCGGCTGCAGCGGGCATGGCCGATCCCCGCCGTATCGAACGACAGGTGCGTGCCGGTGCCCTTCTCGATCTGCCGAGCGGCGGCGGCCATGGTCAGGCTCGGGTCGCGACGGCCCAGCACCCCGCGTCCCGTCGCGGCCTGGAGCTGGAACGACGCCAGGCGGACTATGTCGCTGTTTCGGACGAAGAAGCGGACGACGTCGGGGATCTGATCGACATTCCCCTCGAACACGGTCGTGTTGAAGAAGACAGACAGCGGGAGCCCGCGCGCCCTCTCGATGTAGTCCTGCCGGACCGCGTTCAGGGCGACCTCGCTGTCGTAGCCTTTCCGGTCCTGCGTCAGATCCACGTGGAAGGCCACGTCGATCAACCCTACCCCGACCAGCTCCTCCAGCAGATCACGCTTGGCTCGGATGCCATTGGTGAACAGCGTTGGCCGCATCCCCCTGGAGCGGATCCGCCGGACGATCGCGACGAGCTCGTCACGCCGCCGCAAGGTTGGATCACCGCCGGTGACCTGGATATCGGTGTTCGGGCCGTAATGCGCGAAGATCCTGTCGATGCGACGGAACAGCTCCTCGAGCGGGATGTCCTTCACCGCTTCGGAACGCTCCGACAGATAGCAGGCCATGCAATCGAGGTTGCAGCGCTGCGTGACCTCGAGGGCGACGCATCCGATCGGCCAGCGACGCCCCATGAGCTGGCCTGCGCTCCACTGGCCGGTCGCAGCCATCCGCTCGCGCGCCTTCCCGAGAGCCGCACGGTGCTCGTCGCCCCAGGCCACAGGGTCCGCCGAGCGGAGCTCGTCGGGCGTTAGGCAGTCCCCTTCCCTCCCAGTTGCGGGATCGCAGCAGGAAGACCGCAGGGCGGGTCGATCGATCTTTTTCATTCTGAGCATGCTCGACCGCTCCCGCGGTTCGGACAAGGAGGAGATAAAGTGCGGCGCATGCCGTACCGGAGATGAGCCCAGCTCTGTTACGCCGGCGCCGGCCTGCGCTGGAGCTGGAGGTCGTAGACCCAGCCGAGGACCGCGCCGAAGACGAGGTGGAGCATCAGCGCCATCACCGGAGCCGCCATGCCGATCCCGAGCCCAAACAGCCCGGCCCCGGCCATCGGCATCACGGCGATCATCATGAGAACCCAAGCGCCCGTGGCGAAAATCATGCCGCCGCCGATGTGGCCTCCCGGCAGGTTCGGGGCGACCAGGGCGAAGAGGCCGCCCCAGAGAACGCTGCCGATGATGAAATGCATGATCCTGCCGACGATGGGGCTCGAGGCCCCTGCCATGCTGGTGAGCATGCCGATCGGATTGAGTTCGGGCATCAGGCCCGTCATCTGCTTCAGAACCATCAGCACCGACAGCACGACGGTTGCGGCGAAGCCAGCAATCATGCCCTTCCCAAGGTTGGACATTGCATCTTCCTCATCTGTGGGTCCCTGGCGGGAAGCTGAGCTTCGTGAACGAAGACCGCAGTCACCAAAACAGGGCGGTCCCGGCGGAGCGGGCCGTCACCCCGACTGATGAGGAGTCTCGCGAACGGCCGAGGTGTTACATGGACGACGGTGCTTCGGCCGCGCGGGACGCCGAGGCTCATGCTGCCAACCGCCATGCTGGCGCCGAGCCGCAGGAACAGCAGGCCAAGGCCAAACAGGCCGAACTGCCCGGCGGTGCTCGGCCGGCGCGAGTGAGCCAGCCGCCGCGCCAAGGCGGCTGCTTGAACCACTGTGCCCTCAGCGCGATGAGAACGAGCGATAGGACGCCCAGGAGATTGTCGAGCGCCACAATCGCCACGTCGCGGGCGAGGTTATCGAGCATGATGCCGAGCAGCCGCGCTACCACGAGCCCGCCGACGAAGACGGCAAGGGGATTGCTGGCCGATCCGCTGGACGAGATCGACGGCACTGCCTCTGAGCAGGCGACCGCTGGCACCAGGCGCGGCGTAGGCGAGATAGCCCAGAGCGAGCAAACCGCCGCAACGGAGGATGCCGAAGCGAGTCTTGTCGATCGAAGGTGTCAAGGCCGCATTGGCGTTGCCCAGAGCTGGGAGCGCCTAGAATCCGCGATCCCAGGCGAAGGTGACGCTCGCGGCCACGACCGCTAGGGAGAGCCAGACGAGGTGCCAGTCGATCGGTGGCATCGGCAACTAGCTACGCCCTAAAGGCGAAGCGGGCAAAGAACAGGCGCTGCTAGGCGAAGGGGTTAAAAAAACCTGGGCAGGTCCGGCCAAGGTTCCGCCGGCAGATCGAGCATCCCGAAGGTCGCAGCGAGCCAGAGCACGGTCACGAGAGCGATCGCCGCGAACGGCGTTATTCAGGAGAGCGCCCATCACCGGCGAAACCATCGTTAGGATGACGAGGTACATCGGCAGGATGTCGAAATAGTTCGGCACATAGGTCAGGGTGACCAGGCCGAGAACTCCGGCCATCGGATTGGCAGAAAACGGACCACGATGGAGCGCGTCGACATACGTCATGTCGTCCGGCAGCACCCCGGCCGCCACCATGAGGCCGGCGATCACGACGAAGACAGCGAGATGTGCCCAATAGATCTGCCACACGCGCAGGAGGATGCGCCCAGTGCCGACGAGAAGCCCGTGCGCGTCGAAGATCCACCCAAAAGCGATGGCGGACGCCATGCCCGAGCAGAAGACGAATATCTCGGTCGCATCGGAGAAGCCGAACCGCGCCGGGATGTAGTTGGCCCTGGAGTTCCACGGCACATGCGCTATCGGAATGATGAACATGCCGACGCCTCGGAAAAATTGAGGCGGGGATCGCGAGGCCTGTGCTCAGATGGCATCGACATAGGCGTTTGCGTCAATGTGGGCGGATATGACAGTGAAGCTGTCCGAGCGAAAAGCGCCGCCCAGTGCGTTGGCGAGGTCATCGGTGTTCGACACCGCGACGCCATGGCCACCGAATGCCTTGGCAATCGCGACGTAATCGGTCGGGCCGAGGCGGACTCCGATCTCCGGCAGACCAACCCGGCGCTGCTTCAAGGAAATGAGGGCGAGGCTGTGATCCTGAAAGATGAGGAGGACGACTGGCAGCTTCAGGTCGCGCAACGTGCCGAGCTCGCCCAGCGTCATCTCAAACCCGCCGTCGCCCATGACGGCGACGATCGGCCGAACGGGATCCGCAAGCTTCGCGCCGATTGCAAGCGGCAGCGCCGCCCCCATCGTGCAGAAGCCAGCGGATTGCAGAAGGGCCCCCGGCTCTCGCACCCGCATCTTCTGGCTCAGGAGAATGCGATGAGCGCCACTGTCGACCGTGACACGTGCGCCGTCGGGGAGAACGGCCTCGAGCGTCTCGATCACGGCATGGGGTCCCCAGGCCGC
Source organism: Geminicoccaceae bacterium (assembly GCA_050246385.1). Taxonomy (GTDB): domain Bacteria; phylum Pseudomonadota; class Alphaproteobacteria; order Geminicoccales; family Geminicoccaceae; genus Benzoatithermus. The sequence goes on from JBFWWD010000001.1 coordinate 22,520, forward strand.
CGACGTGGCGAAGGCACCCGCGAGCGCGGTCTTTGCCCGTGTGATCTCACCGCCCGGCCACACCGGGCGCATCGCCAGTCCCTTGCCGATCGCGCTCAGGAGCGAGCCGACCGGACCGATCAGCCGGGTGCCTGCGGCGTGCATGCCGTGGTCTGCCGGCAGCGCCGTCAGTTCGACAACACGACCCGGATCCTTGAACGCATCGATCCAGCCACTGCGCATTTCGATCGGATCATAGCCCGCGGTGATCACGAGACCGGCCCGGTCGAGCAGCGGCAGGAGGATCGCATCCGCTTTCGGTGACAGCCCGGCGCCTCCGAGAGCACAGGGATGCCTCTCGTCGAGCACCCCCTTGGCCTTGTAGGTCGTGATGATCGGGATGCCGTGGCGATGGGCGAGCAGGGTCAAGCCCTGACCTGCTGCACCGTTCGCTGCGTCGGCGCCGGCGAGAAGGAGGGGCCGTTCCGCCGCGGCAAGGCGGGCCCGCACCGCCCGGACGGCCGCCGAGGCCGGATCGATCGGCGCCGAGATGATCTCCGACTGGCCGACCGGATGGCCCGTCAATGCGTCGGCCGCCACCGCGACCGTCGGCGACAGATCGAGATGCACCGGCCCGCGAGGTACCGCCTTCGCCAGTGCGACGGCCCGGTCAACGATGGCCGCAGCTCCCTCGGGCTCGATCTCGAAGCTCGCCTTGACCAGAGGGCGCAGCAGTGCGGCATGATCCAGGACCTGATGGGTGTAGCGACCGCGCAGGGCGCGCTCGACCACACCGGAGACGACGATCAGCGGCGTGCGTTCCTGCGACGCGTTGGCGATGCCGTTGACGGCGTTGGCAAGGCCAGGGCCCAGGGTCGTGACGAGAAGTCCGGGAGCCCCCGTCACTGCGCTGCCGCCGGCCGCCATGACGGCGGCGGCGGTCTCATTGCGGGCCAGGACGAATCGGATTCCAGCCGCCTCGAGCGCATCGACGAAATCGACCACTTCACCACCCGGCATACCGAAGGCATGGCGTATGCCAGCGGTGGCGAGGCGATGCGCGACGAGGTCGGCGACGCGGTTCATGCGATGCTTTCGATCCGAGGAGCGGTGCGGTGCCAGCCGTGGCACTCGTTCTCCGCGGCTCGAAGGCGCCTCTCGACCAAGGACACGAAACGGTCATCCCGTTTGAGCTGCCGCCTCAAGGCCAACACCCGATCGGCAGCGGCCCGATCGCCGCGGTCGGTGGCGATCAAGGCGAGCGTGCGGACGAATACGTCGCGTTGAGCGTGGCTGCCGCCGACTCGAGGAAGCAGCGCGACCAGCCGGGACAAATCGCCGCGGCCACTTCGGCGCTCTCCGAGAGCCAGGATTTCGATGGCAAGGGCGTGTCCAACGGTCGCGGCGACGCCGGCCTGATCCCCAGTCCCCGCCCGCCCGTGCTGCTCAATCGCAGCCGCGAGCTCGCGCGCCGAAGACATCGTTCCAGTCGCAACCAGGGCCATGAGATAGTGCAGCGACGCGAAGACCAGCGTCGTGTCGTGGCGCCGCCGATGTGCGATCCGCTGCAGCTCCGTCCATCGATCGCCGACATCGATTCCCTCCTGCCCGAAGCGCCACAGGAAGGAGACGGCATTCGCCACGTCGCGGAAATCGTCGGTCGGGGCCGGCCGCACCTCGGTGTCGTAGATCTCGAGCGCCCGATCCGTACAGCCCTGGGCATGCAGGAAAAGCGCGAGATGCCAGGCGACATGAAAGGCGAAATTGTTGCACTGCGACCAGGCGGGCCTGGAGCGGTCCAGCCAATTCATCCCGTCTGCTGAGCGGCCACTCATCTCGTAGACATGCGCGACCGCATGCAGCCCCCAGGCGTCGCGCGGTTCAAGGCCTAGGGCCGCCTGCCCGACGGCTTCGGCCCCAACGCGGTCACCAGATTCCTCCAGGCCGAAGGCATGACATCCGAGGACGAAGCCGTATCCCGGCAGCGACGATGTCCAGCCGTCGAGCGCACGACTCGTCGCGGTGAGCATTGCGATGGACTCTCCCCGCATGAAATGCAGCGCATGGGACAGCTTGAGTGCCAAAAGATCGCGCGGTCGTTCGACGAGATGGGCGTCGAGCACGGCCGCCGCTGCCGACAGGCGCCCGGCGACAGCTTCCTTAAGCGCCCGCACCAAGATCCGCTCCGTCAGGGTGCCGCGGCCGTGTCGGGCGAGCGCCGCTTCCGCCTGCCCCAGCGCGTCGAGCGCCGGCGCCTCGAGCTCCTCCCGTGCGAGGATGACGGTCGCAAAGCCCTTGAGGGCGTGTGCGGCAACGAAGGCCGGATCGGCGGCAAGCGTGCGGTCGAGGGCCGATGCGACGCTGGGGCGATGCGCGGCAACCCCGACAACCGCCTCTTCGAAGGCCGCGACAGCCGGGCGGCTGCCAGAGGAGTGGCGTCCTGAGAAGCAGTCGGTGATCATGATGCGCGGCTCTCCAACTCGTGCAGCCGGCTTGCGAGACGCACCGGAGCTCGCTGTTAGTCGCACTTGCGATGCCGCCGTTACGCTCGAGCCGTGCCACCACGCGACCGTCCGCATTCGAGGGTCGGTTGTTCGCCTGGATCGACGCGTGCCACATGCCGGCCAGTCGTGGAGACAGGCCGGGATCTCCAAGCGCCGGTTCTGGATTGCGAGCCCGCCCAGACTTGGCATCCCTTGCCATCAGCCGAGCGCGTCGATGTTCATTCCCGGGATCGCGGTAGAGCTTGACCGCTCTCGAGCGTTCTGTCGCGAAAACGTTGAACCAGACGCTCCTCGAGATCCGCAGGTAGATCACCTGTGGTCGGCCACCTTCGCAGGAGGGCGACTGTCTTGGCCAGTTGCGCAACATAGCGGCGGCAGTGGCGGCACATCGCCAGATGCATCATGACTTTCAGGCGCTCGACCAATCCGAGGTCATGGCCTAGGTGTTCGCTCGCTCGCTCCGTGATCTCGCGACAGGTCAGCATCATCGGGATCCGATCGTCCTCAAGGCGGCTTGCCAGCCTAGTCAAGCGTTCGCGCCTTGTAGTCCGTGCGGGGAAACGAGCGTTACACTGTACGCCCATGCGTCCAAGTCCAGGCAACGCGGCTTTTCAGCGGATCTGCGCGGTTGGGGGCGACAAGCTCAGTCACGGCACCTGTCAGGTGGCAGGAGAGCCGAGCAGCAGTTCGAGGCTCTGCCGGACCTTGGCGCGCGCCCGATGCAGCAGGACCCGCCGGTTGCCATCGGTCAGGCCGAGGACATCGCAGATCCCCGCCGGATCCAGCCCTTCGACGTCATGCAGCGTGATCACCGCCTTCTGTAGCGGCGGGAGATCGTCGAGAATCTCGACGACCTGGCTCCAGAGCTGCCGGCCCGCGACGATCCGCTCGGGATCGAGCGCGTCCCAGGAGCGGGGAGGATCGCACCACATCCCGGCCGCGTCGAAGCGATGCGCGTCGACCGCGGCCGGATCTCCGCCGTCCCCCACGGCTTCGGAGAAGGTCACGGTTCGGGCATCCCGGACGCCGCGTGTCCGCGCCTTGTTGACGAGAATGCGGTAGATCCAGGTCATCAGGGATGACCGCGCCTCGAACCGGTGCAGCCCGTCCAGCACCGCCAGCCAGGTCTCCTGGACTACCTCCTCAGCGGAAGCCCGGCTCCTCACGAAGCTCCGGGCGAACCGGATCATCGCGGCATGGTGTCCATGCACGAGGTCGCGAAACGCCTGCTCGTCCCCCGCCTGAAGGCGTGCGCACAGATCACTCCTGTCCATATCAAGCTATTCGTCGGCGCTGCCGAATTGTTTCATGCGATCGGCGCAACGCGGCGGCATCGATGCCGAGCCGATGGGTCAGGGACGCGGCAGCGCGGAGAGCGCTCGCCAGCCCCACCACCAGCGGGTCAGCGTCGTTACCACGCAGAGCCCCGAGAAGATCCAGGCCAAAACAGCGAAATGCTGAGGGAAAAGACACATGGCCGCGAAGGCGGCGATGGTCTCCGCGCCTTCGGTCAGCCCTCCGAGGTAGTAGATGCCCTTGTGCGGGAAGGCCGTCGACGTCAGGCCCCGCTTCTGGGCAAGGATCGCGAAGGCGAGAAAGCTGCTGCCCGTCCCCATAAAGCCGAGCAGCAGGGCCGATGCAGCCACGGCGTTTGCCTCAGGCTCCGCCAGGGCGAAGCCGAACGGGACGGCGGAATAGAAGACAAAGTCGAGGGCAATGTCGAGAAAGGCGCCACGGTCGGTCGGACCGGCGATCCGGGCGATCGCGCCGTCCAGTCCGTCGAGGAATCGGTTCGCCAGGATCAGCGCCAGAGCCAGGCCGAACTCCCGGGACGCCAGGCACGGCACGCTGGTCATGCCCAAAATGAAGCCGCAGACCGTGACGGCATCGGCGGAGACGGAACGCCGGGCCAGCCACTGGGCCGACGGTTGCAGGCGGCTGCGCAACCATGGCTGGAGCCGGCGATCGAACATCAATCAGAAATCGCGTTTATTCAGGTCGCTGAGGAGAAAAGGAGGGCATCAGCGACGCCGCCATTTGAGCCACCATCCCGACAGAAGAATCGCCCATTTCGGCGCATGGGCGAGGCGCCATTTTCCGGCCACCGCCCGATTCGCCTCCATCCACCCGGGATAGGGATGGATGGTCCGCAGCACAGCCTTCAAGCCGAGGCGGTTCCTCATCGTCAGCACCCATTCGGTGAGCATGTCGCCCGCCCGCGCCCCCACCAGGGTGACGCCAAGGATTCGATCCTTGCCCGGCACGGTCAGGACCTGGACGAATCCTTCATTAGCTTCGTCGACGATCGCCCTGTCGAGTTCCGCGAGGTCGTAGCGCGTAAGCTCGTAACGTATTCCACGGTCCCGGGCCTCGGTCTCGGACAGGCCGACTCTCGCGATCTCCGGATCGGTGTAGATCACGACGGGAAAGAGCCTCGTGTTGACCGACCAGAGCTTCAGGGTTCCGAACAGCGCGTTCATGACAGCGTACCAGGCGTAATGCCCGGCGGCATGGGTGAATTGGAGCTGGCCGATCACGTCGCCCGCCGCAAAAATGGTGGGAATTCGGGTGCGCAGCGTCTCGTCGACCACAAGGCGCCCATCGTCAAGCAAGCCGAGCTCCTCCAGGCCGAAGCCTTGCGTTCGCGGCCGGCGGCCGGTGGCCACCAGCACTCGGTCGAAATCAAACGACCGCCCATCCTGAAGATGGACGCGGCTATTGTCGGGACGGCGCTCGAAACGCTCAATCGCGACGCCGGTCAACACCTCGATGCCTTCGGCCGAGAGAGCGTCCAGGAGAACCGCACCTACCTCGCCGTCCTCGCGAGCGACCAGGCGGGGGGCTCCTTCCAACACGACGACGCGGCAGCCAAGGCGCGCGAAGGCCTGCGCCAATTCGCATCCTATGGCGCCGCCGCCGACAACCAGCAGCCTGTCTGGGCGCTCGGTGAGCGACCACAGCGAGTCCGACGTCAGCAGATCGATCTGATCGAGGCCGGGGATCGGCGGAATCGCGGGTTCCGAACCCGTCGCGATCACAAGCCGGCGCGCTGCCAGCGTCCGCCCCGCGACGACGATGCTCCACGGGCTCGCGACCCGGGCATCTCCCTGAATCACCTCGACCCCGAGGCTACGATATCGTTCGGCGGAATCATGCGGCGCCACCCGCGCAATGACGCGATGGACTCGTGCCATTACAGCGGAGAAGTCCGGTGTGAGCCGGCCGGACAAACCGAACCGGTCGGCCTGCGCACCCTCTCGCGCGAGCCTGGCGGAGCGGATCAGCGCCTTGGACGGGACGCAGCCGGTGTTCAGGCATTCGCCGCCCATGGCATTGCGCTCGATCAGCGCGACCTTGGCTTTCGCCATCGCCGCAAGATACGCCGTCACGAGGCCGGCGGCACCACCGCCGATGACGATAAGGTCGTACTGGAGGGTCTGGGGCCGGGGCCACCGGCGCAGTACCGAGCGCCGTGACCACCAGGATTGTCCTAGTTTCGTGCCGAAGGGCAACGCCGCCAGCGCGGCGAAGGCCGCGATCAGCCGACCGCTGAACAGATCCTCGACCTGCTCGATCGAGGCGAGCTGCGTTCCAGCGTTCACATAGACGACCGTCGCCGGCAGCATGCCGAGCTGGCTCACCCAGGCGAAGGTGACAGTACGCATCTGGGTAAGGCCCATCGCCAGATTGATGGCGAAGAAGGGCACGAAAGGGACGAGCCGGAGGCCGAACAGATAGCGCGCGCCATCCCGCTCGATCCCGTCGTTGATCTTCGCCATCGCGCCGGCGTACCGCCGCTGCATGACTCCGCGCAGGAGATAGCGGGAGGTCACCATCGCCAGGGTGGCCCCGATCGTGCTGGCGAAGGAGGCGATCAGCACGCCACCAACAAGACCGAAGAGGCTGCCGGCCAGGAGCGTCAAGGCCGCAGCGCCGGGCACGGACAGCGCAGTCGCCAGCACGTAGAGGCCAACATATGCCAGGACGCCCTCAACGGCGTGGTCGGCGATCCAGCGCTGCCATGCGTGGCGTTGGCGGATTACCGCTTGCCAATCAAGATAGCGATGCCCGCCAGCGGCAAAGAAGATGGCCACCGCCGCCACTACAGTCAGGATTAGTACACCCCTGAGAAGGGTGTTTGCCTCGCTTGGCGAAGACACTGTCGACCGGCTCAATCGGCGCCTCTGCCTACCGATGTGTGAACACGTCCGCCGAAAGTGACGTCCATCTTAGGCGGACGCGGTCAGATCGATGATCTCGCCACGCGCCGGGTAGTCGTTCTTGAGGATGTAGTCGAGCGCAGCAAGAATGTCGGCGAAATGCGGCCGGGCGAAGGGCATCGTCTGCACGCTGCCGAAATAGAGCATGCTGTCCGGCCTGATCAGGAACAGCCCCGGCTCCGAGAACCGAGCCGGCTCCTCCACGCCCGTCGAGGTCCTGCCGTGCCCGGACGAAATGTAGAGCCCCCAGCGCCGGGCTGTGGGAAGCGCGAGGCCGTAGCCGATGCGCAGCCTTTCGAGACCCCAGCCGGTCTTGGTCTCGGTCGCACGGGACTCATCGTCACAGGATACCGCAACCACCGAGACGCCGCGGGCGGCGAAGTCGCCGAGCTTGGCGTCGAGGTCGCGGAGCTGCCCCCTGCAGATCGGGCAATGGAGGCCGCGATAGAACACGACGAGCGTGAAGTTCTCAGGTGCCTCCTGCGCCACACGGAATACTCCGCCGCCGATCAGCGGGACGTCGAGCGGCGGGACGGGCTGGCGGGGGAAGAGAGGGGTCAGATCGGCTGACATGGGTTGCTTCCTTTCAAAAGGTGAGCCGAACGCCTCGTCACAGATCAGTAACGAGTGGTGAGCACCGTGAGCCAGGCGGGTGACATCTCGACCAGGGCAGCTTCCAGCCGCTTGTCGAGACCGATCAGGATCAGGAAGCCAAGGAGAACGAGTAGGCCGCCGAGCAGCATCTTGCCGCCTTTGCCGGCGCGCAGAAGCCGATCGCGCCATCGCATCACGGCCTCACGCGAGAGCAGCCCGAGGGCCGCCATCGGAACGGCGGCACCGATGCCGAACGCGGCCATGGTGAGTGCAACCTGCCCCAGATTCTGCCCGCGGGCGGCCATCACCGAAGCCACTCCCAGCGTGGGCCCGACGCAGGGACTCCAGACCGCCCCGAGCAGCATCCCCAAGGCGAACTGGCCTTTGAGCCCGGTCACCTCCACACCGCCAAGTGTGCGCTCCGCCCAGTTGCCGACCGGACCAGCCGCAACGGCGAATTGGGTCTGCACGCGCGGCATGAGCAGGACGACGCCCATGGTCGTCAGAAGGACTGCGCCCATCGATCGAAAAAGTTCGGTGTCGAGCCCGATCGAGAATCCGATCGTCGCCACGAACAGCCCGATCGCAACGAACGACAGCGCCAGGCCACAAGCCAGAGCCGCAGGTCCGAGCTTATGCTCGAACGTCGCGGTTCCCAGAATGATCGGCAGGAGCGGCAGGACGCATGGCGACAGAATCGAGAGGACGCCCGCCAGGAACGCGAGGATCAAGCTGCCGCCTGCCATCATTCGACCTCATGGAGCCGTTGCGGACCGGATCAGGGCTTCGATCGATTCAGGATCGGTGACGCCGACGGAGCGGCCAGTCTCCGCAATACCGCGGAAGGCGATGAGGGTGCTCTGCATGCGCGCGCCGAAGCCACGGACGACATCCTTCTGCGTGTCGAAATCGACCTCGAAAATCGTAAGTCCCCGGTAGGCGGAATTCGTTACGAGCGAGTCGATGATGGGCTTCTGCGCCTTGCAGGTCGGGCACCAGGGGGCCGCGATAGCCACGAGAATTGGCTCGTTCGCAGCCTGGGCTGCCTGGAAGCTCGTGGCATCGAAGGGCTTTCTTTCGGCGGCCGCGGCGCCGCCGATGAGCCCACAGAGCAGACCTCCGATCATCGCGGCCGTCATCATGAACGCACGTCGACGCATCGAATCCTCCGGCGGGGTGGGAGCTCGATTTTTTAGATCGATCGCTCTAGAATGCGCAAATCAAATTAAAATGATTCTCTCCTGCCATCGAGTGCTTGCTAGGGTTTTCACCGGTGAGACGGGATCGCTCGCTACCGCGCGAGCACAACGAGATCGATCGGGACTCCGATGACTTCGACCCCCTGCTTTGCGGATCTCGCGCGACGATGACGGGCATTTCCCTGGGCTACCCCGAGTTCGCAGGTGCCAGACTGGCCAGAGCGGCCGCCTGCTCCTACCCGCTCTGCCTCTCGAGCTTGGCCGCCATATTCACCGCGTCGCCGATGATCGTTCATTCGAGACGGCTCTCTTCGCCCACGATGCCCGAACAACACAGCGCCGCACGCTAGCGCGACGCCGACCTCCGGGACTGCCACGCCCGCGACCCGCCGCTCGGCCTGCCAACATCTGAACTCGTCGACAATGGCATCGACCATGCGCTGCGTGTCCGCGGCATAGGCCTGGCTCGGAGTGACGGCGCCGAAGCTCGCCAGGCTTCCATCACCCAAGAACTTGTCGACGGATCCGCCATGCCGGCCGATCTGCGGGATGACCCGTCCCTGATGCTCTCCCAGGAGCTTCATTGTGGCCTCGGGCGGCAGTCCGCGCGCGAGGATGATGAGCCCGCGCAGATCGATGAAGCGCCGCGGCTGGCCGCGAGAAGGCGTGTCCGGGCTCGATCGGCGTCTCCCCTTCGATGATGACGTCCGCCACGTCGGCCGCGATGAACCGTGACAGCTCGGTGCCCGCGACGTGGTCAATCACGGCCCGTTCCATGAGACGCTATGCCCTACGCAATGCGACAGCGAGGACGGCGGCGACGATCAGGATCGAGATGACTTTGTCGAGTTCGGCGCCGATCAGAATGGACGGAGACGTCATAACTCGACATGGTCGCGCGTGATGAGACCGCCCGTCCCGGTCGCGTAGGACAGCAGGGCCAGCCAGCCTGCCGCGCCCACCGCCCCAGCGAGCAGCACTCAGCGTGCCTCGAACCGCCGGGTGCGCCGCGGAATAAAGATGAAGACGTATAGAAGCGTCGACGCCTTCAAGTAGAGGACGGCCAGTTGCCGATATTGTAGATGAAAACTCCAGACCAGGAGCATCAGGACGCCGATGTCGACGATGATGGACAGAGCGACGAGCCGGTTGCCGAGCCCGATGTCTGTAGGCGAGTCAAAGCCGGCCGACAACGAACGTGGCGTAGAAACCGACTGCGCACAGCATGCCCCACACGAAAACGACGGCAGCCTGGACCCAGCCGATCAGAATTTCTCCCTACTGTTGCTCCTCAGCGGTAGCGCACTGGACCCGCGCGGGCACATGGTCCAGAGGAGACGGGTCGATCAGCAGCCTGACAACAGCGCATCCCATTTCACGATCACCGAGCAGAGCCGTCTTCTCAGGTCGCGCATGCTTACGCTTCCGTCTCGGAGTTGTCGTTTTGAACCAATCGCTCTAAAATCCGTGCGACGTCAGGATCGATGGACGAGGAGGTCGCCACTGGGACGTCCACGGCTTTTTGATGAGCACGCGGCGCTTGCCACCGCCGTCGATTGCTTCTGGCGGCGGGGTTACGAGGCGACCTCTATTCGCGATCTGAGCGCGCAAATGGGCATCACAGGGGCGAGCCTATACAATGTCTTTGGGGACAAGAAGACTCTCTTCTCGCGTGCTCTCCAATATTATCTGAATAGTTCCACGCGGCGGCGCATCGCCGAACTCGACGCCGTCAGTGACGCCGCCGACGGCCTCCATCGCTTTCTAGGAGATGTCATCGAAGCCTCGCTGAGGGACCGGCGCGGATGCCTCCTGGTGAATTCGGCGATGGAGGTCGCACCGCACGACGCCGAGCTGGGCCCGACGATCCGCGCGAGCCTGCTAGAGATCGAGGACGGGTTTCATCGCGCGATTAAGGTCGGACAGCAGCAGGGGAGCGTGTCTCGCGCCTATGATCCCAGGGAGCTGGCGAAGCTCTTGCTTGGGGTCGTGATCGCTATTCGCATCCTGGCGCGGACCACTGCCGATCGCAGCCTGCTCGAAGGGATGGCCCGGCCGCTTCTGGGACTCCTGACCGGGAATTCGGCCGGATATCCCGCAGGCCGAGGCCGTCCGCGCCGCCAGTCCTGGCGCCGGCATCGGTAGAAGAGGCCACAATCCTTCTGGCTAGCAGCGGCTTGGTCCAGCCCCTTCGTGGCTGCCGGCAGTGCCGCTCGCACGCGGGCAAAGCCCGCTACCATCGCCAGCGTCTCGTGTGGTCATCCGACACTCGATACAACGACGACGACGTGCATCGAAATCGAGATGCGCCGACTAGCGTCGTCAATCGGGCCCCGATGGAGCATTCTAGAAGCGGCCGAGCGGCGGGTGGAGGGAGCCGTCACGACAGGCCGGCGAGGCCGCTCGGGCTCAGCGGCGCGCCGACTGGTGTAACAAACCCTCCCGTCGCAAGACGAAGCAGTCGTGAGGCTGATAGGGCTCACGAACCCAAGGAGTTGCACGATGACACCGTGCTCGGCCCATCCCGTGACCGCAGCCTGCTTCCTCACGATATTGGCCCCCCTTGCCGTCCCAGTCGCGGCCGGGCGGTCTGTCCCCCCGTCGGCGGCCTACGCCGACGACGGGGCGTCGATGGCGGCAGTGAACGTCGACCGGCAACACGTCATCATCCGCGGCTATGACCCCGTGGCATACTTCACCGAGAACAAGGCGGTGATAGGCTCGCCCGAGTTCAAGGCGGACTATCAGGACGCGACCTAGTACTTCTCCTAGGCGAAAAACCGAGACGCCTTCCGTGCTGCCCCGGCCGAATATCCCTCAGTTCGGTGGTCTCTGCGCTATGAGCGCTGCGATGGGCAAGAAGCTCGACGGCGATCCTCCGTTGTTTCGCATGGTGAACGACAAATTCTATCTGAACATCAACTCACAAGCGCGGAATCGTTGCACTGTTCCTGATGGCTGGGCCATTTTCCGTCTCCCGTGGCCGCTATGGTGTTGTCGATTCTGATCTATGGCCCGGCGGATTCCCGCGGATCGCGTGATTGCGCGTCGGTTCCAGCCCACGCCGCCGCCCTGATCCCGACAGCCCAGAGGAGATGCCATTGCTTCGCTTCTTGCATCGGATACTACCGCTCATCGTTGGGACCATCTTCGCCACCTCCGCCGCGTCAGGGGCGGAAACGCGGGGATGGGATGAGATCACGGCGGCGGCCCGCGGTCAGACAGTCTATTTCAACGCCTGGGCCGGCGATCCGCAGACCAACGCCTTCATCGCCCAGGTCGGCGCCGAGGCGGCGAAGCGCCACGGCATCCGGATTGAGCATGTGAAGCTCACAGATACGGCCGAGGCAGTGACCCGCGTCGTCGCCGAGAAGGCGGCGGGACGCAATGTGGGCGGAATGGTCGACCTGATCTGGATCAACGGCCCGAATTTCCTGTCGATGAAGGAACAGGCGCTACTGTTCGGTCCCTTCGATCAGGCCATGCCGAACTACCGCTATGTCGACACGATCAAGAAGCTGTCGAACGTCATCGACTTCACCGTGCCGGTGGACGGATACGAGGCGCCCTGGCGAATGGCGCAGGTCGTGTTCCTCTACGACACCGCCCGAACGCTGGCCGGAACGCTGCCGCGGTCGGTCCCTGCCATGCTGGATTGGGCACGGTCCCATCCCGGCCGCCTTGCGCATCCGACCGTCCGGAACTTCCTCGGCGCCACCTTCCTCAAGCAGGCGCTCTTCGAGCTCGCACCGGATCCCGCGGTGCTGCAGCAGCGGGCGACCGACGAAACACTCGATACTGTCACCGCGCCACTCTGGCGTTGGTACGACGCGCTCCGCCCATTTCTCTGGCGGGAGGGTCGAGACTTCCCCGCATCCGGCTCCGCCCTGCGCCAGCTCTTCGCCGACGGCGAGATCGACATCGCGATCTCTTTCAACCCGGCCGAGGCGGCGGTGGGGATCGCCGATGGAACGCTTCCCCCCACCACCCGCGTCTATGTGCTGGCCGAGGGGACCATCGGCAACACGAGCTTCGTCGCCATCCCCTACAATGCTGCGCACAAGGAGGGCGCGATGGTCGTCGCCAATCTCCTCCTCGATCCGGAGATCCAGGCGCGCGCGCAACGGGAGATGGGGAGCTTCACCGTGCTCGATCTCGACAAGATGTCCGTCGATCAGCGCAGGCTGTTCGACCGCCCGGCCGAGGCGGTAGGCCTTCCGACCAATGCCGAGCTCGGAACGCCCTTGCTCGAGCCCCATCCGAGCTGGATGACACGTCTGACGCAGGAATGGGAACGTCGGTATCTGAAGTGATGCCGACGACGTCGGCGCTCTGGCGGATCGCCCCGGCCGCCGCACTTGCAATTCTGATCGGGCCGATCACGATGGGCTTGATCTGGACGATCCTGCCGGCGTTTCACGTCCTCCCGGCTCTTGGCGCTACTAGGCCCTCGCTCGACGGTTGGCGAATGCTGGCAGCAACGCCCGGCTTCGCCACCAGCTTGCGGCTGACAATCGCCACCGGAACCGCGACCACGCTCCTGGCCCTCGCCGTCGCCGTCGGCTTCTGTGCGTCGGCGGCGGCCTCCGCGCGCTTGCGGAGGCTCGAACGGGCGCTTCCGTCACTCCTCGCGAGCCCGCATAGCGCCATGGCCCTGGGGTTTGCGTTCCTCGTCATACCCAGCGGATGGATCGCCCGCCTGATCTCGCCCTGGGCTACGGGCTGGCACCGACCGCCGGCCAATTTCGTGACCGTCCAGGATCCGCTCGGCGTCGGCATGATCGTCGGGCTCCTGATCAAGGAGGTCCCGTATCTCATCCTGATGATCATCGCCGCCGCGGCGCAGGTTCCGGTTCATCGGACCCTGATCGCCGCCCGCGCGCTTGGCCAGCCCCCGGCCGTCGCCTGGCTGAAGACCGTGTTTCCGCAGATCTATCCGCAGATCCGGCTGCCGATTTTCGCGGTACTCGCCTTCTCCCTCTCGGTCGTCGATGTCGGGCTGATTCTGGCGCCAGGCGATCCGCCGCCTCTCGCGATCCTGGCGACACGCTGGTTCTCCGGCTACGACCTTGCACTTTACTACCCGGCAGCAGCAGTTGCGACGCTCCAGCTCGCAATTGTGCTGGGTGCGATCATCTGCTGGCGCGTGCTCGAGAGCCCCGTCGCAACCTTCGGCCGCCTGTGGCTCGAGCGAGGGGAGACCGACAGGCCCGCCGAGCTGCTGCTCAAGGCTCTGTCGGCCGTGGCGGTCCTGCTTGGCACGCTCGGGGGGCTGTCGATGGCCGGCATGGCACTCTGGTCGGTCGCACGAAGCTGGTGGTTTCCCGCGCCCTGGCCGCAAGCGTGGCAGGCGACGAACTGGGTGGAGCAGTCCGACAGGATCGCCGTGACCACGGGCACGACGCTCGCGATCGGCTTCCTTTCGACGTTCGTCGCGCTTGGCTTAGTCCTCGCCTGCCTGGAGAACGAGCAGCGCCGCGCGGTGCGCCCGGGCGTCGCCAGCCTGTGGCTGCTCTATCTGCCGCTGCTCGTCCCCCAGATCGCCTTTCTGTTCGGTGTCCAAATCGCGCTGGTCTATCTCGGCGTTGACGGGACGCTGCCGGCCGTCGCCTGGACCCATCTGCTCTTTGTGCTGCCCTATACCTTCCTGTCGCTGGCCGATCCGTATCGGGCACTCGATCCGCGTTACGCGGCGACAGCCGCGGCGCTCGGCGCATCCCCCCTGCGGATCTTCTTCGCCGTCAGGCTTCCACTCCTGGCGCGCCCCATCCTCGTCTCGATCGCGGTCGGCTTTGCCGTCAGCGCCGGCCTATATCTTCCGACGATCTTCGCCGGCGCCGGCCGCGTCGCTACCCTGACCACGGAGGCGGTGACCTTGGCGGGCGGGGCGGATAGGCGAATCATCGGCGTCTTCGCCGTGCTGCAATCGGCCCTGCCACTCATGGTCTATATCGTGGCCCTCCTGCTGCCGCGCATCATTTTCTACCGCCGGCGCGAGCTCGCCCGATGAGCCGGCTTCCAGCCTCGACCAATGCACTGCGCCTCGCGGGGATCACCATCACCGCCCGCGAGAGCGGCCTACCCCTGATCGGCGACCTCTCCCTCATCGTGCCGCCGGGCGAGATCGTGACCGTGATGGGGCCGAGTGGCTCCGGCAAGTCGACGCTCCTCGCCTATGTCGGCGGCTTCCTCGACCGAACCGCCTTCACCGCGCGGGGAGAGGTCGCGATCGGCGCCGAACCGCTGACGGATCTGCCGCCGGAAGCCCGGCGTCTCGGGGTTCTGTTCCAGGACGCCGTCCTGTTCCCGCATCTGTCGGTCGCGGGCAATCTGCTGTTTGGGCTGCCGCGCCGCCGGTCCATGACACACCGGCAGCGCCGCGCGGTGGCGACGGAGGCCCTGGCGAGCGCCGGGCTGGACGGCTTCGTGGATCGGGACCCGGCGACGCTGTCCGGCGGTCAGCGGGCCCGCGTCGCCCTGCTCAGGACGCTTCTCGCGAAACCGCTGGCCCTGCTGCTCGACGAGCCCTTCGGCAAGCTGGACGCGGCGCTCAAGGAGGAGTTCCGGCAGCTCGTGTTCCGGCACGCACGCGAACGCAACCTGCCGACACTGCTGGTGACGCACGACCCGAGCGATGCAGCGGCCGCCGGCGGCCCCGTCATCGATCTCGCGGATCACGCGGCCGGGATGTCGAGGACTTCCTACGACTACGCCGCCCCACGGACCGTAGGCCGCTTGTGGCCGCTACTCGGAAGAGCGCGGAATTGACCGAAGCGCTTCTCGCCCAGGAACCGTTGATCCGCCTCGGCGCCTTCGCCGGCGTCTTTGCCGCGATGGCAGGGTGGGAGCTGCTGGCGCCGCGCCGGCGCCAGAGCATCGGGCGTCTCCGCCGTTGGCCCGGCAATCTCGGCATCGTCGTGCTCGACACGATCTTGCTGCGGCTCGTCTTCCCGACCGCCGCCGTCGGCGTGGCGCTGCAGGCGGAGGCGCAGGGCTGGGGCCTGCGACACGCCCTGCCCGCGCCGCCCTGGCTCGTGGTGATCCCATCCGTCATCCTGCTCGATCTCGCCATCTACCTGCAGCATGTGTTGTTTCACGCCGTGCCCGCGCTGTGGCGCCTGCACCGCATGCACCATGCCGATCTGGAATTCGACGTCAGCACTGGGGTGCGCTTCCATCCGCTCGAGATCCTGCTCTCGATGGGCCTCAAGCTCGGCGTCGTCGCCGCCTTGGGCGCCCCGGCGACGGCAGTGCTGATCTTCGAAGTGTTGCTCAACGCCACCTCAATGTTCAACCATGGCAATGTCCGCCTGCCGGGGCGGATCGACCGTGTGCTGAGGTGGATTGTCGTCACCCCCGAGATGCATCGCGTCCACCATTCAGTGGTCCCGTGCGAGACCAACAGCAATTTCGGGTTCAACCTGCCGTGGTGGGACCGCCTGTTCGGCACCTATCGCCCCGCCCCGGCCGCTGGCCACGAGGCGATGACGATCGGCATCGAGCAGTTCCAGGACGTCCGCGAGCTGCGCCTCGACCGAATGCTCACACAGCCCTTCCGGACCGGCGATCGTACCTATGCTCTGGGCCGGAGAGAGGCGGAGTAATGGCTTCGAATTCCGTCACTTTGCTGAGTCTTATCCGTTTTGTGCTAACCTATTGAGCCGACGACTGATTCTTGTTCTGGACCATTTTTCCGTACGCCCCTGGAACGAGCACGGCTACCGCACTCCTACTGAAGCCCTCCAAGACCAGCTCGCCACCCTCCCTGGGCCGCGTAAAGGTGTCAGCCAAGCCTGTCGCGCTTCGCCCCGAAACCGCCAACCAGGTTAAGGTGTCCCAGCTCGGAAAAAGCAGAAATGGAGGAGCACCACAAAGCGCGGCGTTTCGGCGGCGGCCGCGAGATCGGGTCTCGGACCGAGCGTCGCAAAGAAGACGACAGCAGCAAGGGCAATCGCAAGGCCGACTGCGCCCCACCACAGGGACGAGAGCGACGCTGCGGGCCGTCGCATGTCCGATATCAACGCCTCGATGGGTTCGTTCGTATCCGTCTCGATTCTGCCCAATCCGCCTGGCCCCGATCGGCGCCTCGAGATCGGCCAGAGGCCGCGCGGGGCCGCCATCCCTCGTGAGCCAGCGGGCGGCGCCGCCTGAGACGTGCTCACAACGCGACCGCCCGCCTAAAGCGACCTCCGAAATCAGCGTCGAGTCACTCGGTACTCCTCGGGCAGAAAGTACAGGCTGTCCTGGTCATCCGCCACGGCCGCGTGACACTCCGCGCAGAACTGCACCTTGTCGCTGCCGGGGCCATGGGTCGCGCCGAACAGGCTGCCATCCGGCATGATCATGCTGTAGCGCCAGTCTTGGCTCGTGGCGCTGAAGCCTTGTGGCATCTTCTCCATGATGAACAGCGGCCCGACGGTGACCTGGCCAGCAGGTGAGACGACGAAGCTGTCCTTGGCGATGCGGCCTCCGACAGGCATGGCACCCATCGCTTCGAACTGGCCATAAGCCGCCAGCGCTTCGGGGCCGGGATAGTTGTTGACGTAGCGGCTGCCGTGCGTCGCCGACACGTACGGTCGCGTGTTGACGCGGTCCCACCCCTGGTACTCCTGGGCGATCGTCGCCGCTTCGCCAGGTACCGCGGCCGCCTGGATGACCTGCGGATTGCCCGGGCTGGCGGCAGCGTGCGGCTCGCACGGGTTCTTGGCTGCGCAAGGGTTGCTGGGGTTAGTCGCCGCACCCGAATTCAAGGGCTTCTTCACCGCGCACGGATTACACGGGTTGGCAGCGGCGCACGGGTTCGCGGCCTTAGCGGCCGCCTGCGGCCTCTCTCCGGTATAGGCGGCCTTCATGGCATCCTTGATGCACGTGTAGGCGGCATCGGCTTCCTCGGCCGTCAGCTCGACGGGCGCCGCAGCGGCGCATGGATTGCAGGGGCTGCACGGGTTGGCGGCGGCGCAGGGATTCTTGGCAGCGCAGGGGTTGCACCCGGTTTTGGCGGCGCAGGGGTTCGTCGCCGCGCAGGGATTTGCAGCCGCAGGCTCGAGCTTCGCCGCACAAGGATTCTGTTCCGCGGCCGTCTGCAGCCGCGGAACGACGCACTCGCTCGTGCCGGTCATGCCCTTCGCGGCGCAAGGATTGCAGGGGCTTGCGGCGGCCGCCAGGGTTTGCGCCGCCGGGATCTTGATGACCTGACCGACATGGATCCGGTCGGGATTGGCGATGCCGTTGTAGTCCGCCAACGTCCGGTAGCGGCTGGCGTCGTTGTAGAACATCTGGGCCACGCGGGCCAGACTGTCCCCCTCGCGGATCGTGTAGGTTTGCTCGGCCATTCCCTTCGCCGCGCAAGGATTCGCCGCAGCGCAAGGGTTGGCCTGGGCGAGTTGCATCGGCTCGGCGGCCGAGCCGGCCGCCAAGCCGTCGGCGGCCGTTATCAGCACGGCTCCACCCAGCAGCGCCGCAATGGGAACCAGGGTGCGCAAGGCGGTGGCGGACAACAGATGACGCCGAACGCTCATGGCCATGATCAGCCTCCTTCTCGGTTGACGCTGGACGCCGGCTCGGGCCGCTGCCCGCTCGCGGGAACCGCAAGCTCGGGGCGCCGGAACGCCTCGGGTACGAAGAATAGGAAGTCGTGATCCGCGCCGGCGGTGGCGTGGCAGTTCCGGCAGAAGGCGACCTGTTCGTCGTTCGCGCCACGGGTCGTGCCGAGGACGGTCCCATCGGGCATCACCAGCGTGTAGCGCCAGTCATGCCCGTCGGGATCGAAGCCCGGCGGCATCTTCTCCATGAGCGCGAGCGGCCCGGGGTAGAATTGGCCGTCGTGCTTGACGGTGACGGCGTCCTTGGCCAGGACGGCACCCACCGGCATGGGTTGCCCGGAGCCGTAGTCGCGGGCGAGCCGGTTGGTGTAGTTGTTGACGAACCGCTCCCCGTGGGTTGCGGAGCGATAGGGCGCCCGGTTGAAGCGGGGCCAATCCTGGTACGCGGCCGCCGCGGGCAGGCCCGAGAGGGCGTAGTTGTCGCGCAGCACGGCGCGAACGCTCTCATAGACCCGCACAGCATCAGACTCGGTGAGCGTCGCCGGATCTTCGAGCAGAAAATGCTCGCCCACTCGTTCGGATCTGGGGGCGGGCGTGAGCCTCGTCACATCGAATGCCACCGATTCTTGATCATGCGTCCGCGACACGATCATCGCGACGACCACCCCCGCGGCGAGCAAGCCCACGACGTAGAGCGCAGGCCGGGCCATCCTCCGTCTCCTCGCGCCGGCCGGACGGTGGCGCACGCGCGGCGCGGCTCCTCGGCGTCGCGGCATTCGGGATGCGAGTGCGTCCTGCGTCGCGTGATCTGCCCTGGCATGGCCTCCTTGCCCGCCGGCGGCTCTCACAAAGCAAATTCGTGGCGAGAGGGTGCGAGGTTACGCTCGGCGCCTCATTCTTCCGGGAGCATCACCGCCCCGTGACCCACTGCGCGCTCGGGATCGTGCATCACTTTGCGCCGGCCGGAGAACCAAGCGCTGGCGACAATGCGGAGAAGCGGTCGAGACCGGAGCAGCACCCGCACGGGCGGCGAAGAGGACTGGTCGGTGCTCATGTCGCGCGCGCAAGCGGGCGACCGCGACTGCTACCGGCGACTGCTCGGAGATGTCGTTCCCTACCTTCGCGCCTTGATCCGGCGGCACGCGGCCCTGTCGGGCGAAGGCGAAGACGTGCTGCAGGACATTCTTTTGGCCCTGCACAGCGTGCGGCAGACCTACGACCCGAAGCGTCCCTTCGGGCCTTGGCTTGCCGCGATCGCGCGGCGGCGGATCGTCGACCGTTTGAGGACCCGCGGCCGCATCGAGGTGGTCGAGATTGGACTCGGCCCGGAGCACGAAACCTTCCCCGCTGCCGAAGCGAACCTCTCTGTGTTGAATGTTGATCGACGTGAGTTGCGGGCGGCGATCGAGCGGGTGCCCGCCGGCCAGCGGACGGCCGTGAAACTGCTCAAGCTGCGCGAGCTGTCGCTAAAGGAGGCCGCAGTGGAGAGCGGAATGGCCATCCCGGCGCTCAAGGTCGCAACGCACCGCGCCATGAAGGCGCTGCGCGTGATGCTGCGGCGGAAGGATTGAGGCATGCTGACGACGTCCGACCTCGTGGCCGCGCTCGCCGCCGACGCCAAGCCGGTGCGGCGGCTGCGCCCGCCCACGCTGCGCGCGGCACTTTGGCTGCTTCTTGCGGGGCTCCTCGTGCTGGCCCTAGCGGTGCTCCTCGGCCTGCGTCCCGATCTGGCCGAGCATCTCCGGCAGCCTGTCTTCGCGGTGATGCTCCTGGCCTCGCTGTCGACGGGCGCGCTCGCCGCGGTCACCGCCTTCCACCTCAGTCTTCCCGACCGATCGCGCCGCTGGTTGTGGTTGCCCGTCCCGGCGTTCCTGCTCTGGGTGTCGAGCATCGGCTATGGCTGTCTGACCGACTGGGTCCGCATCGCGCCGGACAGCATCGTGCTCGGCAGCACCCTCCAGTGCTTTGCGACCGCGCTGATCGTCTGTCTGCCGCTATCGTTGGCCCTCCTACTGATGCTTCGCCATGCTGTCTGGCTCGACCCGGTGCCGGTCGCGATGGCGGGCGGGCTTGCGCTCGCTGGTGTTTCCGCGACCGCTTTATCGTTACTTCACCCGCTCGACGCGACCGTCATGGTCCTGCTCTGGAATCTCGGCTTGGCTGCTCTGATGGTGGCACTCGCCGGCCGATTCGGCCGCTGGCTTTTCGCCTGGGCCGAGCCGCGCTCGATGGGTGGTTGAGGGAGGGGCTCGGGAAGTGACACCGCCCCGGCCCGCCGCGCGCGAACCGGAGAATAAACCGTGACGGCTGCTGACGAGGACTCGTCGATGATGGCGACCCGACTCGCTGCGGGACGCGATGCGCTGTTGTGGGAGCGGGTGCTGGCGAAGAGTGGAGCCAACATCGTCGGCGAGGTGCTGGCGCACCAGGGCACGTTCTACGAGTGGAACCACTACCCGGCTGGCGACGTCTTCGACCCCGACAGCGGCAGCCAATGGTACTACCACGCTCACCCCAAGGAACAGCGCCCCGGTGAGCACGGCCACTTTCACACCTTCCGGCGCGACGGTGAGCGGATCGTGCACTTGGTTGCGGTCTCGGCTGATCGGGGTGGTCACGCGATCCAGCTCTTCACCACCAACCGCTGGGTAACCGGCGAGAGCTGGGCGCCGGCCGGGGAGGCCGCTGCGCTGTTAGAGGGGTTTGATGTCGTTCTCGCCAGGCCATCCTGGCCGGTGAACCGCTGGCTCGTCTCGCTTCTTCGCTTCCATGCGCTGGTGGTGCGCGAGCTGCTCGTCGCGCGAGATGCGGCCATCGCGGACTGGCGCCGGCAGCATCCGGACACCGACGTCTTCGAGGATCGCGGGCTGGAAGTGACCTCCCGGCGAGAGATCGATCTCATCGCTGACGTGGCCGCGCTCGAGCAGGCGACGGCAGTAGTTACCTGGCCCAGTAACCGCGAAGCTTTGCATTTTGGCCATGTGAGATGACGAAGTCAGCCTCCAGCCCGTAGCCTCCGGTCCCAAGGCTGGACGGGGTGGAGCGATGCAGCGGCTATGGTCGGCGGACGAGCTGCCGAGCACTGGACACTGCTGTCCGAAGACCTGGCACTGCTGCTCGACCTGCCGACATCGGCAAGCTCGGCTTGGCCGCACAGGTCGGCGTCCGCCCGGACTCCATCGACGGCTACGATTGGGAAGGCCGTACCGGCCGCCGGCATCGCCACGCAATGTTCGGACACTTCGCGATCGTTGGCTTCGACGATGCGGCTGAGGCCGCGTTTTGCCGCTGGCGGCAGCGCGCGAGAATCAAGAGAGGTACGACATGCTGCACGAATCGCACATGGGCGCCAAGGGTTCGGTGACCGAGGCTTGTGCGCTGAGGTTCTCTCTCAGGAGAGTTAATCATGCGTCACGTCGATGCGACCGTGGTTGCCGTCGAAGGCTGTTTCTGCAAGTGTCTTCAACATGGTGCGTGCATTCTGCCGACTTTGGCTTTGTGCCCTGCTGATCGTCGCCCTGGCCGCTGGCCAGGTGCCGATGTCGGCGCACGCGATGGCCAAGCCGACGCATGCCGCCGCGAGTGTCGGCCAAATGGATGGCCACGCGCCCGCGCCGTGCGACATGTGCGATCGCACGCTGGGTCTCGACGGTGGCGGGATTTGTGACCAGCTCTGTTCGAGCGCCGGGCCGGCACTTCCGGTTGCCTTTCAGGTGAGGATCAAGATCGGGCATGCCTTTGCCCCGATCACCTGGCCGACCCTGCCCGACGGCCGCACAATCCCACCTGAACCGGACCCTCCAAGAGCTTTCGTCTGAAGCGCTAGCCCCGTGACCGCGTGAACTCGGCCGAGATTGGTCGCGTTTGTCGTGGTTGGTGATCAAGCACCGCCCCGTCAGCGGCGATCGCCGTCGGATGGTGTGGTTGACAGTCTTCGACGAAAGCAATGCAGACATATGGAAATCGGCGTGTGTCGCGCCGCGGCCTTCTTGGCGCCGAAGCCGAACCGGCCCCAAGCGGCTACCCACGGGCGTCCTCATTGCATGAGCACCGAACAGTTTCGGGCGGCGCACGAGCACGCGGTCAAATCGCCCGTTCTCGGACCGGCATTCCGCGATGACGATCCGGCATGTGCTCGCCAGTCACGAGCCGGCTGCCGTGGCGCCTGAAACGTCGCTCCGTCCGACCTTACGGACGTCAGCTCGCCGGTGGATTCACGTCCTGCTGCCGCTGCTCACTTTTCTGGCGATCGGGATCTTCCTCGGCGTCGGTCTGACCCGTGACCCGAGTATCCTGCCGTCGACGCTGATCGGCCGGCCGGTGCCGACGTTCAGCCTGCCGCCGGTCCAGGGGCGGACGCTCGGGCTGTCGAGCGCCGACCTCAAGGGCGAGGTCTCGCTCGTCAACGTGTTCGCCTCCTGGTGCACCGCCTGCCGGCTCGAGCATCCGGTATTCCTGCGCCTGAAGGCAGAGGGCGTCGTGCCGATCCACGGCATCAACTACAAGGACCGGCCCGAGGATGCGGCCGCCTGGCTCGACGAGCTGGGCGATCCCTACACTCGCACCGGAGCGGACCGGAGCGGACGGGTGTCGATCGACTGGGGCGTGTACGGCGTGCCGGAAACCTTCGTCGTCGATCGGGACGGCAGGATCGCCTTCAAGCAGGTCGGCCCAGTTACGCCCGAAGTGTACGCAAAGACGATCGCTCCTCTGCTCGAAGGGCTGCGGCCATGAGGGGGCGCGTCATGATCGCCGCAGCCGTTTGGGCTGGCGCTGCAATCCTTGCGGGAGCCGCGATGCTCTTCGTCCCGAGGGAGGAGCCGCAGCACCAGCCGGCGCCTGCGGCCACGGCGGTCGGTGGGGAGCTGTTCGCGGCCTCCAAGCCGAGGCCCGTTCCCGAGCTGCGGTTCGTCGACGGCGCGGGCCGGCCACGGGCCCTTGCCGACTTCCGCGGCAAGGTGGTGCTCTTGAACCTTTGGGCGACCTGGTGCGTGCCCTGCCGCAAGGAGATGCCGGCTCTCGACCGTCTGCAGGCCCATCTCGGCGGGCCGGACTTCGAGGTCGTTGCGTTGTCGATCGACAGGAAGGGCCTGCCGGCGGTGCAGGCCTTCTACGCCGAGCTCGGGCTGAAGGCGCTCGCGATCTATGTCGACGCGAAGGGGGATTCGGCAAATCAGGTCGGCGCGCTCGGGATTCCCACAACCCTGCTCATCGACAGGAAAGGAGATGAGGTGGGGCGCGTGGCAGGCCCGAGGGAGTGGGACTCCCAGCAATCGATGCTGGAAATCGAACGGCGCATCGGTCCTGCGTCAACGGCACCATAGGACCATGACGCTCCTTCCCTTGGAGACACGACGTGAACCCTGCAGCGAAAGGACAATCCGCATGAACGCCATCGACCCGGCCGGGACGGCCGCACCGTCGCTCGGCCGGGACCTCGTGGCCGCCGCCCGCTACTATCTCGGCGGGCGCGGCGGCCTGCTCGTTCTCGGGGCGGTAGCCGTCGCCGGCGGCCTCGTCTCGAGCTGGGGCTGGCTGGTGGCGGCCGGCGTCGCCCCGCTTCTGCTGTCGGTGCTTCCCTGCGTCGCCATGTGCGCGCTGGGCTTGTGCATGCACCGAATGTCCGGCGGCGCGAAGACCCCCGAGCAGGATGCATCCGTGCACCCTGACCCGAGGCAGCTCGTGCTCGACATGGGCGGCCTCGATCCTGCGGCGCGGCCCACCGACGGCGCCCGCCCCCAGACCACCGACCAAGGAATAGGATCATGTTGCAAGCCAAAGTGACATCGACGGTTGCGGCGGCGGCACTCGTCGCCGCGCTTCTGGGCGGCACGGCCCTCGGTGCCCAGGAGGCTGCGCCCGCCGCGCCGGGAGGCGCCGCGGCCCAGCAGGGCATGCCCGGCGGAATGATGGGCCAGGGCGGGATGATGGGCCAGATGATGCAGATGATGCAGGCCTGCAACGAGATGATGCAGGCGGCGTCGGCCGGCGCGCCTTCTGCAGGTGACGCCGCGCAACCGCGGCAAGGAGGCTGAGGCCCGCGTCCGCAACATTGGCGGGCCGCGGCCGCGAAGCCCCGGCCCGCTCTACCAGGAGCGGGAACTCAAGATGGGTGGGCGATGGCTCATGAAGCGCGAAAAGCCGGCCACGTTGCGTTGTACCATCACTCGGCGGCGTGCCGGGGGGATGCTCGCTGGGCTTGTGGCGACCTCGCTCTCTGGCGCGCTGGAAACGCGGCCTGCCCTGGCCGCTTCGGATCCTGCCGGGCCGCTCACACCGGAAGCGGGGCGCTCGCTCTACGCCGAGGCCGTGGCGAGCGTCTTGCCGGAAAAAGGCCACATGAGCCGCGTCGAGCTGCGCGACGCGGTCCTCAAGCTCATCCAGCACGGCGCCATCGATCCAGAGAAGTTCGAAGCGATGTATCGCGGCCGTGGCGGGCTGCCCGCCGAGCTGCGTTACCTGATGCGCTGGCCTTCCCACCTGCCGATCCGACTGACACGCGAGAACGCCGCCCTCTACGTCAACATCCTGTGGCCGCTGGGGCTCGCCAACCACTTGAATGCCAACGATGCGAGTCCGCTGAACGGGCCGTCGCTGGGCACATTCGCGTCGACCGGCGGATGGAGCTTGGGCAAGGCGGCGAGCGGCGGCGAGTACTTCAACAAGCTCCCGATCGTCGAGATCACGCCCGAGCAGGAAGCGCTCGCGGCCAAGGTCGCCAAGAGCACCTACCGACCCTGCTGCGACAACTCGACCTTCTTTCAGGACTGCAACCACGGCTCGGCCCTGCTCGGGATGTTGGAGCTCGGTGCCGCGCAGGGTCTCTCCGAAGACGAGTTGTTCCGCGAGGCGCTCGCCTTCAACTCCTTCTGGTTCCCGGACAACTACCTACGGACGGCGTTGTACTTCAAGGTCGTGGAGAAGAAGGACTGGGCCGAGGTCGACCCCCGGATCGTGATGGGCGCCCGCTACTCCTCGCTCAGCATGTGGCAGGCACAAGTCCAGACCGCGCTCGCCCGCATCCCGAACCTCATCCCCGAGGAACAGGGAGGCGCCGGATGTGGCGCGTGACGGGCGGGCGCCGCGGCCGCCGGTCGCCCGCTGCCGGCGATGGTGAAACCGTGCAGCTTCTGAGCGCAGTTGCCGTAGCAGCGGCGCTCGTGCTTGGCACCGCCGCGCCAGCCTCCGCGCATGCGCCGGGCGAGCTCGACCGGCAGCTCCTCGAGCGCGAGCGGTACTTTCAGCCGATGAACCATGAGGCACCGGGCTTCACGCTCCAGGACGCGGACGGTCGGACCGTCCGGCTCGCCGACCTTCGCGGCAAGGTCGTCGTATTGCACTTCATCTACGCCAGCTGCCCCGACGTTTGCCCGCTGCATGCCGAGCGGATCGCCGAGATCCAGGGGATGATCAACCGGACACCGATGAAGGATCAGGTGCAGTTCGTCAGCATTACGACCGATCCGGCGCGGGACACGCCCGATATCCTCCGACAATTCGGCCCCGCGCACGGCCTCGATCCGAGCAACTGGCTGTTCCTGACGGCGGCGTCCGACCAAGCGGACGATTCGACACGCAAGCTCGCCAAAGCCTACGGCCTCGAGTTCACCACCACCGAGAACGGCGAGCAGATGCACGCCGTCGTCACCCATGTCATCGACCAGGGCGGTCATCTGCGGGCGCGTTTCTTCTCCCTCAAGTTCGAGCCCACGAGCCTGGTCCTATTCGTCAACGACCTCGTCGACGATGCGTGGTCGGAAAGGCCTAGGCCGGGATTCTGGGAGAGGCTGCGTGGTCTTCTCGGCAGCTGAGACGACGGTGCGGGCGGGACCCGGATTGGCCCCTGATGGGCAAGGAAACAACGCGCAATCGGTCGTCCCTGACAGGAGGGTTGCAGAATGAGGCTCAGGTCGTGCCGAGCAGTTGCCCTGTTCCTGCTCATCGCGAGCGCGGGTGGCGGTTCGCTCGTGGCGAGCACGAGCTTCGCAACGGAAACGGCGGCTGGTGTCTCGGAGGAGACCAGGGCGCGTTTCGAGTATCTGAGCCGGAACGGCAACTCGAACTGTTCGCAAGAGTTCATGGCTGTCATCCCGAAGATGTCGCTCATGGAACGGCTGCAAGGCTCGTGCTGTACCCCGATGGACCTGCACCGCTATGCCGAGCAGGTCGACGGCCTGAAGGCGTATCGTGAGATTGCCGTAATTCCGCCCGATCCGTACGACATCGAAGCCGGCCTGGCCGCCAAGCTCATGTCGTCCGATGCAATGGAGCTCTCCCCCGGCGAACAGGCAGAATACGACTACGCGATGGCCAATTCCGCCGAGCATGGACCGTGCTGCTGCAGGTGCTGGCGGTGGAAAGTCTACGGCGGATTGGCCAAGTCCCTCATTCGCAACCAGCAATTCTCGGGAAAGCAGGTCACAGAGATCTGGGATCTTTCGAACGGATGTGGCGGCGGCAGCGATGTTCACTAACAGCGAGCGGGCGGGCGGGCGGCTCGACACCGCGGTGCGCAGCAGCTGGACTCGCAGCGGTCTGATGCCGGTGCCGATCCTCGGCACCGACCTCTCTCGACTCGTGCAATGGCTCGTGCTCCCCCTGGGCACCTTCCGTTGGGCCAGCCGGTCGGCCGCGCGGTATCTCACAAGGGCAATTCCATGATCGACCGGTCCCTGAAGACCCTTGTGCCTGCCAATCCCTCGCTGAGGACAATGCCGTCCGTTCGAGGGATCGAGATGTCGCGCCGCGATCTGCTGGCCGCAGGTGCGGCCGTGGCCGTGGCGATGCCTCTCGGCTCCGTGCGGGCGGCCGCCGTCCGTGACCACCGCCTGGTCGCCGGCACGGCGCGGGTGCCGCTGGCGGGAGCGAGCTACCCCGGGACCGAGGTCTGGGCCTACGACGGCTCCGTCCCGGGGCCGGAGATCAGGCTGCGCCAGGGCGAGCGCCTCCGGATCGTGGTCGAGAACCGGCTGACCGAGGACACGACGGTGCATTGGCACGGCGTGCGGGTTCCCAACGCCATGGACGGCGTGCCGGACGTGACCCAGGCGCCGATCGCCCCCGCCGCAACCTTCGTCTACGAGTTCGACGTGCCGGACGCGGGAACCTACTGGTATCACCCGCACCAGCGCAGCTACGAGCAGGTCGCCCGCGGCCTCTACGGCCCACTGATCGTCGAAGAACGGGAGCCGATCGAGGTCGATCGGGACGTGCTCTGGGTGCTCGGCGATTGGCGGCTCTTGCCCGATGCCAGCATCAGCGGCGAGTTCGGCAATGCCATGGAGACCGCCATGGCCGGCCGGATCGGCAACACCGTCACGGTCAACGGCCGAGTGATCGACACGTTCGCAGTCCGCGCCGGCGAGCGCATCCGGTTGCGCCTCGTCAACGCCGCGCCGGCGCGGATCTTCGCGCTCGACTTCCGACGTTACCGCCCGCGCATGATCGCACTCGACGGCCAGCCGGTGACGCCGCACGAGCCCGCGGGCGGCCGCGTCGTGCTCGGCCCGGCGCAGCGGGCCGACCTCGTGCTCGACCTGACCGGCGCACTTGGCAGCCGCGCCACGGTCGCGGATACGTTCTATCAAGGGCTCGAGTACCGGCTGCTCGACCTTGCCTACGATGCCGAGCCGCTGCGCACCCTGCCCTCGGATGCGCCGATCGCCCTTACCGCCAACAGCCTGCCCGAGCCCGACCTCGGCGATGCCGAACGACATGAGATCGTCATGGGCGGTGGCATGATGGGCGGGATGATGAGCAGGAGCGGTGGCACAATGCAGGGCATGTCCCATGGCGGCGGCATGATGATGGGCGGCGGCATGGGCATGGCCTGGACCTTCAATGGCGTTGCTGCCACCGACCATGACATGCGACCGATGCTCGAGCTGAAGCAGGGCCGGCCCTACGTGCTGGCACTCGCGAACGAGACCGCGTGGTGGCACCCGATCCACCTGCACGGCCATGTCTTCCGGGTGATTGCCCGCGACGGCGCACCGACTCCGTTTCGCGAGTGGCGTGATACCGTGCTGCTCGCGCCGCGCGAGCGGGTGGAAATTGCCTTCGTCGCCGACAATCCCGGCGCCTGGATGATCCATTGTCACGTCCTGGACCACCAGAACGGCGGCATGATGGCGATGATCGAGGTTGCCTGATGGCCCTGTCGGCCGTGTTCAGAAAGGAGAAGTGAGCGATGATGCGACGTGATTTCGGCCTCGCCTGTCTCACCCTCGCGGCAGGCCCGGTACCTGTGCTTGCAGCGGCACGGCCGATGGGCGTGCTCTACAAAAACCCCCAGTGCAGCTGCTGCGAGGCGCATGCGGACTATCTCCGGCAGTACGGCTATCAGATCGAGGTCAAGCCGAGCTTCGACCTGGTGGCAATCAAGCGGCAGAGCGGCGTGCCCGAGACGCTCGACGGCTGTCACACGATGCTCATTGGCGGCTACGTGGTCGAGGGCCATGTCCCGGCGGGGGCCATCGACCGCCTGCTCGCCGAGCGCCCGGTGATCAAGGGCATCTCGGTTCCCGGCATGCCGGCGGGCTCGCCCGGGATGCTGGCGCCGGGAGAGCAGCAGCAGCTCCTCACCGTCTACGAGATCTCTACCGATCCGGCATCCGGCGCGACGCCGAAGGTATTCGGTGTCATGTGACTCGATGAGCGGCAACCCCGCCAGACCTCGTTGCCGCAGCAGGCCAGCCTGGCCGGCCATCATCCTGGGCGATTCACCGGCCCGCCCATGAGGAGCAGACGGGCCTGCCCCCTGCCCTGGGGGCAGCTCGAGACTCACGGCATGGCTGGAGAGAGGGCCGCGGGCCTTTCTTGATCCAGATCAATGATGCGACGACGGGATGTGGTAGGAAGCAGCGGAACTTGCGCTGTTGGAACAGAGGTGGCGATCCAAGCTCCGCCGTTCGTCGCAGGCTCGAGCCGTCTCCAGGCCAGCGGCTGGCGCTGGGTGGCCGCGGCGTGCATGCTGGCCTTGGTGGTACTTGGTCTCGCCCTTCCGGATCAACCGCGCGCCCAGGAGCTCGCCAGCTTCCCTGTCGTGATTGTGGCGAGTGATGGAGGCGGTCACTGCCCAGGGTCGCACGATAGCGGCCCCTCCGGACATTGCCACGGCAGCATCCAGGTCCATGCCTGCTGCATCCTGCCAATAGTTGCAGGCACTGACGTGCCGGCGGCAACGCGCAATTGGAGCCGGTATCGCGCGCCATGGCCTGCCGAGCGCGTGATCGCTCCCAATCCCCGCCCGCCTTCGCCCATCGTCGTCTGATCGATCACTCCGCCCGAGTGGCGGACCATTGGTGAGCTTCCGGCGCCCTGCGCACGGTCAGCGACGAGGATCGAAACATGCCTGATTACGCTGCCAGGAGCGGTCACTGGACGCAAAAGGACCAGCACCGCCCGCTACTCTTGTGGATCGGGCTGACCCTTGCGGTCGTGCTCGGCTTCTTTCTCCTCACCGAGCACCGGGCGCATCTCTTCGGAGCGCTCCCCTTCCTGCTCGTCCTGCTCTGCCCCTTGATGCACCTGTTCATGCACCACGGGCATGGCCGCCACATGCACGAGGCCGGCACGAGACCAGATACGAGCCCGAACCGAGAGGTGCGGCCGTGAGCCATGAGGCGGCCGCTACCTTCGGCGCAACCTGACATGCCTGAACGGCCGCAACTGCGGCGTGGGTACCGCACGGTCGGCAAGGAGCCGCGCACGCGTCGCAACCCGGCTGGCGTGGGGCTCGGAACGACGATCCTGGGGCGATCCAGCCGGCATCCGACATCTCAAAGGAACAGAGTCATGCAGATCGACCGAATGCTGCGCGTAAGCGCGCTCGTCACGCTCCTCGCCATCAGCCCGCTCACGG
Organism: Geminicoccaceae bacterium; assembly: GCA_050246385.1. GTDB lineage: Bacteria > Pseudomonadota > Alphaproteobacteria > Geminicoccales > Geminicoccaceae > Benzoatithermus. The sequence continues at coordinate 52,421 of JBFWWD010000001.1, forward strand.
CACAGGAGGCGGGTCAGCAAGGGCACCACCCCGCCGCCGCGGCTGCTGCGGCACCTCCGGCCGCGAAGCCGGCACCGTCAGCCATGCCGGGAGCGGGCCCGGCCACGGGACAAGGCGGCATGATGATGCCGGGGGCCGGCGACGAGCGACACATGGCCATGATGCGCGAGTGCATGGGCATGATGGGGAGCATGATGCAGGGCGGGGACGGCATGGTGGCTTCCCTGCCCGACGACCCCGTCGCCGGCGCTTTCGCCGCCATCAACAACCGCATGCACCGCGACATGGCGGTTCCTGCGGGTGCGAAGCCGGACATCGCATTCGCGCAGGCGATGGTGGCGCACCATCAAGGTGCCATCGACATGGCCAAGGTCGTCCTCGGCTTCGGGGCCGACCCGGAGATCCGCAAGCTGGCGCAGGACGTCATCACCGCCCAGCAGGGCGAGATCGAGTTCCTGCAGCAATGGCTGGCCCGGCAGTCCCCGCAGTGAGGCCGGCGTAATCGGCCTCCCGATCCGGGCGCTCGAGGCAACTCGGGCACCCGGGCGGGGCAGGCTCGGCCTGGGGGACGGCCGTCAGCGATCGCGCTGCGTCAGCACGGTCAGGAGCTCTTGGACCTTGCGGCGCTGATCGTCTCCGTCGCCGCTGGCGATCGCGCCCTCGACGCAGTGCTCGACATGATCCTTGAGCACCTCGTCCTCGACGCCGCGCAGCGCCGCACGGATCGCCCGGATCTGGGTCAGGACGTCGATGCAGTACCGGTCCTCGTCGATCATCCGGGCGATGCCGCGGACCTGACCCTCGATCCGCTTCAGCCGATCGCCACACCTGCGCTTTGTGTCCGCTCTCATGTCTTGTACATTACCCCCCTAAGGTATATCTCGTCAAGCATCGGGATGCCGACCGCCTGCGAGGCGAGGTAAGGAAATCGTCCATGCACGACCATAGCCATCGCGGCTGCTGTGCTGCCCACACCGAAGGTGGTGTGGGTCATCAGCATCACCACGCCCCCGCCACCTCGGCGATGACCGTCAAGGATCCGGTGTGCGGGATGAGCGTGGATCCGCACCAGACCCCGCACCGGCACGAGCTTCGCGGCCAGACCTATCATTTCTGCAGCGCGGGGTGCCGGACCAAGTTCGCGGCCGACCCCGACCGCTACCTGGGCGATCGGGTGCCGCCACCCGCGCAGCCGGACGCGATCTACACCTGCCCGATGCATCCGGAGGTACGGCAGGTTGGCCCTGGCAGCTGCCCGATCTGCGGCATGGCGCTCGAGCCCTTGGACGTAACGGCGGAAGCTGGGCCAAACCCCGAGCTCGCCGACATGAGCCGGCGCTTCTGGATCGGCCTCGTGCTGACGCTTCCGGTCCTCGCGCTCGAGATGGGTGGGCATCTGACCAACCTGCACATGCTCCTGGGACAGCAGACCGGGAACTGGCTGCAGCTCCTTTTCGCGACACCCGTCGTGCTGTGGGCCGGGTGGCCGTTCTTCGAGCGCGGCTGGGCGTCGGTCAAAAGCCGCAACCTCAACATGTTCACGCTGATAGCACTCGGCACCGGCGTCGCCTGGGCCTACAGCGTGGTCGCTACGGCCCTGCCGTTCCTCTTCCCTGCCGGCCTACGCAGCCCGGACGGCGCGGTCGCCGTTTACTTCGAGGCGGCGGCGGTGATCACCGTCCTGGTCCTGTTGGGCCAGGTGCTCGAGCTGCGCGCGCGCGAGCAGACCAGCGGCGCCATCAAGGCGCTTCTTAACCTCGCCCCCAAGACCGCGCGGCGCGTGCGCCCGGACGGCAGCGACGAGGAGGTGACCCTCGACCAGGTGCTCCCCGACGATCGGCTGCGGGTGCGGCCCGGCGACCGCGTGCCGGTCGACGGGGAGGTGCTCGAAGGGGCGAGTGCCGTCGACGAGAGCATGGTCACCGGCGAGGCGCTGCCGGTCGAGAAGCAACCCGGCGCCAAGGTCGTCGGCAGCACGCTCAACGGCCGTGGCAGCTTCGTCATGCGTGCGGAGAGGGTTGGCAAGGAGACCATGCTCGCGCGCATCGTCCAGATGGTGGCCGAGGCGCAGCGCTCGCGCGCGCCCATCCAGCGCCTCGCCGACCAGGTCTCCGGCTGGTTCGTGCCGGCGGTGATCGTGATCGCGTCGGTCGCGTTCGTGGCCTGGTGGCTGTGGGGGCCCGCGCCATCCTTCTCCTATGGCCTCATCGCTGCGGTCTCGGTCTTGATCATCGCCTGCCCCTGCGCGCTCGGGCTCGCCACGCCGATGTCGATCATGGTCGGTGTCGGCCGCGGCGCAGGCCTCGGCGTTCTCATCAAGAACGCGGAAGCCCTCGAGCGGCTCGAGAAGGTCGACACCATCGTTGTCGACAAGACCGGCACCCTGACCGAGGGCAGGCCCAAGGTCATAGGCATCGTCTCCCTGTCCGATCGCTCCGAGGAGGACCTGCTGCGGCTTGGCGCGGCGCTCGAGCGCTCGAGCGAGCACCCTCTGGCGGCCGCCATCGTCGCAGCGGCGGAGGAGCGCGGCCTCACTCTGAGCGCGCCGCGGGACTTCCGTTCGGTCACCGGCAAGGGGGTCGTCGGCACGGTCGACGATGTCGAGGTGATGCTCGGCAACCGTGCGCTGATGGAGGAGCTCGGCATCGGGATTGCCGAGGCGGCCGCGCGCGCCGACGAGCTGCGGCGTGACGGTGCCACGGTGATGTACGTCGCGGCAGCGGGCGGCGTCGCTGGCCTGATTGCGGTCGCCGACCCGATCAAGGCCACTACGCCCCAAGCGCTCGAGGCCCTGCGCACGGCGGGCGTCCACATCGTCATGCTCACCGGCGACAACCGCACCACGGCCGAGGCCGTGGCGCGGCGCCTCGGCATCGACGAGGTCGAGGCGGAGGTGCTGCCGGAGCAGAAAAGCTCGGTCGTCAAGCGGCTGCGCGAGCAGGGCCGCGTGGTCGCGATGGCGGGCGACGGCGTCAACGACGCCCCGGCCCTCGCGGCGGCCGATGTCGGGATCGCGATGGGTACCGGCACCGAGGTGGCGATCGAGAGTGCCGGCGTCACGCTCGTCAAGGGCGATCTCGCTGCCATCGCCCGCGCACGCCACCTGAGCGCCGCCACGATGCGCAACATCCGCCAGAACCTGTTCTTCGCCTTCATCTACAACGCGCTTGGCGTGCCCGTGGCGGCGGGCGTGCTCTACCCGGCCTTGGGCCTGCTCCTGAGCCCGATCATCGCCGCCGCGGCCATGGCCCTGAGCTCGGTCTCCGTGGTCGCCAACGCGCTCCGGCTGCGGACCGTGCGCATCTGACGGTGTGCCGCGCGGGAACGAGGCGCACGCCGATCTCCCGCGCGGCGATCGATCGGGGGCTTTGTTGGGCCCCGATCAAACAGCCATGACGATGACCAGGTAGCGGGCGGCCTTGCCGATCGTCACCAGAGGTATGAACACCCATAGCCTCGTCCTGAAGATTCCTGCCACGAAGGTGAGCGGGTCGCCGATGATCGGTGTCCACGCCAGCAAGAGTGTCCAGACGCCCCAGCGTTCGTAGATGCGGGTCGCCCGTTCGAGCGATCGCTCCCTGACCGGAAACCAGCGCCGATGGCGGAAATGGACAAGGTAGCGACCGAGCAGCCAGTTGAGCAGTGAGCCGAGGACATTGCCGGCTGTGGCGACCGCGACCAGGACGTATCGATCGTGCGCGCCCGCGAGGTGCAGTCCCGCGAGGGCGAACTCCGACTGCGCCGGCAACACCGTCGCCGCCAACAGCGCCGTGAGAAACAAGCCCGCCAGGGCGGGCAGCCCTTCCAATGAGCCTTCTTCCTTCCGTCAACCAGATGCCGGCCGTCTCAATGCGCTTCGTGTTGATGATTGTCCGACAAATGCCCTCGCCGGCTTTCCTCCTGACCCGTAGCGAGCATTACTCCGAGGGCGGCCAAGAGCGGGCTGAGCGGCAGATCCGGGGGCCGCCAAGAACCAGGGTCGGCATCATGCCCTGGCCGTGCATCCCAGCCATGTCCATGCCGAGCGGCATTGTTGGTTCCACTGCGTTCGCGTCACTCGGGTAGCGCGAGACGAGATCGCCCAACAGGCCGATCTCGTAGAGCTGCTCGCGGATGATGTCGAGGTTCAGCAGGGCGCAGCACGCGGTTGCGGGCCATCGGCTCCAGGTTGTATTTCCATGTCATGTCCACCGCTGCCTGATGGTGTATCATCATCCCCTTCGCGAACGCCACGTCGTACCCCGTGATCCGCTCGGGCGGCAGCAGGGCGAGCTCGCGCCCGGTCGGCGGCGGCCAGGGGATGAATTTCGGCGGGCGGTGCTCCAGGCCGTCGACACCCAGCTCGCGGAGACCGATGCGCGCGAAGCCCAGGTCCAGGACCCGCACCGGCCGCTCGACGTCCGCCCTTGCCCGGGCGAGCACGGCGATCTCGAAGCCCTGGTTGTAGATGATGCCGTCGGCTAGCTTGCGCAGCACCGCGTTGGTGCCCCGTCCATCGCCAAGATAGTCCCGTGACATCGCCCGCGCCCCGGCGTGCTGCCGGCTCATCATGTCGATGTAGTTGAGATCCATCTCGGCCGCCACGTGGTCCGCCGCCCCGTCGGGGCCAAGCCAGATTACCTCGAGCATCGTCTTGGCCCGGTGGCCCTCCGAGTCATCGTCGAGGTCGTGCACTTCGGTCGCCCAAGGTGGGGCGATCCAGGCGGAGAGGGCTGCGACCAGCACGAGGCGGCCGCCGATCCATGGCTCCATCGGATGCACCCTTCGCGCACCTGCACCGACGAGGCGGGACGGCCTACCGTCCCGCCTCGTCCGTCAGCCGGCCATCCGCCGGCAGCTCTCGGCGCAGCGGCGGCAGGTGGCGACGCACTCCTCCATCTCGCCGACCTGCTCGCAGCTTCGCGCGCACTCCTCGCAGACCTCGGCGCAGGCTGAGCAGGTGCGCTTGTGGAGTTCGGTGCCGAGGGCCAGGAAGCAGGCGCTGGTGCGGCAGATCTCGGCGCAGGCCAGCATCAGCCGCATGTGGCGCGGCTCGACGTGTCTGCCGCCGACGTCCAGGCAGTGTTGTGAAGCCTCGGTCACGCATACGCGGTGACAGTTCAGGCACTCGTCGATGCAGCGCCGCGTCTCCTCGTTCATGTGATGCATGGCGACCTCCTTGGGCAGGTTTGGTCATCAGCAATCGATCGGGATGACTTTGGTTCCAAATATCATATAAATGCTCGCAACTATCGGCTACTGGACAATAATTGTTTGTTGGCCGAGCCACACGATCTCGGTCAGGTCAGCATCTTGTTAGCTTCCGCGACGAGCCGAGCTACGGTCAATCTGGCCAATCGCGCCGGCGCGCGCGCTTCGACCAAACGGTCGGGGGCACGCGGCGGGCCGTGGGGCGGCGGTGGGTTGAGGCCTCTTCGTAAGCCGTCGCGTCCGCTTGCCACATGCTGACGTGGTGCCGACGGGGTGGCCGTGGGCAACACCACCAGCACGATGGCATCGCATGCGGCATCCGCCCCGCAGGGCATGGCCTGACACATCGCGTTCGGCAGGCATGGATGACCAGGTTCCGCCGCGAAGCGACCCTCGCTCCCCGCACCCGCCTCGACCCAGACGTGGTCGCTCGACGGTCCCGCGACCGGATCACGACCCTGTTGGCCGAGCAACGAACTTGAGATCACGGCCAGCAGCCACAGAAGCGCCATGGCCGGAAGGCCGAGTGGCGGAGTGCGGCGTTGGCCTACAGTTTGCGCGGTGCATCTATCCCGCGGCCGTACGGTCCCATGGGCGCAGCGGAGCGCAAATCGCGGCCATTCAGTAAGCGTGCCTGACACGGCTCGGCGACCAATGTGGCCCGCGGCGGCCGGGCTCGGACTGGGGCTGGCCGCCATCGTGCTGGCTGCGCGGCGGGCCGTCCATCGAGCCGAGAGGCTGCGCATCGGGGAGCGACCAGAAGTCGGCGATCGCGAAGTGGCGCTCCAGCTCCTGCCGCATCTCCTCGATGTCTGCGGTCTGGCCATGCCACATCTGGCTGCAGAGCCGGCGCAGGTCGTGGTGGGCGGGGTCGGAACCGGTTAGGCAGCCGTCGAGCGGCCGGAGCAAGGTGCGGTGGTAGCGGTGGAAAGTCTCGAGGAAGACATGTTCGAACGCGTCACCGCGGCCGGACTGCGCCAGCCTGCGGATCAGTTCCGCGCCATCAGGCCACAGCTGGGGCTCGTAAGCGATGCCGTACCACTCGCGCAAACAGGTCTGCAGGGTCACTATCTCCTCCCGCTGCATTCGGTTGTCGCGCCGCATCAGCGGCCTCAGATCGTTCAAAGAAGCGTCGACCTGAGTGGCACCAAAGCCGTGGGTTGGTGCCGTGCCCTCCGTCGGTGGAATGGCGGCATCGCGCTTCGGATCGGTGCCGGCTAGAAGCTCGGTCATCCGCATTGCGGTGCAATGATGGTCGATGCTCAGCTTCAACAGCTCGACTCGAACGGACCGGTCAGGCCGCGGCGGCTGGTCTGCCAGGGCGGACAGCGGCGCCACCACCAGAAGGGCGATCGGGCAGATTCCACCGAAGGATCGAGGCAGAACTCTCCTCTCTGAAGGACAACCTGCCAACTCGTCGAAATTGGCCAATCGGTCCGGCAACGACGCTACCTGGCGGTGGTTCCCGAGACTACTCCGCCGTGGCCTCTGGCTTTGGATCCAAGGTGGCTGAGCCAGCCGCACCGCCATAGTCGGCAGGACCGCCTGCTAGGAACGTCTTCTTATTTACAGAATGGCGCAATAAGAGCCTCTTATAGGAAGGCGTCTCGACGGAAAGGAGAGCAACAATGCTCGCTGGCACCGCGGTCGAGCAGCCCTGGCACCGCCACTGGCGCGCGCTCTTGTGCCTATCGCAAAGCTTCATCTTCTTCGTTCAAGTATTTGCGGTCGAGGCACAGGCAGAAACCCACGAGGGATTTCTAGCCTACGTGGAAGGCCACTACGACGATGCATCTCGCGTGTTGCGGTCACAGGCTGACGCCGGTGATGTCGACGCGCAGTTCCTGATGGCACGGATCGCCGAGCTCGGCCTCGCCGGGCGTGCCGACGAGCACGCCGCGGCGGTTTGGTACCTGATGGCCGCGCGGGCCGGCGACCCGGCGGCGCAGCTGAGCATCGGCTTGATGTACGCCGAGGGGCGCGGCCTGGAGTGGAACTTCCTCGAGGCCTATGTCTGGCTTACGCGGGCGATGGTGGGCTTTCCTAAGGGCGCGGGGCGTGAGGAGGCCGCCGAAGCGCGGCGCTTGGTGCGTTCCGTGCTGCGTCCCGAGGAGTTGCTCCGGGCCGAAAGGCGCCTGCTCCGAGCCCTGGGCTGAGCACAGCGGCACCGCCGCTTAGTTGGGCACGGCAAGCAACAGTGGGCCGGTCGGAGAGGCCGGTTGCGCACTGTTATCGGCTTCACCGCCGGCTGTCCGGCCCCAGCAAGCAACAACATCCTTGCGCCCTGGCAACCTGAGTTCCCCGAGGTTGATGAACGTATCGTCGGGAAAGCCTGGACCATAGGTGCGTCTCAGCGCATCGGAGACTACGAGGGCGAGGTCACGGTCCGCAGCAATCCGGTGCAGCCGCTCGGCGACATTGACCGTATCACCGAGCACCGTGAACTCGAGCATACCATCTTGGCCCACGACGCCGGCGAACACCTCACCGAAGTGACCTCCGGCGGCGATACGGACCGGCTGCTGGCCCATGGCAAGGCGCCTTCGGGACCAACCTGCGATGCCTGCTTGCATGATGCCGATGCAGCGGAGCGCGCAGGCCGCCGGGTTCGCGTGTTGCTCGGGCGCGCCGAACACCGCCAACGCGCCATCGCCAATGAATTTGTCGATCGAGCCCTTGCAGGCGAAAACGGCGCGGGTGACCAACCGCCGAAACTCGGCGAGAAAGGGACCCAGCTCTTCGGGTTGCATCCTCTCCGCCAAGGCCGTGAAGCCACGGATGTCCACAAACAGAATCGCCACCTCGCGACGGTCGCCGGCCAGCTCGCGGACGCTCTCGGCACCGCCGAGGCGTTGCGCCACCGCCGGCGAGAAAAAGCGCTCAAGGCGCGCTGCACGCTGCGTGGCGGTCAGCGCCTTCTCCAGCAGCCCGTGCGTCCGCCGGGCGACGAACCAGAGAACGATCGTGGTGAGCGCCAGCGTCGCCAGCGGCAGAACCGGCCAGTAGTCGGCCATGGGGACATGGTAGCCGTGCAGCGGCTCGAACGGACGCCAATGCGGCGCGGCCATGACTAGGGCGAGCACCCCGACCACCGTCACCCCGGCGTAGAGCACGGTCGATGCATTGAACCGAAGTGCGGCGTGGGCAACGAGCAGGAACGCCAGCCCGGAGGCTGGCAACGCAAACAGCCGGCTGGTCGGCATGTCGGCGGCGACTGCCAAGCCGGCGAGCAGCGTGGCGGCCAATAGGGCATCCGCCGTAACGCAGGTGAGGACGAAGGCTCGACTGTTCCAGCGGTAACAGACCGCGAACCAGCTGAGCGTGGCCAGGACGCTGTAGCCGACGAGCGCGCCCGCGGTCAGGGAATCGTGATGATGGCCATCGCTGGCGGCCAGGAACAGCAACCAGAACACGGCCAGGATCAGAGTGCGTACCCCGGCGTATAGGAGGTCGGCCTCGGCTTCCGCTCGCATCAGGAGCGCCCTGGCGCTCAGATCGGGCAGAGCACTCGACGATCGTGCCATTCATGCCTCTCGCGATGAGGTTCCCGGGCGGGACCTCCCGCCCGGGAAGCAGCGGTCAGCTGGTCTTCTTGCCCTTCTCCAGCTTTGCCTGATGCACCATCCCTCCTTCGTAGTGACCAGGTATCTGGCAGGCGAAGACGATGTTGCCCTGGACCGCCTTGTTGAACTTCCAGATCACCTCCTCGGTCTCCCCAGAAGCGACGCTGACCGCCGTTGGGTCATCCGCATGCTTCATGTCGGGGTTCTTCGCCATCAGCTTGGCGTGCGCCCGCTGGGAAGCCGTGTCGCCGATCGAGAATTCGTGCTCCCCGGCGCCCTGGTTGGTCACGACGAACCTGATGACCTCGCCCTGCTGGATCGTGCCGAGGTGCATCTCGAACCGCATGCCGTCGCGATCGTCCGCGATGACCTCGACCGTGCGGGTGACCTCATCGGCCGTGCCCGGCTCGCCGAAGCTGTAGTGGCCGCCCGCATGATTGCCGGCAGCCCACGCCGTGCTGGTCAGGGCCGCCCCCGTCAAGGCGGCCAGCATACCTCTACGCAAAGTGCGCATGTCTGTCTCCTTTGGGTGTTTGGGTGAAGGTGCGATCAGGCCGGCCGGCCGGCGCCGTCGACCTTGTAAGCCACGGTGCCCGGCGGATGCTCGAACCAGCCGGGATCCGTGTAGTCGCCGGGGGCGACGTCCTTCCTGACTTTGACGACCGTGAACATGCCGCCCATCTCGATCGGCCCGAACGGGCCCTCGCCGGTCATCATCGGCAGCGTGTTCTCGGGCGGCGTCATGCCGTGGGCGGCCATGTCCTGCATCTCGGCCATGCCCTGCTCGCCCATCGGCATGTACATGTAGTTGGGCAGCAGGCGGGCCACCCGCTTCGCCGCCGCCGTCTGCCGGACACCGATCATGTTGGCGATCTCGTGGCCCATCGGGCCCATGGTGTGGTGCGACTTGTGGCAGTGGAACGCCCAGTCGCCCTCCTCGTCCGCCGTGAACTCGATGCAGCGCATGGCACCCACCGGGATGTCGGCGGAGACCTCCGGCCACTGCGCGCTCTCCGGCACCCAGCCGCCATCGGTGCCGGTGACCCGGAAATCGTAGCCATGCAGGTGGATCGGGTGGTTGGTCATGGTCAGGTTGCCGATCCGGATGCGCACCCGATCGCCTTTCCTGACCACGATCGGATCGATGCCCGGGAACACCCGGCTGTTCCAGGCCCAGGTGTTGAACTCGAGCATGACCGAGGTGTCCGGCACCCAGGTGCCGGGCTTGACCTCGTAATTGGCCATCACGAAGCCGAAATCGCGGTCGACCGGGCGGAACGACGGGTCCTTCGGGTGCACGATGAACAGACCCATCATGCCCATGCCCATCTGCACCATCTCGTCGGCGTGGGGGTGGTACATGAACGTGCCGCTCTTCTTCAGCGCGAACTCGTAGGCGTAGGTCTCGCCGGGCTGGATCTGCGTCTGCGTCAGCCCGCCGACCCCGTCCATCCCGCTCGGCAGGAGGATGCCGTGCCAATGGAAGGTGGTGGGCTCGGGGAGCCGGTTGGTGACGAAGATCCGCACCCTGTCGCCCTCGACCGCTTCGATCGTCGGGCCGGTCGAGGTGCCGTTGTAACCCCACAGGTGGGCAATCGAGCCGGGCGCCAGCTCGCGCTCGACCGGCTCGGCGACCAGGTGGAACTCCTTGACGCCGCGGTTCATGCGCCACGGCAGCGAGCCGCCGTTGAGGGTGACGAACCCGGTGCGCCCACCGAGCTGCCTCTTTGGCAGCGGGTCCCGAGTCGTCGGGTCGCTGAAGCGTACCGGCTCACCCAGCGCGCGCGTCTGTGCCTCAGACGCGCGGGAGAGAACGGCGCCGGTGGCGAGCGTCACCCCGGCCGCGAAAGCGCGTCGGCTGATCATGGGGTCGATCCTTGGTCGGTCAGGGGCGTGGCCGCGGCGGTCGTGGCAGGTGCTGCGGGTGGCAGCGCTCCGCCCATCAGCTCAGTCAGCTCGGCGTGTGCGATCCAAAAGTCGGCAAGGCTGGTGACATATTCCTTGCCTGCCTCGATCTGCTCGCGGGTGGCATCGAGCAGCTCGTACACATCCAGCAGCATGGCGTTGTAGTTGCGCTGCAGCTCCGCGAGCGCGACCTCGGTCAGCGGCACCACGGTGTCGCGCTGGAACTTGGCGATGTCGTAGGCGGTGAGCATCCGGTGGTATTGCTCGCGCACCTCCGAGCGCAGCGCGGTGCCTTGGGTGAGCTGGTCGGTGCTCGCCCGGCCGGTATAGGCCGCGATGCTGTGGGTCGTGGCGTAGGTCTCGAGATCGGGAAACTCCGGCCGGGTCGCCGGCAGATCCGGCAGACGATCCGGCAGCTGCCACCCGGTTTGTTGGCCATGGAGCTTCAGGAGTCGGTTCAGCGCCTCGCGCTTCTCGACGGCGTCACGATTCGCCGCCGCTACCGCCTTGACGGTCTCGGCGTAAGCGAGGTGCTGGCGCGCCTGATCCAGCCGACTGGTGGTGCCGGCGCGATACTGCTCGTTGGCGAGCTCGGCTGCCGCCTTCTCGGCATCGAGCGTCTGATCGAACATCGCCGCGAGCTGGGCCGCGGCAACGGCCTCGTAGTAGGCCGTCCGCGCCTTCGTGGCGGCTCCCGTCATGACCTCGGTGGTCTCGAGGTACTCCTCGCCGAACTCCATGCGCCATCGCTTGGTCGTCGAACGGGACAGAAGCTCGCCTTGCACCTTCCATTCGACCGGCCGAGGATCCTCCGCACGCTCGATCCTGGAGGCGACGTCGGCCACGAACGACGGCCGCTGCGCCCAATGCTCGAGCATCAGATCCTGGACACCGCGGTCCTGCAGAAGTGCCACCTCGACCGCCGCGGCCTCCGTCATCGGCGCCTTGGCGAGCGTGTCGATGCGCGCGTTCACCGCGTCCTGGTAGGCGCTGTTGGCGCGGAGGTAGTTGTAGTCGCGGTACTGGGTGCGTGCCGCGACCTCGGCGGTGCCGGGCATCTGCACCGGATCGTAGGCATTGCTGCCATACTCGATGCCGGCGCATCCGCTGAGGAACGCAAGCGCGGCGGGAAGAACGGCCCACCGCACCGGGGGCATGATTGCCGTCCAGCTTGTCATTGCGGGGCCTCCGCGGCCGGGGCGGCGTGGCCCATCGCATCATGATCCATGCCGGCGCGGTCGCTTGGCATGCTGGGAGGCTCCACCGCTGCGGTCGAAGCCCCTGCGGTGTCGTTAACAAACGATGGTTCCGGGCTCTCCCGGTCCAGAAGCGGCACCACCTGCTCAAAGGTACTGGGTGCGGGAACGACGCCGGCTGGGGCGGCGGGGTCCAAGGGATGTAGGTCGGCGGCGAGCGCGGCGGACCACGGCATGACTGCCGCAGCCACAAGCAGCGTTCCGGCGCCGAATCGCGACGGCAGACGCATGAGGAGATCCTGACGTGAGCCAAGGGATGACAGTCCACGGATGGACCGCTCGCGGGGGTGGCGCATCCCGCAGAGCTGCGGGACGCTGCCGCTAGGCCATCGTCAGGCGAATGCCGGCGGACGGTAGATGTCGGTGGTCGGTGCTGCCCAGGGTGGAATGCTGCCACGAAGTGAGAGCCGGTCGGCCAGACGGCAGTTCGGCGCGAACGCAGTCCCAAAGGACTGTACGGCAACCTGGGCGGCAGGGCAGCATGACGGCTCTGCCGTAGCGGCATGATCAAAGAGGGGATACAGGGGAGGATCTTCAGCTTGGTCAGTCGCGACACGCACGACGACTTCGGCGGCTAAAACGATTGGAGCTTCCTCGCTACGACTCTCATTCACTGCTGTTGCAGCAATCTGCGCATGGTGAGGACACGGCGAGGCGCTCGCCGGCGTCGGCAGAGCGCCAAAACCGAGCCCCGCCAGAAAGAGGATGAGCATTCCCACAACGCGCATGGCGTCCGGATAGAGCAGCGACATGCTGAAGGTCAAGCCGTACCTCCGTAGGGTACTAACTTGTAACCTGATCAGGGTGGTTCCGATGCCCCATAGCCTCAGAGGCGGTTTCCAGAACTAGCGGGGTCGTTGGTGCTTCGGCACCGGGCTAGGCGCAGCCATGGACCGCCCGCCCTGGTGCAAGAGCTGCTCGGCTGTCTCGGCGATCGGGATCATGTGCCGCCATCCATGCGGCCTGGCGTTGCGGCTTGAAGGCGTATCGAATTGCCCCGGGGAAGGGTCAGCAGGATGGTGGCGAACAGTCTGGACCATTGCACGCCTTGACCTGCAAAATCTGGATATTGGGACAAGGCCCGCCCTCGATCAGATCGCCCGCCGGGACAATTTTCAACCCCCTCGCCCGCGCCGCCGGAAGCCACGACTCGAGAGCCGCCAGGGTAGTTGGGCGGGGGTGGCCGATCGCCAACGCTTGGCCACGGCGCCGCGCGAGCCGCTCCGCCTCGCTGAGCCGGTTGAGCACCGCGTCGATCGCCGGGTCATTGTCGAGGAAAACGTCTCGAGTGGCATGTCGGATGCCGAGCTGGGCGGCGATCCCGTCGGCCACGGACCAGGATGACGTCCGACTGTCCACGAAGCTGAGCCCATGAGACCGTACCGCCTGAAGCACCGGCAACATGATCTCCGGACTCGAGGTGGCGCGGCTGCCCATATGATTGTTGACACCCATGGCGAGCGGCACCCGCTCGAATGCCCATTCAAGGCGACGTCGGAACTCGCTCGGATCAAGCCCTATCAGGATCGCGTTGGGCCCGGGATCTTCTGCGCCGACAGGCGCCATTGGCAGGTGCAGGAAGATCTCATGGCCCCGCTGGCGCGCAAGGTTTGTGAGGCTGTCGAGATCGTCGGCGTAGGGTAGGAACGACATCGTCACATGCACCGGCAGGCGAATTGCACGCTCCGTGAGAGCGCGTGGCGGACCCAAATCGTCCATGATGATGGCCAATCGCGGCTGCCTGGCAGGGCGCATGGGTTCGGACCGGGGTATAGACGGAAGCGCGCTGACGGTGGCTGAGAGTGGCGGCGCAACGTCGATGGGTGGCTTTGTGAAGATGTACGGAATGGGTACGGCCTGGATGGGCACAGTTTCCGCCTGCAAATGCCCAGAAACCGTCTTGGCAGTCGCAGCGACCACGGTGGCCAAGGGCGAGAAAGGAGCCTCCAGTATCCTCTTGTTCTTAATTCGCTGTAGCGGCAACACGAAGCGTAGACTGACGGAAAGACTAGGGATAGCCGTCCAGTCGGCGAGCTCGGCCTCGGGCCCTTGTCCTGAGGCACCCAGAGCCTGGATCACAGGGGCGGTACGGAACGAGTACGCCCGCGAAGACGGTCGCGACACGGCGACTACGGTCACGGTAAATGAAAAGATGATCAGGCAGGCTGCCGCAAGACCCTGGGGACTCCAACCACGGCGGCGGCGTCGCGCATATGGTCCGCTATTAAGGGGCATCAGACGTCTGATCCGAGGCGGTCGACCAATAGTTCCGCCGGTCGATCAGCGCCCACCGGCGTTCGACCGTGGCCCTCGGGAACGACGAGCGCATCGCGAACTCCTTCGGGCAGACGGGTCCGGGCACGCGTGCCAGCGTAGTCGCGACGGAGAGTCTTGTAAGCCAATGGGAGGCGGGTAACCGGCCGAGTCCGTCCGGATAGTAGGCCATCGATCGACAAGGGACCTGAGCTGAGGAGGGCGCAGGCCGGAAACACCAGAGGCCGTGGTGTCAGAACGGCCGGCGCCAAATGCGCGGGTGGGTGCCAATCTCTCATGCCGCGCTCTCATACTTCGTTGACAGCCGTGCATTCGGCGTTGCTACCATACCCCCCTATCGTGTATCACGATAGGTGATCGTCGGCCTGCCGGAGAGGGTGAGCCATGCGCCCGATCGCGTTGGTGCCTGTTGCGGCCGTGGCCCTGGCCGCGGGCGTGCTCGTCGGAACAACAATTGGTCAAGAGCAACCCGTAGGACACGCCATGACGGGCATGCAGGGCATCTCGGCCGGGCGTGGTGACGCTGGCCCGGCCAGCAAGGCCTTTCAGGCGGCCATGGATGAGATGATGAAAGGGATGATGACTCCCTACACCGGTGACGTCGACATCGATTTCGGCCGGGGGATGATCGCCCACCACGAGGGCGCCATCGCCATGGCCGAGGTGGAGCTGGAGTACGGCGAGGATGTCGAGCTACGCAAGCTGGCCGAGGAAATCATCACCGCGCAGGATCGGGAGATCACGTTCCTCAAGGCTTGGCTGGCGAAGAAGGCCAAGTAGCCGGGAGCCTGAGCCGATCGCCGGGAGGCCGTTGGGACAGCTTTGGTGACCGTCGACCGGGAAATGTGGTGAACGCCATGCCGAGCCGGCTGCGTGTGATCAAGGGCATGCTCGTTGGGCTGCTTGTTTTGGCCTTTGTGGGCACGGTCACGGCGCTGTGGCCGAACCCGCTGTTCGCCCGCATGACCCCGTCCGGCACGACCGAGACTGTCTTGCTGACTCTCGGGGCGGCGTTGATCGGGGTGTTCACGGCTGTCCGACGTCCTGCTTGTCCTGCTCGGCGCGTGGGTCTCGGCGGCGTGTTGGGCTTCCTTGGCATTGCTTGCCCCGTTTGCAACAAGCTCCTGGTGCTCTTGCTGGGGGCTCCAATCCTCATGACCTACTACGAGCCGATTCGCCTGCATGTCGCTGCAGCCGGTGTTCTGCTGCTCGCCATCGCGGTTATGCGCGAATTCCGGCTGGCACGCCGCGACCGACCAGGGCTCCACCATGACGTAGGAGTGACGGGGTAAGTTTCATCAGGGTTGCGATGCTCGTGACCGGGCAAGCAAGGACCTCGCGAGCCCGTTGGAGGCGTCTGCTCGAGATTCGCTGGAGGCTGCAATGCATCGGTCGACACGCCGAGACTTCCTGGCAGGCGCCACCACCCTCGCCACGGGCGTCCTGGCACGACCCTCGTTCGGCACCGGCACCGCCCCGATATCGCCGCTCGCTGTCGAAACCCGAACCATCGACGTCTCTGGCCGCGCCGCCAAGGTATTCAAGCTCGCGCAGCCGGACGGGACGCCGGGTCTGACCCTACCTGCTGGTGGGACGTTCCGCGTCGACCTGACCAACAGGCTCGCCAAACCAACGCTCGTCCACTGGCACGGCCTAACGCCACCCCAGGGCCAGGACGGCGTGCCTGTGCTGCAGCAGCAGGAGCTGGCGCCTGGCAGCACCTACTCCTACGACTTTGCCTTGACCAAACCCGGCACGAATTGGATGCACAGCCACGTCGGCTTTCAGGAGCAGCAGCTTCTGGCTGCGCCCCTCATCGTCACCGATCCAGCCGAAACGGGACTTGACGAACAACCCGTCGTGATTCTGTTTCACGACTTCACCTTCCGCGACCCGGCCGAGATCCTCTCAGACCTCGGCGGCGTTCCCGACATGCCGGGCATGCAGGCGGACTCCATGCCGGCAATGCACCATGGCGATGCGGCGAGTTCGAGCATGACCGGCGGGATGGCCCACGGCGCCATGTCCAGCGGCGACATGAAGCCGGATTTGAACGACGTCGCCTACGACGCGTTCCTCGCCAACGACAGGACGCTCGACGACCCCGAGGTAGTGAGAGTAGCTCTCGGCGGCAGGATCCGCCTCCGGCTGATCAACGGCGCCTCGGCCAGCAATATGCACGTCGACCTTGGCATGCTCGAGGGCACGCTGATCGCGGTCGACGGCGTGCCGATCGTGCCGGTTGCCGGAACGAGTTTCCCGCTCGGCATCGCCCAACGCCTGGACATCTCGCTGGTGCTGCCTCGCACGCACGGCGCTTGGCCGCTCCTGGCCCAAGTCGAAGGATTGGTCGACCAAACCGGCGTGATCCTAGCGACCGCCGAGGCCGCCGTGCGGAAGGTGTCACCGAAGGGCGGCAGCGTGGCGCCCCAGGTAGGATTCGACTTGGAGGCAGGCTTGCGCGCACGCGACCCCTTGCCTCCCCGCGCTGCCGACCGAAAGCATGCGGTGACTCTTGGCGGTGCCATGGCGCCTTACCTATGGACGATCGACGGACGAACCTGGGGCGACCACCGGCCCCTCGACATCATGCTGGGCGAGCGAGTTGAGATCGAGATTCGCAATCCAACCATGATGGCGCACCCCATGCACCTGCACGGCCACCATTTTCAGGTCGTGGCGCTCGACGGCCGAAGGTTCGCCGGGGCGGTGCGGGATACTGTCCTGGTGCCGCCCATGCAAGCCGTGACGATCGCCTTCGATGCTGACAATCCAGGCCGTTGGGCATTCCACTGCCACCAGCTCTATCACATGGCCACCGGGATGTTTACCGAAGTGCGCTACCAGGCATGACTCGCTTGGAGCCCGTCCGAAAAGAAGGTGAGCGGAATCAGCGGGTCGTGATGTCTTTGTCGTGCCACGAAAGGATCATGATCGATGCGGACTGCTTCCACTCGCCATCGGCAGCGACGTTCGCAGCCTCGCTAGGCCATCGACGTGCCGACCGCGGAGGTCGCTCGGGCCGACGGTGGGTAATCCAGGTGGAAAGATGGGTGGCGTCTGTGGTGCGACGCCCCCATACTGGATCCATGGTTGGCTGTCGGATGCTCTATCGCCTGCTGATGATCGGCGCCCTGATCCTGGGCGCCGCCCTTTACGCTTTCCCCTTGAATGCCGGCACAGATCACGGAACCGATTGCTCGGCCACGCGGGGCTCGCTAAGCGACGGCTGCGACCGCGGTCAGCTTCCGACCGGCCTGCGATGCCAGGTCAGCTGCATGGGCCTTGCCGCCGCGTTTCTGACCCTGCCCGTCCTGCAGCTCCCCACGCCAGCGATCGGCTGGATGCCGACAGGCGACGTGCGTGGATCCGGCCGCGAACTCGCCCCTGACCTGCCCCCGCCGAAGCGCAGCGGCATAGCCTGAGCCGCTGCGGCCGCGCCAGGCGGCCGCCTCCTGGATCGCTTCGGGGACGTACCATGCCCATACCGTGGGTGTGTCCGGCGCTGCGCCGGCACACGCCTTACGCCATCGCCGGCCTTCTGATGCTCGAGGCGACGGGAGCCATCGCCGCAGGCGATGCGGAGACCGGCGCCCGTGCCTTCCAGGCCTGCGCCGCCTGTCACTCGCTCGAGCCCGGCCGGCACAGGACCGGCCCGAGCCTTGCCGGCGTGCTCGGCCGCGAGGCCGGCTCCGCAGAGGGATTCCACCGCTACTCGCCGGCCCTGCAGGCCTCGGGCGTCGTGTGGAACGAGGCCACGCTCGACGCCTGGATCGCCGATCCGCGGGCCCTCGTGCCCGGCAACCGCATGATCTTCCGCGGGCTGGCCGACGCCAAGACGCGGGCGGACCTCGTCGCCTACCTGGCGCAGGCCGACCACACGGCCGCCCAAGGCGCAGGGGATGAGATGACGGGTATGGGAGGCGGCGACCTTCCCGACCTCAAGACGCTCGGCCCCGAGCACCGGGTGACCGCCGTGCGGTATTGCCGGGACACCTACGAGGTCGCGACGGCGGACGGCACCAGCGAGCCCTACTGGGAGACCAATCTCCGCTTCAAGACCGACAGCAGCGGGCTCGGCCCCCCGCCGGGCAAGCCGGTGATCGTCGGCGCCGGCATGATGGGCGACCGTGCCTCGATCATCTTTGCCGCACCAACCGAAATCAGCGCCTTCATCCGGAGCGCCTGCTGAGCCGACTCGAGGAGACACGATCATGCGACACCTTACCTTTGCCCTCGCCATCAATGCCGCAGTGGTCAACGTCGCCGTCATCGCGGACGGTCACGCGGCGGAATCGACACAGAGCACGCCGATACCAGCCGGCCAGCCCGACGCGTTCGGCGAGCGGGTGCGGGCCTACCTTCTGGCCCATCCCGAGGTCATCTTCGAGGCGGCGCAGCTTTACCAGCAGAAGCAGCAGGCGGCGCAGGCCGAGGCTGCCAAGCGGACGATCGCTGACAAAGCCAACGAGATCCTGCACGATCCCGCCTCTCCGGTCGGCGGCAACTTCGCCGGCGACGTCACGCTGGTCGAGTTCTTCGACTACAACTGCAAGTATTGCCGCGCGGTGGCGCCGACTGTCGCGGAGACGCTCCAGGGCGATCCCGGCCTGCGGCTGGTCTATAAGGAGTTCCCGATCCTCGGCGACGGCTCCGCAGCAGCCGCCCGCGTGGCATTGGCAGCAGCACGGCAAAATCAGGGGAAGTATGAGGCGCTACACGAAGCGCTCATGGCTACCAATGGTTCAGTGACCGAGGCAAGCGCTCTGAAGTCGGCCGCGGCAGTCGGCCTGGATGTAGAACGGCTGCAGCGTGACATGGCCGACCCGACGATCGCTACTGCCATCGCGCGCAACCAGGCGCTCGCCGCGGAGCTCGGTATCAACGGCACGCCCGGCTTTGTCGTCGGCGCGGAGATCGTGCCGGGCGCAGTCGACCGTGGGACGCTCGAAGGACTGATCGCCAAGGCCCGGGGTCGTGCCGACGTGACATCGCCGTAGGTCCGAATATCTTTCTAGATGTTGCCAAGTAATGTCGCGGCGCAACCGAAAATTCGGACTGTTCGGTTGGCTGGGCGTGCTCGTCGTACTAGTGCCCTTGGCTACCATAGTCGGTCTTTGGCGTCCATGGAAGTCGGACGCTTCGTTCAGCAGCGACCTGGAAGTCATCAGTCTTGGAGAAAAGATCTATGCTGAGCGCTGCGCAGTCTGCCATGGCCAACGACTGCAGGGCCAGCCGAACTGGCAGTCACCGCTTCCCAACGGCAGAATGCCGGCACCACCCCACAACTCCGACGGTCACACTTGGCATCATGACAGCACCTCCCTCTTCGCTATCACCAAGCATGGCCTTGTACCGCCTTGGGCGCCGCCGGATTATCGGAGCAATATGCCGGCTTTTCAGGGAAGGCTCAGCGATGGGGAGATCTGGGCCGTGCTCTCCTTCATCGCCTCGCAATGGAACGATGAGGCAAGAAAGTGGCAGCGTCAGATTGAGATGCAAGAAAAATAGTCTGAAAGAATCCCACGACAGCAGCCTTCGGCTGGAAGGCAATACCTTTCTGCTAAAGCTACTGATGACGCTGATAGTATGTTTTGGGGGACCTGCAACGCCAAGCCTTGCGCAGGCTGTGGATTCCAAAAATAACGGCCGCACGATCGTGCTCGGCTTTGATGGCATGGATCCGAAGCTCACCGAGGCCTGGATGGCCGACGGCACGATGCCGAGCTTCGCCAAGCTGCGTGAGCAGGGCCTCTACCAGGTGCTGCCGACCACCAACCCGGCGCAGTCGCCGGTCGCCTGGTCGTCGTTCGCGACCGGCCTCAACCCCGGCGCCCACGGCATCTTCGATTTCCTGAGCCGCAACCCCCAGACCTACGGGCCCGACTACTCGATCGCCTCGGTCAAGGCGCCCGAGATGGTGCTGAGGTTCTTCGGCTATCAGCTACCCTTGGACTCGGGCTCGATCACCAACAAGCGGGTCGGCACCCCGTTCTGGACCAGCGCCGAGCGCGAGGGTCAGCCCTCCTCGGTGATCAGCGTGCCGGTCACCTACCCGCCCGATCCGATCACGCGCATGCTGGCGGGCATGGGCGTGCCCGACCTGCTGGGGACGCAGGGCACCTTCACGCTGTACACGACCGACAAGGTCGATGCCGAGACCACCGGCGGGCGGCAGATCTCGGTGACCCCGGCGAACGGTCGGGTGGAGACCGCGTTTGAAGGTCCGCCCGATCCGTTCGTGATCGAGCCGACACCGCTGAAAGTCCCGATTGTCGTCGAGCAGCGCGATGGCGGCCGCGTTCGTGTCACCCTGGACGGCACGGCGGTCGACCTCGGGCCGGCCGAGTGGAGCGACTTTGTGCCGCTCAAGTTCACCTTCGGCGGCTTCATGAACGTGCGCGGCATGGTCCGCCTGCAGCTGGTCGAGGGGTTCCCGAACCTCAAGCTCTACGTCTCGCCGATCCAGATCGATCCCAGAGCGCCGGTGGTCCCGATCACCTCCCCACCCGAGTATGCGGCTGATCTCGCCTCGCGCATCGGCCTGTTTCACACCATCGGCATGCCGGAGGAAACCTGGTCCCTGAACGAGGGCAAGATCAGCGACGACGCCTGGCTGGATATGACGGCCACGATCCTCAAGGAGCGCGAGGCGATGCTGTTCGACACGCTCGCGCGCCAGGACAGAGGACTCGTCGTCACCGTGTTCGTCCAGCCGGACCGGGTCAGCCACATGTTCTGGCGTGGCATCGATGCCGAGCACCCACTGCACGCGGAGACCAGCGAGCGTGGCAAGACGGCGATCCGCTGGATCTACGCGGAGTCGGACCGCATCCTGGGCAGGACCATGGCCGCGATGCGCCCGAACGACCGTTTGGTCGTGCTGAGCGACCACGGCTTCGCGCCCTGGCGCCGCAGCGTCCACCTGAACCGCTGGCTGGTCGACAATGGGTTCATGACGACCAAGCCCGGACAGCCGGCCTCGGAGAAGCTGTTCACCAACGTCAACTGGACCAAAACCAGAGCCTACGCGATCGGTCTCAACGACATCTACCTCAATCGCAAGGGCCGTGAAGCCCTGGGTGTCGTCCGCGACGACGAGGTTGCGGCCCTGAAAAGCGAGATCGAGGCAAAGCTCCGGGGGTTCGTCGACCCCGACACAGGCGCGCCGGTCGTGCTCAAGGTCTACGACGCCGCCGAGATCTACTCCGGCAAGATGATGGGCGACGCCCCGGATCTCGTCGTCGGCTACGCGCGCGGCTACCGCGCCTCCTGGCAGACCGCACTGGGCGGCGTGCCGGACGAGTTGGTCGTGCCCAACGACCGCAAGTGGAGCGGCGACCATCTGATCGAGCCCACCGAGGTGCCGGGCGTGCTGTTCACCTCCTTCAAGCTCGCCCAACCCGTCGGGTCGATCGGAGACATGGGCAAGGTGATCCGCGCCTCGATGGGCGGGGTCGAGCCCGGC
>JBFWWD010000002.1:0-62494 GCA_050246385.1 Geminicoccaceae bacterium
CCGGCCTCCTTGGCCTTGGCGTTGGCCTCCTCGACCGAGCTGTTCTTCGGCAGGAACTGCGAGAGATAGTGTTTGGGTGAATAGGCGCCGAAGGTGAACTTCTGCGCCTGCCGAACCGACTGGCCGCCGCCGATCAGCGTGTCGCCGGCCATCATGTCCTCGAACAGATAGTACGGCACGTCGAACTGGAACTGGACCGTGGTGTCGTCGATCTTGACCACGCGGCCGGGCTTGCCCTGCGGCTGCATGTCGGCGATCGGCGTCGGCACGATCTCCTTGTTGGAGTACAGGTCCTCGAACCAGAACACGAAATCGTCGGCGGTGAAGGGAGCGCCATCCGACCACTTCATGCCTTTGCGCAGGAACAGCGTGAAGGTCTTGCCGTCCGCACTCTGCTCCCAGCCGCGCGCGACCGAGGGGGCGATCTCGGTGCCCGTGAAATCCCAGAACAGCGGCTTGTCGGACGCATTGATCCGGTTGCCGTTCTCGACGTCGCCGGGGCCGGTGAAGCCGCGCCGCCAGGTGCCGCCATACTTGCCGATCTCCTGGACCGGCTGGAGGACCATGGGCTCCTCGGGCACCCGCTGCTCGACCGGCGGCAGCTTACCCGCCTTGACCTGCTCGGCCAGCATCGGCGCCTCGCCGAGCTTGGCCGGCCGCGGCGCGTCCCGCAGGACCTTCGCACCCTCGAGCTCGCCCACCAGCCCGGACTCGCCGAGCACGCCCTGAGCCCAGCCGCGCTGGCCCGGCACGACAGCCAGGACTGCCGCAGCCAGGAACGCGGTCAGAATCGATCGCGACCTCCGCATCGGATCTAGCCTCCCGTTGATGTTTTGCTTTCGAGCCCCGCCGCCGGCGAGAACGCGCGGCCCAAAAGACCGACGGGGTCATCATTTGTCAATCAATGCGGGGCGGGCTCACAGCGCGGCTATGCCCGCGAGTTTGCGTGCGCGCTCGGCCGCCACGGCTCGCAGCGGCGGCATGCAGGTGCTCCAGGCGGAATCATTCAGGGCGAGTCCGACCGCGGCCTTGACCGTGGGGATGACCGGAACTTCCGCGAGCGCCGCGCCACAGGCCCCTACCGCTTCGAGACCTTTCGCCCCGCCCCCGACCAGGTCGCGGATCGCCGCCGGGATCAGATTTCCCAATCCGCAGATCGTGCCGCGCGCACCGGCCGGCATGGCGTCCGGCAGGTGCCGCTCGGCGCCGACCACCACGGCCGTCCGGTCGCCGAGCGCGGCCAGCAGCTCCAGCGTGTGCGGGAGGTTCGCGCCGCTGTCCTTGATACCGCCGATCCGGCCGGGAAAGCCTTCGACGAGCCGCACCACGGTGTCGATCGCGACCGGCACGCCACAGACCTGCGGGATGTGATAGAGCAGCAACGGCGGCGCCTCCGCGCCGAGCGCCTCGACGAGCGCGGCGTAAAACGCGTAGACCCCCTCCTGCTCCACCTCGCGGAAGAAAAAGGGCGGCGTCGCCAGCACGGCGGCGAGGCCGAGACCGGCTGCCTGCCGCCCCAGCCAGGCCTGATCGGCGAGCCCACCACCGTTGATGCCGAGCACGATCCGGTCCGCCGGCAGCCCCAGCTCGACTAGTCGGGCGACGGCATCGAGCCGCTGTGCTGCGCTGAATGCCGGCCCCTCGCCCATCGTCCCGAATGGCACGAGGCCGTTGAGACCCGCGCCCAGCAACCGGGCGCCGAATGCCGCGAGCCGTGCGGCGTCTATCTGCAACTCGCCGTCGACTGGCGTGACCATCGCCGCGCACGCCCAGCGGGCCTCGTTCCAAAGACTCAAATCCCACCTCCCTCGAACGGGCCGCCGACATTCCTCGCCGACGCGAAACCCGCACCCGCCTGCGCTTCTTGTTGCCCCGCCTCGAATCCGGCGCAAGGCCTGGACCGCCGCAAGGCCTGGACCGCTGTCGAATGCGGAGCGTGCTCCGGCGGCCCTTCGACATGCCCAGGAGCGACGTGGTTCTGAGCCATGACTTCGAGAACGCGCAATCCCGGTTGCGGGACGGGCAAGCGCCGGTGCCGCGCTTCCGCGAACTCGCGAGGGTGAAGCAGCAGCGCCATCGGCGCCGGTGTGTGGTGCGGTCGAGAAGACTCGAACTTCCACGGCCTTTCGGCCACCAGGCCCTCAACCTGGCGCGTCTACCAATTCCGCCACGACCGCATTATCTGGCGCTGCACGCGGTTCTCGCCGCGAGCCCGCGCGAGCTAACAGATAAGGACCGGACGTGCAAGAGACAGCGCCCGCCGTCGAATGGCGTACCAGCCCGGGGCTCGTCCCCTACCCCGAGGCGCTGCGGGCGATGGAGGAGCGCGCCGCGGCGATCCGCGATCTGGGTGCGCGTGAGCTGGTCTGGCTGCTCGAGCATCCGCCGCTCTACACCGCCGGCACCAGCGCCGATCCCGGCGAGCTGCTCGACGCGGCGCGGTTCCCGGTGTTTTCCGCCGGCCGCGGCGGCCGCTACACCTATCACGGGCCGGGGCAGCGCATCGTCTATGTCATGCTCGACCTGAAGCGGCGGGGCGGCGACATCCGTCGGTATGTCCACGATCTCGAGGAGCTGGCGATCAGGACGCTGGCCGCGTTCGGGGTGCGCGGCGAGCGACGCGAGGGGCGGGTCGGGATCTGGGTGGTGCGACCCGAGGGCGAGGCGAAGATCGGTGCCATCGGCGTCCGCGTCCGGCGCTGGGTCAGCTATCACGGCCTCGCCCTGAACCTGCGGCCCGATCTCACGCATTTTCAGGGCATCGTCCCCTGCGGCATCAGCGAGTATGGTGTGACCTCGCTCGAGGCGCTGGGCGTGCGCGTCGAGCTCGCCGAGCTCGACGCCGCGCTGCGGCGCAGCTTCGCCGACCTGTTCGAGAAGGAATGAGCCGTTGACGCGTGCGCTGGCATCCTACCTGGTCGCTCTGGCCGTGCTGGCGCCGGAAGCATACGCCGCCTGCACCGATACGCCCGCACCCTCGGTCCAATGGCGGCGCTGCCTGCTCGACGGGATCGACCTCGGCGACGACGACCTCAGCGGCGGCGACCTGCGCGACGCCTCGTTCAAGCGGGCCGACCTCACCGGCGCGAACCTCACCAACATCCAGGGGCGACGCGCCAAGTTCGTCTCCGCCACCATGGGCGGGGCGGACCTGACGGGAGCGGACCTGGTCCAGGCCGATTTCACCAACGCCGATCTGAGCGGCGCCAACCTCAAGAGCGCCAATCTGCGCGGCGCACGCCTGTTCCAGGCCAACCTGCGCGGGGTCGATCTGACCGACGCCGTGCTCGACGGCGCCGACCTGCTGCATGTCGACTTCTCCGGCGCGCGCTGGACCGACGGCCGGACCATCTGCGCGGAGGGCTCCACCGGCAGCTGCCGCCCGGGCGGCGGCGCCGGCACCAAGGTCCAGGGCTAGATCGCCCCGCGCCCGCCCGGTCAAGCGCCCGGGAGCGGCAGGCGGCGGCCCTCCTCCAGCAGCGCCAGCAGCTCGTCGGGCGGCAGGGGCTTGCTGAAGATGTAGCCCTGCAGCTCCTGGCAGCCGAAGCGCCGGAGCTGGGTGAGCTGGGCGCTGGTCTCGACCCCCTCGGCGACGACCTTGAGCCGCAGGCTGCCGGCCATGGCGATGATCGCCTCCGCGAGTGCCGCGCTGTTGGGGTCCCGGTCGATGTCGCGCACGAACGAGCGGTCGATCTTGAGCGCGTGGATCGGGAACGTCCTGAGATAGCCGAGCGAGGAGTAGCCGGTGCCGAAATCGTCGACGGCGAGCCGGATGCCCAGGGCGGTCAGCTCGCGCAGGCGCTGCGCCACCTCGGGCGAATCGCGCATGATCACGCTTTCGGTGAGCTCGAGCTCGATCAGCTCGGGCGAGATCCCGGACTCCTCGACCGCCGCCGCCACCGTCGGCAGGAAGCCCTTCTCCTGGAACTGCCGGGCGGAGATGTTGACCGCGAGCTCTAGCCGCGGATGGCCCAGCATCTGCCAGCGGCGCACCTGGGCGCAGGCCGTGCGCAGCACCCAGGCGCCGATCGGCACGATCACGCCGGTCTCCTCGGCCAACGGGATGAACTCGGCCGGCGACACGAGGCCGAGCGTGGGATGGTGCCAGCGCAGCAGCGCCTCGACCCCGGTGACGGCTCCGTCGGCGAGATTGACCTTGGGCTGGTAGTGCAGCACCAGCTCGCCCTGCTCGAGCGCCGTGCGCAGTCCGCTCCCCAGCATCAGCCGCTCGAACGCCTTGGCGTTCATGTCCTCGGTGTAGAACTGGTAGCCGTTGCGACCCTGCTCCTTGGCGCGGCTCAGGGCATTGGCAGCATTCTTGATCAGCGTGTCGGCATCGTCCCCGTCATGCGGGAACAGGGCGATCCCCATGCTGGCGCTGGTCGTCAGCTCCCGCCCGTCGACCTGCAGCGGCGGCTGCAGCACCTCGATCAGCTTCTGGGCCACGCGCGCCGCCGCCTCGGCGCCGTTGGTGCCCAGAAGCAGGACCATGAACTCGTCGCCGCCGAGCCGGGCCACGGTGTCGCTCTTGCGCAGCGCGCCGACCAGGCGGTCGGCGACACCCTTGATGATCTGATCGCCCGTGACCAGCCCCAGCGAGTCGTTGATCAGCTTGAACCGGTCGAGATCGATCAGCATCACGGTCAGGAGCTGCCGCGTCCGCTTGGCGCGCTCGATCGCCTGGGCGAGCCGGTCGTGGAAGAGGAGTCGGTTCGGCAGGCCGGTCAGCGGATCGTGATAGGCGAGGCTGCGCAAGGTCTCCTCGGTCTGCTGGCGCCCGGTCAGGTCGCGCACGACCAGGACCACCATCCGCCGCTCGCGCAGCTGGGCGAGGCTGGCCTCGACCTCGATCGGCACCAGCTCGCCCGAGCGCCGCCGCAACGTGACCTCGAGCGGGCCGGGGGCGGCGCGCTGCACCCGGTCGAGCAGCTTCTCGGTTCTCTCGGCGGCCAGCGGCAGGATCGCGTCGATCTGCGCCCCGATCGCGGCATCGCGCGGACAGTCGAAGATCGCCTCGGCCGACCGCGACAGCCAGGTGACCGTGCCCTCCTGGTCGAGCAGCACGATCCCGTCGGCGACGTTGCTCATCACCGCCGACAGCCAACTCTCGCCGCTGCTCGACCCGCTCGGGCTCCTCTCGTCGACCCGATGGACCTCGATCAGCAACCCGTCGATTCCGTCCTCGGACGGTGCCAGCGCCATCAGGCGCAGCTCGAGCTGCCGCTCGCCGCCCCGGACCGCGCAGGCGAGCGTCAGCCGCACCTCGCGCTCGGCTCCCCGGCCGAGCCCGTCCAGCGCCGCGGCCAGGCGCTCGCGCGTCGCCGTCGTGGCGAGGCACTCGGCGGCCGGTCGTCCGAGAAGGCCGTCGCGCGGCGTGCCCGTCAGCCGCTCGAAGGCGTCGTTGACCTCCAGGACCCGCAGATCCGGACCCGCCAGCAGCATCGGTGCGCGCAGCGCGTCGAGCAGCCCGCGCGTGGCCGGTGCCGCGCCGGCCCCCGCCGTCCAGAGCACCGCCTGCACGCGCAGCCCGCTCAACGGCACGAGCATCGCTTCCAGGCTGAGCGCCTCGCTGACGCTGGCGGGCCATGGCAGCCGGCAGCGCAGCGGCTGGCGAAGGGCGGCCGCCTCGCCGATCGCGTCCAGCCATCGCTCACGCAACCGCGGCGGCAGCACCAGATCCAGGCCCTGTCCCTGATGCTCGCGCATGCGCTGGCCGAACGACGCTGTCGAGCGCTCGCCCGCCCAGAGGATCGTTCCAGCCGTGTCGAACACGACCAGACTCGCCTCGAGCGTCTCGGCCAGCAGCTCCGCCTCCCGCTCCAGGGCTGCCAGCGGCAGGTCGGGGCCCGAGCTGTCCGCCAGCGTGCCAACCACGCGGCGAACCATGGTGGCGTCCGTGACGCGCTCCGCACGGGCGTGGTCGACCACCGGGCGCAGCGCGCCATCCTTCCGGCGCAGCCGATAGCGCACCGGGCCGGGCTCGTCGGAGAGAAGCAGCTGGTTGCGCCGCAGCAGTTCCGGCACGTCGGCCGGGGCACACAGGCCGAAGAAGCCACCCATCGCCCGCAGCTCGTCCAACGTGTAGCCGGTGATCTCGGTCAGGCGGGGATCGGCCCATGCGAGGCGCAGGCCGCAATCGACCTCGATCGTCAACTCATAGAAGCACTCGCGGCTCAGGCTCGCCACCAGCCGGAACGCGCCGGCCAGTTCCGCCTCCGGCGGAGGCGGCTCGGACTGCAGCCAGATGCCGTAGCGGTCGCGACGCTGGGCGAGCGGCGCCCCGCGAGCCTCGACGAGCCGCGGCTCGGCCGGGGTACGGGAGCGAAGCCGCGCGGTGAACGGCTCGCCAGCCGCCGCGGCCGCCAGCATCACCGCGAACTCGTCGTCCGTCTCGAACAGGGTGGCGAGGGTGTAGAGGCTGCGGTCGATCAGTGTCTCGGCCGCGGGGCCGGCCAGCTCGACGAACGCGCGGTTGAGCGAGTGGATGGTCGGCGCAGACCGTCCCTGCTCGGCGCGGCGCAGCAGCAGGAGCGCCGAGGGCGTGAGGTCGAGCACCAGGCGCAGGTCCGGGTCGTCGAGCAATCGCCAGTCCGTTCGTACGGCTGCGCCATCCTGCCGGCTCGGCCCGCATGCCGCCAGCGTCGGATCTTCTATAGGGCGAGCTTGCCCGCGACCAAGCCGGCCGTCATCAGGCGGCGCGCGCCCGCAACAGAGCCGCCGCCACATGTTGCGCGAGATCCTCGGCGATCAGGCCCGCCCCGGCCGCTTCGGCCGCCCGCGCGTGCAGCCAGACGCCCGCCGCCGCCGCCTCGAACGCGGGCAACCCCTGCGCGAGCAGCCCGACGACCAGGCCTGCCAGCACGTCGCCGGTGCCCGCGGTGGCGAGCCAGGGCGGCGCCTCGGGCTGGATCGCGGCACGTCCGTCCGGCGCCGCCACGACCGTATCGGCGCCCTTCAGCAGGACCACGGCGCCACAGCGTCGGCTCGCCGCCTGCGCGCGGGCGAGCCGGTCGCCGGTCTCGTCGAACAGGCGCGCGAACTCGCCGTCGTGGGGGGTCAGGACCACCTCGCCGTGCAGAGCGGCGAACAGCGCCTCGCGATCCTCGGCGAAGCTGGTCAAGGCATCGGCGTCCAGCACCGTGTCTCGACCCGTCGCGAGCACGGCGAGCGTCGCCCCGTGGGTCGCCTCGCCGACTCCGGCACCGGGCCCGAGCAGCACGGCGCGGTAGCGCGGGTCGCTCAAGAGCGCGCCCAGCGCCTCCTGGTCCGCGACCGGCTTGGTCATGACCGTCGTCAGCTGCGCCGCATAGGTGGTGAGCGCGCCCGGCCGGCAGGCGACGCTGACCAGCCCTGCCCCGACCCGCAACGCGGCGCCCGCCGCGAGGCGCGCCGCGCCGGTGGTCGCCACCGGGCCGCCCACCACCAGCGCATGCCCGAAGCGGTATTTGTGACTTTCCGGCGTGCGCTCGGGCAGGAGGCCGCGCCAGAGCCATGGACCGTTGGCATGCAGGCCCGCGGCGTGCGCGGCCACGATCTCGTCGGGAATACCGATATCGGCGAGTACCGTGCGACCGCACAGGAGCCGCCCCGGCAGCAGCAGATGGCCGGGCTTGAGCCTGCAGAAGGTGACCGTCAGCGCCGCCCGAGGCGCGCCGCCCTGCACCGCGCCGGTCGCGCCGTCGAGACCGGAGGGCACGTCGACCGCCACGACCGGGGCACCGTGCCCGGCGAGCGCCTCGATCAGGGCCAGAGCCATGCCTTCGAGCGGACGCGTGAGACCGGCGCCGAACAGGGCGTCGACCACCAGCTCCGCACCGGCCAGCGCCTGGGTGGTCGCCTCCTCGACCGGCCCATGCCAGCGCGCGGCGGCCGCCGCCGCGTCGCCTTTGAGCGCCTTGGCCGGCACGAGCGAGGCCACCCTGACCGGCCAGCCGGCCCGGTGCAGCAGACGGGCGACGACCCAGCCGTCTCCACCATTGTTGCCCGGCCCGCACAGGACCAGCGTCCGCCGGGCGCCGTAGCGGGCCATGATCGCGCGCGTGACGGCACGCCCGGCATTCTCCATCAGCCATGGGCCGGGGAGCCCGGCGGCGATCGCGGCGCGATCGACCTCCGCCATCGGCGCAGGCGGCAGGAGCAGGCCGTCGAAAGGCACGGGCGATCCCTACAACGTGCGATGCCGGGCCTGGACGCCGCGCTCGATGCCGGCCGCGATCAGCCGATCGATCCCGAGCCGATGGCGCAGCATCTCGAGCATCTGCAGCTCCGCGTCGGCCGGACTGCCGTCGGCGGCCGCGACCTCGCAGGCGAGCGCGTAGGCCGTCTCGCGCAGTGGCGCGGGGAGAGCCGTGTGGATCTGCCGCAGCGCGATGTCCAGGCCGTCCTCGCGCGTCAGCAGCTCGGCGCAGGCTTTGCCGACCTCCACGATCCGGTCGGGATCGAAGTTGCGGAACACGGGCAGGTCACGCACCAGCCGGCCCATCGTCTGCAGCTCCCCGTCCGACATCCGGCCCTCGGCCGCGGAGACCAGGACCATGGTGTGGATGAGGGCCGAGTGGTGGTCGAGTACCTTGTGCATCTGTCGTTCCGATGGAGCTAGAAAGGCGTGCAGCGACCGGAGCAGGATAGAGCCATGCAACTCTGCATCGATCCCGAGGTGGCGCGTGCGTTGCAGGTCGAAGCGCCCGTCGTGGCGCTCGAATCGACCCTGATCTGTCACGGCCTGCCGCGTCCGCGCAATCTCGAACTTGGCCGCGCGGTGGAGTCGGCCGTTCGCGAGGTCGGCGCCGTTCCGGCGACCATCGCGATCGTCGACGGCGCCATCCGCGTCGGCCTCGGTCCGCAGACCCTCGAGCGCTTGGCCTTCGCCGACGAGGTGACCAAATGCACGCCACGGGATCTCGCTCTGGTCGTCGCAGGTGGCGGCCTCGGCGCCACCACGGTCGCCGGCACGATCCGGATCGCGGCCGCCACCGGAATCCGGGTCGTGGCGACCGGCGGCATCGGCGGGGTGCATCGCGGGGGCGAGTCCAGCCTCGACGTCTCCGCCGACCTGCACGAGCTGGCGCGGACGGGCGTCGCCGTCGTGTGCAGCGGTGCCAAGATCATTCTCGACCTGCCGCGCACGCTCGAGGTGCTGGAGACCCTCGCCGTCCCGGTCCTGGGCTATCGCTGCGACCGGTTCCCGGCGTTCTACGCCCGTGACAGCGATCTGCCCGTGCCCCGTCTCGACGACATCGGATCTTTGGCCGCCGTCGTGCGGGCGCAGGCGGAGCTGGGCTGGCCGTCCGGGCTCGTGGTGGCCAATCCGCCGCCGGCCGGGCTTGCCCTCCCGCGTGCCCAGCTCGAGGGCTGGATCCACGACGCGAGCGAGCAGGCGGCAGCCCGCGGGATCGTCGGCAAGGAGATCACGCCATTCCTCCTCGCCGCCCTGGCGCGGCTCAGCGCCGGGCGCACGGTCACGCTCAACGAGGCGCTGGTGCTCGACAATGCCCGCGTGGCCAGCGCGCTCGCCGTAGCGCTCGCGGATCACCCTGAGGTTTTCTCTTGACCTTCTAAACCATTACGGGAGAAATCATGAAACCCTACTCCCACTAGGCGAGTTAGATCTGGATGGACTTGGCCAGCAGCGCGATCTCGCCTCGGCGCCTGCTGATCGTCGGCGATCCCGCCTTGAGCCGCGGCCTGATGAAAATGGTGCTGAGCCGGCTCGGCTATGTGGTGACCTGCGTCGTTTCCGGGCGGGACTGCATCATGATCGTGGCGCACAGCCAGTTCGCGCTGGCGCTCGTCGCGCTCGAGCTGCCCGACATGTCGGGGCTGACGCTCGCCCGCCGCCTGCACAGCGCGCCAGAACCCCTCGCGGGCATGCCGATCATCATGTTCGGCAATGCCTGGGACGGCGACCGGATTCGGGAGAGCTGCCGGGAGGCCGGTCTCGCCGCCTATCTGCCCAAGCCGATCTCGATCGCCCGGCTGGTCTCCTCGATCCACGACCACCTGCATCGTCCCCCGGATGCGAGCGGAGCGCCTGTCCCGATGCCGCCGAAGCCGCTCGATCTCACCCGCCTCGCCTCGTTCACCGAGGGCGACCAGCAGCTCGGCCGCGAGCTGACCGAGCTCTACCTCTCGACGGCGCGAGGCTACCTCGACGAGCTGCGCCAGAGCCTCGTCGGCCGCGGCGACTGGTCCAGGGCGGCGCATTCGCTGAAGGGTGCCAGCGCCAACATCGGCGCGGTCGAGATGGCCCGTCTCGCCGCCGAGGCCGAGCACGCAGCCGCCTCTCCGGAGCGGCTGACCCGCCTCGAGCTGGCCCTGGACGCAGTGCGGGGCTTCGCCCGCCTGCGCCTCGGGCTCGGTATTGCGGACGACCGCCTGCGCCGGACCGGTTGAGGCGTGCTCAGCCGCCGGTGACGCTCATGTGCCGCCCGACCGCGGGGCGATTGTGGCGGCGGTCGATGACGAAGTCGTGGCCCTTGGGCTTGCGGGCGATGCCGGCCCGGATCGCTTCCGCCACCGCCTCGTCGCCCTCCGACGCGCGCAGTGGGCCGCGCAGGTCGACGGCATCCTCCTGGCCGAGGCACATGAACATGGTGCCCGTGCAGGTGACCCGCACCCGGTTGCACGATTCGCAGAAATTGTGGGTGAGCGGCGTGATGAAGCCGAGCCGCCCGCCGGTCTCGGCCACCTCGACGTAGCGCGCCGGCCCGCCGGTCCGATAGGGAATGTCGGTCAGCGTCCAGCGCTCGGCGAGCCGGGCACGCACCACCGACAGGGGCAGGTACTGTGCGGTGCGGTCGCCATCGATCTCGCCGAGCGGCATGGTCTCGATCAGCGTCAGGTCGAACCCTTCCGCCCCGCACCAGGCGACCATGTGGTCGAGCTCGTCCTCGTTGACGCCCTTGAGCGCCACCGCATTGATCTTGACCGACAGGCCCGCCGCCTTGGCCGCCTCGATGCCGGCCATGACCTTGTCGAACTTGCCCCAGCGGGTGATCGCCGCGAACCGGTCGCGATCGAGCGTGTCCAACGACACGTTCACCCGCCGCACGCCCGCGCGCACGAGATCCTTGGCGTGGCGCTCGAGCTGGCTGCCGTTGGTGGTGATGGTGAGCTCGTCCAACGCACCGCGCGTGATATGACGGCCGAGCTGCTCGATCAGCCACATCACATTGCGCCGGACCAGGGGCTCGCCGCCGGTCAGCCGGATCTTGCGCACACCCAGACCGACGAAGGCGCTGCCGAGACGATCCAGCTCCTCCAGCGTCAGCAGCTCGGCCTTGGGCAGGAAGGCCATGTCCTCGGCCATGCAGTACACGCAGCGAAAGTCGCAGCGGTCGGTGACCGAGATCCGCACATAGCTGATGGCCCGTCCGAACGGGTCGATCACCATCGAGAACCACTCCCCTTGCGCTGTCGCGGACTCCGCGGGCCTTCTCTGGCCTTCTAGTCCCATGTAGGCAGCGTGTGAACCAAGTCCACCGGCCGCGGGAGTAGCCGATCATGAAGCTCGCGTTCCGCGCCGCGCCGACGGCCGAGGCGATGCGTGCCCTGGCCGTGCTCGAATCGCGCTATGGCCGGCATGCGCCGGACGCCGCCGACGTCATCGTTCCCCTGGGCGGCGACGGCTTCATGCTGGAGACCCTGCACACGGAGCTGGCGCAGGCTAGGCCGATCTACGGCATGAATCTCGGGACCGTGGGCTTCCTGCTCAATTCCTTCGCGCAGGAGGACCTGGAGGCGCGCATCGCCCGCGCGCAGCGGGTCACGCTCTATCCGTTGCGCATGACGGCATGCCTCGGCAACGGCACCACCTACGATGCGATCGGCATCAACGAGGTCTCGATCTATCGCGAGAGCAGGCAGGCAGCCCGGCTCGCGATCTCGATCGACGACGTGGTGCGCCTGCCCGAGCTGGTCTGCGACGGCGTGCTGGTGGCGACGCCGGCGGGCTCGACCGCCTACAATCTCTCCGCGCACGGGCCGATCATCCCGCTCGCCGCCAATCTCCTGGCACTCACGCCGATCAGCCCGTTCCGCCCGCGCCGCTGGCGCGGCGCGCTCCTGCCCAGCTCGACCCGCTTCCGCATCGACTGTCTCGAGGCGGGCAAGCGCCCGGTCAGCGCCGTCGCCGACTTCACCGAGGTCCGCGACATCACCTGGGTCGAGATCCGCGAGGACCGCTCGATCGGCTTCACGCTGCTGTTCGATCCCGAGCACAATCTCGAAGAGCGGATCCTCAAGGAGCAGTTCATTCCCTGAGAGGCGCTACCGCCCCACGCCGGCATGAGCGTCGAGCAGACGGCGCTCGCGGCGGGTCAGCATCCGGTGCGCGACCATCATCGCGAGCGGCACCGCGATGAGCAGGCTGAGCAGCGCGGCGCCAAAGTAGAGCCACGCCGCCACCTCGAAATCGCGGAACATACCCGGCACGGCGATGACCAGAAGCACGAGCACCCCGAACGTCACGGCAGCCACGGGTCCATAGGCGAGTGCGGCAAGCTTGAGCATGGCGACCTCCAGCACTACGGCGCGAACACCGGCCCAAATTCAAGCTGCGCCGTAGCCACGGGTTCCCCGGAGCGAGCCCTGCCCTTGGGGCGAGGCACGCACTCGCCTAGCTTAGGGTGATCGGCAGCGGAGGTGCGCCATGGCGACGATCCTGGATGAGCGCGCATTGGATGCGGGGCTGGCCGGGCTGGAGTCCGCCAGATCCTGGAGCCCGCGCGTGGTGTCGCGGCTGGAATCCGTGCTCCGCGAGGACGACGACGCCGCCTTGTTCCGGCTCAATCCCTTCACGCTGGCGCGGCAGCGCGACCTCGATCCGAACGAGGTGGTCGATCTGCTGCTGCACGCCAGCGCGCAGGGCCTGTTCGAGATGGACTGGCTGCTGATCTGCCCGCGTTGCGCCTGCGCGGTCGAGAGCTTCTCCCGCCTGCGCGCCGTGTCCCGGCAATATCGCTGCCCGCAGTGCCACAATCACTACGAGGCGACGATGGACGACTTCATCGCGGTCTACTTCAACGTGGCCCCCCGGATCGCGGCGACCCGCTACCAGCGGCCCGAAGCTCTGGAGCCGTTCGACTACATGTTCCACTTCCGCGGCGTCCGGGAGGGTCTGCGGCCGGACGGACGGCCCTACATCGACGCGTCGCGCTCGGCGATGCGGGCGATCGGGTTCCTGGAACCGAAAGGCACGACCGGCTTCACCTTCCTTGCCGAGCCGGGCCTGATGGGCGCAGTCAGCTCCGACACGGAGGCCGGCTTCCTGCTGCGGATCGGCGAGGAAGCGGCCAGCGGCCCGCAATCGGTCGATCTCGCGTTCGACGGCGCCGGCTACAGCGCCGAGGAGATCCGGCTTGGCGCCGGCCCGGTCCGCTTGACGATCTCCAACCCGACCGGCGACCGCAATGTGCTGGCGATCCTGCAGATACCGCCGGATCAGGACGACGAGTTTCTGCGTTTCGAGCCCTATCTGACCGGCAAGCACCTCCTGACCAGCCAGACCTTCCGCGGCCTGTTCCGCTCCGAGGTGATCGGCGGCGCCGAGGGGATCGCGATCCGCGACATCGCCATCCTGTTCACCGACATCAAGGGTTCGACCGCACTCTATCGCCAGATCGGCGATCTCAACGCGTTCCAGCTCGTGCAGCAGCATTTCGACTGGCTGCGCGAGGCGACCGTCCGCCACGGCGGGGCGGTGGTGAAGACCATCGGCGACGCGGTGATGGCGAGCTATCCCGATGCCGCCGCCGCGGTCGCCGCCGCCCTCGACATGCAGCTCGCCGCCGAGCGGTTCAACCGCAGCCAGCCCGACCGCCCGGTCGCCCTCAAGATCGGCATCCACCACGGTGCCGCGATCGCGGTCACACTGAACGAGGAGCTCGACTATTTCGGCCAGACCGTGAACATCGCCGCCCGTGTGCAGGCCATGGCCGACGCCCAGGAGATCTGCCTCACCGACGAGGTGCGCTCCTACCCCGGCGTCGCGGCGCTGCTGGAGGGCCGCGAGACCCGGGAGGTCACCGCCGAGCTCCGCGGCCTCGGCCGCGCCATGCCGGTGACCAGGGTCGCCAGGACCGTTGCCGTGTCCTAGCGTCACGGTCCGGCTTGGCACCGCGGCCGATGCCGCTACATTCCGATCCATGGTGCGCGAGGGCGAGATCCGGCGGAACGAGGTGGCGGTCGAGTGGCCGGGTGCCAGCGACGCCGGACTCCTGTTCATCGGCAGGATCCACACGCCTTGGACTTCGCGTCTGGTCACCCCGCGCCAGGGTCGGCAGGACGGGCCGGTGTGCCGGATCGAGCTGTTCGAGCCCTGGGTGCCGGCGCTCGCGGGCCTCGAGCGCTACGAGCGGGTCGAGGTGCTCTACTGGCTCCACCTCTCGCGCCGCGACCTGGTGCTGCAGAGCCCTGCCTCCGACGGTGCGGTCCGCGGCACCTTCAGCCTGCGCTCGCCGGTCCGGCCCAATCCGATCGGCACCTCGCTCGCCCGGCTGGTCGGCATCGAGGGCAACATGGTCCTGGTGCAGGGGCTGGACTGCCTCGACGGCACCCCATTGCTCGACCTCAAGCCCGACCGCTGCCAGTTCACCCCGATCGCGCCGCCGCAGCCCGGCGATCTCGAGACGGCGGAGGGCGGCTGAGGGTAGGAACGGCGCACGCGCGGACCGGGCGCGACCGCCATGCCCCGGAGCGGTCGCCTACTTCTCGCGCACGCCCAGCTCGTCCAGATGCGTGAGCAGCATGGCGGGATCCTCGTAGACCCGGTAGGCGCCGGCGCGCTCCAGCTCCTCGGTGCCGTAGCCGCCCGAGAGCAGGCCGATGCCGAGCGTGCCGGCCCGGCGCGCGGCCAGCAGGTCCCAGATGCTGTCGCCGACCACGTAGACGCTGGCCGGGTCGACTCCGAGCCGGTCGATGCAGGCGAGGAACAGGTCCGGGTCGGGCTTGGCGTGGGCGACCAGGTCGCGCGTGATCACGGGCACGCCGTCGGGCACGCCGAGCTTGGCGATCACCGGCCCCGCGGTCTCGATCCGGCCGCTGGTGGCGATGCCCCAGGGGCAGCCGAGCTCGGACAGGCGGCGCAGCAGCGCCACCGCCCCGGGCAGCGGCTGCACGTCGTGGCCCTGGCGGTTGTAGGCCTCGGCATGGCCGCGCTGCAGGCGCTCGAGCAGGGCGGGATCGAACTCGCGCCCGGTCTCGCGCAGGAGTGCCCTGGTGAACAGGCCGCCGCTCATGCCGATCCGGCGGTGGATGCGCCAGATCGACAGCTCGATCCCTTCCGCCAGCAGCGCGTGGTGCCAGGCCACGACATGCTGGTAGACGCTGTCGACCAGCGTCCCGTCGAGATCGAACACCAGCGCCATCCGCCGCGAAGCCACCATCGCCGCTACTCCATTGCCGCGGGCGGGAGCTAGCACGGAACGGCGGGCTTGCCCTCCCCGTTCCGCCGTGTATAAGCCTGCACCTCGCCGCGCGGGCGGGTGCTTCGTCGCGCCTATTCGCGCCGCCCCAATGGAAGACCGGACGCCTGGAACGCCGGAACGGCTGGCGGGCCCCGTCCTGTTGTCCAACGGAAGGACATCATGCCTCTCTACGAGCATACCGTCATCGCCCGGCCCGACCTGTCGAACCAGCAGGCTCAGGATCTCTCCACCGCCTTCTCCGAGGTGATCACCGCCCAGGGCGGCACGGTCGGCAAGACCGAGTATTGGGGCCTGCGCAACTTGGCCTACCGGGTCAAGAAGCACCGCAAGGGCCACTATCTGCACATGAACCTCGATGCCCCGGCGGCCGCGATCGCCGAGCTGGAGCGCACGCAGCGGATCCACGAGGACGTGCTGCGCTACCTGACCGTGCGGGTCGAGGCGCACGAGGAAGGCCCCTCGCAGGTGATGATCGCGAAGTCGAGCCGTGACGAGCGCGGGCCTCGGCGGGATTTCGACGGACCCCGCCGCGACCGCGAGCCGCGCAGCTGAGGTAGAGAGACATGGCACAGGAAGAGACCCCGGCCCGCCCCGAGGAGGGCGGCCACCACGAGCGGCGCGGTCGCGGCGGCGAGCCGCCCAACATCACCATCCGGCGCCCGTTCTTCCGCCGGCGCAAGTCGAGCCCGTTCGCGCACGCGGATGCGCCGAAGATCGACTACAAGGACGTCAAGCTGCTGCAGCGCTTCGTCTCCGAGCGCGGCAAGATCGTGCCGCGGCGCATCACCGCCGTGACCGCCAAGGAGCAGCGCCAGCTGGCCCAGGCGATCAAGCGGGCGCGCGAGCTGGCGCTCCTGCCCTACGTCTCGGGCTGACGGGAGTCCCGACATGCAGATCATCCTGCTCGAGCGCGTGCCCAAGCTGGGCCAGATGGGCGACGTGGTCAGCGTCAGGCCCGGCTATGCGCGCAATTTCCTGATCCCCGGCGGCAAGGCGCTGCGTGCCACCAAGGGTGCGATCGCCGACTTCGAAAAGCGCCGCACGCAGCTCGAGGCGCGCAACCTCGAGCGCAAGCAGGAAGCCGAGGCCGCCGCCAAGAAGGTGGAGGGACGGAGCGTCACCCTGCTGCGCCAGGCCAGCGAAAGCGCGCAGCTCTATGGCTCGGTCAGCCCACGCGACATCGCCACGGCCTTTGCCGAGGCCGGGGTCAACCTGGAGCGGCAGCAGATCCGGCTCGACCAGCCGCTGAAGACGCTGGGTCTGCATGCGGTCACCGTGGCGCTCCACCCCGAGGTCGAGGTCACCGTCAAGGTGAACATCGCCCGGTCGCAGGAGGAGGCCGACGTCCAGGCCGGCAGGGCGCCGCCTGCCGACGAGGCCGAGGAGGAGCGCGAGCTCACCCTCGAGGAAGAGCTCGCAGCCCTGATCTGATCACCACGGCTGCTGCAGCGCCGCAGCGGCGCTGCAGCAATTGGCGCTTGTCCCACCGGTCGCGCGGGGTTAGCGTCCGCCCGCAGCATTGCGGGCCGTGGCGCCCTGTCGACAGGAACGGGAATGAGTCTGGGCAAGACCGAGGCCGAGACACCGGTGGCGAGCAAGCCGGCGGTGGTCAAGAAATACGCCAATCGCCGTCTCTACAACACGGCCACGAGCAGCTACGTCACACTCGACGAGCTGAGCCAGATGGTGCGCAAGGGCGAGGAGTTCGTGGTGTTCGACGCCAAGACCGGCGAGGACATCACGCGCTCGGTTCTCACCCAGATCATCCTCGAGGAGGACAGCAAGGGCCGCAACCTGCTGCCGATCGGCTTCCTGCGCCATCTCATCGGCTTCTATGACGACAGCCTGCAGTCCTTCCTGCCGCGCTATCTCGAGCTCAGCATGGAGAACTTCGCGCGCCATCAGGATCAGATGCGCGGCTATGTCGAGCAGACCTTCGGCCGCTTCTTTCCGCTGACCCAGCTCGAGGACATGACGCGGCAGAACATGGCGCTGTTCCAGCGCGCGGCCACCATGTTCCGGCCGTTCCCGCCAGGTGCCGAGGGCGAGGCTGCTCCGGGCGAGCAGGGCGAGGCGGGATGGGGTGCTGCCACGCACGAAAAGCCGCCCGGCATCGACGTCGAGATGCGTGAGCTGCGCGAGCGCATGGAAGCGCTGCAGCGGCAGCTCGACACGTTGCAGAAGGCGCCGCCTGCGGCCGAGTGAGCTCGGCTACTCCTCAGGCTCGATCATCCCGAACGCCGGACCGTAGTTGATCTGGCTGCTCCAATAGCGCTCGAGGCTCATCAGCGTGTGATTGGTCTGCCGCAGCTGCTCTTCGCTGACATACTTGCCGGAAAGCTCGTCGCTGTTGCGTTGGTAGAGCTCGCTGATCCGCGCGGTCAGATCGAGGCCCTTCGGCGACAGCCGTACCCGGGTCATGCGCCGATCGTGCGACGACCGTTCCTGAATAAGATAGTCGTTCTCCACAAGTTTCTTGACATTATAGGAGACGTTCGACCCCAGGTAGTATCCACGTACCGTTAGTTCGCCGACGGTCAGCTGCTCCTCGTTGATGTTGAAGAGTATCAGCGCCTGGACGTTGTTAATGTCCTCGATGCCAAACCGATCCAGCTCTGCCTTGATAACGTCCAGGAAACGCCGATGCAGGCGCTCAATGAGACGAATACTGATCAGGTATTGTTCCTTCACGTCCGCCTCGGTTAACGACCACCCATGGCTTCATTGTCCCGGCGGGCATTCCGGTACAGCGCTAAGCCCCATTGCCGGCGATCATCTTGATTATGGCGGAAAAATCCAGCCCTTCGTTCCCGCCAGCGGCGAAAAGGTTGTAGAGCTGATACGCTTCTGCCCCCAGCGGCGTGCTGGCGCGCACAGCCTGCGCCGTGGACTGGGCGAGACGGAGATCCTTCACCATCATCGCCGCGGTGAAGCCGGGCTCGTAGTCACGGTTGGCGGGCGAGCCGGGGACCGGGCCGGGGACCGGGCAATAGCTGGTCAGCGACCAGCACTGGCCGGACGAGACCTTGCTGATGTCGAACAGCCGCTGCGGCGAAAGCCCCAGCCGCTGGGCCAGCGCCATGCTCTCGCACACCGAGATCATCTGGATGCCCAGCATCATGTTGTTGCAGATCTTCGCCGCCTGACCGTTGCCGGGGCCGCCGGCATGGACGACCGCCTTGCCCATCACGGCGAGGAACGGCTCGGCCCGCTGGAACGCACGCTCTGAACCGCCGACCATGAAGGTCAGCGTGGCCGCCGTGGCTCCCGAAACCCCGCCGGAGACCGGGGCGTCGAGCATCTCGAAGCCACGCGCCGCCGCACCGGCCGCGATCATCCGTGCGGTCTCGACGTCGATCGTCGAGCAGTCGATCAGGAGGGCCGACGCCCCGGCCGTGGCGAACACGCCGCCCTGGTCCATGTAGACCCCGCGCACATGGCGGCCTTCGGGAAGCATGCTGATGATCACGTCCGCACCGCTGACGGCTTTGGCGACACTGTTGGCGGCCGTGCCGCCTGCCGCGACGAAGCGCGACGTCGCGGCCGAGCTGACGTCGTGGCCATGCACCACATGGCCGCCGGAGATCAGGTTGCACGCCATGGGCAGCCCCATATGGCCGAGCCCGATGAATGCGATGGTCGCCATGTCGTCCTCCCTATTTTCAGCGTCGAGCTGGCCGCAGTGCGGCCCAGTCGTCGTCTTTGAGCATCTCCATCAGGAAGCTGAACTGGCCTGCGCCCTTGAGCCATTCACCGCCATCAATGGTCACTACCTCGCCATTAACATAGCCGCTTCCTTCGGCGACTAGGAAAGTGGCTAGATTCGCGAGTTCGGCGTGCTCGCCGGAACGGTTTAGTGGATTGCGGGCCTCGAAGGCTCGGGCGAGCTCGGGTCGCGGCACGAGGCGCTCCCAGGCGCCAGGCGTGGGAAACGGTCCCGGGGCGATCGCATTGAGGCGGATGCCCCGCCCGCCCCATTCGACCGCGAGGGAACGGGTCATCGCCAGCACCCCGGCCTTGGCGACCGCCGAGGGCAGCACATAGGCGGAGCCGGTCCAGGCATAGCTGGTGACGATACTGAGCACATTGCCCTGGCGCCCGGCCGCGAGCCAGCGCCGTCCGAGCGCAAGGGTCGCGTTGAGCGATCCTTTCAGCACGATGCCGACGACCGCATCGATGGCCCTCGGCGACAGCTCCTCACTACGGGCGAGGAAGTTCCCCGCAGCATTGTTGACCAGCACGGTGACCGGCGCTGTCGCTTCGGCAAGCCCGATCATCGCCTCCACCGCATCGGTCTCGCGGACGTCGCAGGCGATGGCCGTCACCTCTCCACCCGTCGCCTCGCGATGTTCCGACGCGGTGGTCTCCAGCGCCTCCAGGCGGCGCCCGCAGATCGTCAGACGCGCCCCCAGCTCCAGGAAGCGGCGCCCCATGCTCTTGCCGAGGCCCGTCCCGCCGCCGGTGATCAGGATGTGGGCACCTGTGAGCAGGTCGGGCTTGAACATGGTGCGGCTCCGTGCTGGCCTGCCGGCATCGACGGCCTGCACTTAGATTGAGCCGGATCGAGCAGGTCAATGCCGTCGCCAGCCGACTGACCCGGGCTTTGATCCCGATGGTTCGTTGTCGCCGCTCGCGGCGTCCGCTATATCACCCGGACTGAAACCCGATCCCTGCGCCGGCGGCTCCTGACGCCGGCGCTATGCGTGTTGAGGCAGGGCCATGGCATGAGCCGGCGGCGGCAGGTCTACGAAGGCAAGGCGAAGGTCCTGTATGAGGGTCCCGAGCCGGGCACGCTGATCCAGTACTTCAAGGACGACGCGACCGCGTTCAACAACCAGAAGCGCGGCGTCATCACCGGCAAGGGTGTGCTCAACAACCGCATCTCCGAATATCTGATGCTGCGCCTCGCGGAGATCGGCATCCCGACCCACTTCATCCGCCGCGTCAACATGCGCGAGCAGCTGATCAAGGAGGTGGAGATCATCCCGGTCGAGGTGATCGTGCGCAACGTCGCGGCCGGCTC
Source organism: Geminicoccaceae bacterium (assembly GCA_050246385.1). Lineage (GTDB taxonomy): Bacteria > Pseudomonadota > Alphaproteobacteria > Geminicoccales > Geminicoccaceae > Benzoatithermus. The sequence goes on from JBFWWD010000002.1 coordinate 20,449, forward strand.
GATCGCCCAGCGATTCAAGCTGGAGGAAGGCACGCCGCTCCCCCGCTCGATCGTCGAGTACACCTATAAGTCCGACGAGCTGGGCGATCCCTTGGTCACCGAGGAACACATCACCGCCTTCGGCTGGGCCTCCTATCAGGAGCTCGACGAGATCCTGAACCTCGCGTTGCGGATCAACGACTTCCTCACCGGCATCTTCATCGGTATCGGGCTCAAGCTGATCGACTTCAAGGTCGAGTTCGGGCGGCTCTGGGAGGAGGAGGACATGCGCATCGTCCTCGCCGACGAGATCAGCCCCGACAATTGCCGGCTGTGGGATTCGCGCACCAACGAGAAGCTCGACAAGGACCGCTTCCGACGCGACCTGGGCGGCGTGCAGGAGGCCTATGCCGAGATCGCACGGCGCCTGGGCATTCTGCCCGAGGCCGGGCCGCGCGACCTCAAGGGGCCGGAGATGGTCCAGTAGACGCGAGAGCATCGCTGCGGCATACCCGCCGCCAGCCGGTGGGCCGCGGAGTGTCAGCGTGAAGGCCAGGATCGAAATCTCGTTCCGCCCGGGAGTTCTCGACCCCGAGGCGGTCGCCATCGAGCGCGCGCTCGGCGGCATGGGCTTCGATGGCATTTCGGAGGTGCGCAAGGCCAAGGTGATCGAGCTGCAGCTCGCCACCGGCGACCGCCCGTCCGCCGAGGCCGAGGTCAAGGCGATGTGCGAGCGCCTGCTCGCCAACCCCGTCATCGAAACCTACCGGATCAGCCTGGCGGAGTGAGGCGAGACCGGCGATGAGCAGCCTGTACCGCGACGATTTCTACAGCTGGGGTTTGGCGCAGGCGGTAGCCCTTCGCCGGCTCGCCGAGCTCCGGCTCAATGACGTCCCGGAATTGGACTGGCGCGAGCTGGCCGAGGAGATCGAGGATTTGAGCCGATCCCTCGAACGCGAGCTTCATTCCCGCTACGCCGTACTTCTGCTCCACCTGCTGAAATGGCAGTTCCAGCCAGGCCATCGTTCCGGCAGCTGGCAAGCCTCTATCATGAATCAGCGGCACGCGATCGCTCGTTTGTTGCGGAAGAATCCCGGCCTCAAGGCCAGAGCCGCCGACGAGTTCGCCGACGCCTATGCCCCGGCACGGCTGGAGGCTGCGAGCGAGACCGGCCTCGCACCCGCCACATCCCCGGAGCAGTGCCCCTATCCACGCAAGTCCGTGGAGGACGACACCTTTTGGCCGGGCGGGGAGCCCGGCCTTTGATCCGGACCGCCGTCGTCACCTTCCCCGGCTCGAACTGCGACCGTGATCTCGCCGTAGCGTTCGAGACCGTGTTCGGCAGCCCGGTCTTGCGCGTCTGGCACCAGGAGACCGAGCTGCCCGAGCTGGACCTGATCGGCGTGCCGGGCGGCTTCTCCTACGGCGATTATCTGCGCTGCGGCGCGATGGCGGCACGCAGCCCCGTAATGCGCGAGGTCGTTCGGCGTGCGGAGGCGGGCGTCGCGGTTCTGGGCGTGTGCAACGGCTTCCAGATCCTGGCCGAGGCCGGGCTGCTGCCCGGCGCACTGATCCGCAATGCCGGATTGGGGTTCGTCTGCCGCTTCGTCGAGCTGGAGGCGGTGACGCGCAAGAGTCCGTTCACCACTGCCTACGGCACCACGCCGATCCGCCTCCCCGTCGCGCATCACGACGGCAACTATGTGATCGATCGCGACGGGCTCGCCCGCCTCGAGGACGAGGACCGGATCGCCTTCCGCTATCGCGACAACCCGAACGGCTCGACCGCGGACATCGCCGGGGTGCTCGGGTCACGGCGCAACGTGCTGGGCCTGATGCCGCATCCCGAGCGCGCGATCGAGCCGCTGCTCGGCGGCACCGACGGCCTGCCGATGTTCCGCTCCTTGCTCGAGAGCTTGGCATGAGCGACGCGATCACGCCCGAGATCGTCGCCGAGCACGGCCTCGAGCCGGACGAATATGGGCGGATCCTGGAGATTCTGGGCCGGCCGCCCAATCTGGTCGAGCTCGGCATCTTCTCGGTCATGTGGAGCGAGCACTGCTCCTACAAATCGTCGAAGATCCATCTTTCCAAATTCCCGACCGAGGCTCCCTGGGTGGTGTGTGGACCGGGCGAGAACGCGGGCGTGGTCGACATCGGCGAGGGGCTGGTCGCCGTGTTCAAGATGGAGAGCCACAACCACCCCTCCTTCATCGAGCCGTACCAGGGCGCCGCGACCGGCGTCGGTGGCATCCTGCGCGACGTCTTCACCATGGGTGCCAGACCCGTGGCACTGCTCGACGCCCTGCGCTTCGGCGATCCCGCTCATCCGAAGACCCGCCATCTCCTCGCCGGGGTCGTCTCGGGCATCGGCGGCTACGGCAACTGCGTCGGCGTGCCGACGGTGGGCGGGGAATGCACCTTCCACCGCGCCTACAACGGCAACATCCTGGTCAACGCCATGTGCGTCGGCGTCGCCAGGGCCGATCGCGTCTTCTATGCCAAGGCCAGCGGGGTCGGAAACCCGGTGGTCTATCTCGGCGCCAAGACCGGGCGCGACGGCATCCACGGCGCCACCATGGCCTCGGCCGAGTTCTCCGACGAGACCGAGGCCAAGCGGCCGACCGTGCAGGTCGGCGATCCGTTCACCGAGAAGCTGCTGATCGAGGCCTGCCTCGAGCTGATGGAGAAGGACTGCATCGTCGCCATCCAGGACATGGGGGCGGCCGGCCTGACCTCGTCCTCCTTCGAGATGGCCGCGCGCGGCGAGACCGGGATCGAGCTCGACCTCGACCGGGTGCCGCTGCGCGAGACCGGCATGACGCCGTACGAGATCATGCTCTCCGAGAGCCAGGAGCGCATGCTCATGGTGCTCGAGCGCGGCCGCGAGGCCGAGGCGCTGGCGGTGTTCGCCAAATGGGGCCTGGATTGCGCCGTGATCGGCCGCGTCACCGACACCGGCCACATGGTGCTGCGCTGGGACGGACGGACGGTCGCGGACGTGCCGGTGGCACCGGTCAGCGGCGCCTCGCCGGTCTATCAGCGCCCATGCGAGCCCACACCGAAGCGCGTGCCGATCGCGGCCAGCGACCGCGAGGCCGTGATCCCGCACCGGGACGCCCTGCTGCGCCTGTTCGGCTCACCCGATCTCGCCAGCAAACGCTGGATCTGGGAGCAGTACGACCACATGGTCGGCGCCGATACCGTCCAGCGGCCGGGCAGCGACGCCGCGGTCGTGCGCGTTCACGGCTCCAATCGCGGGCTGGCGCTCACCACCGACTGCACGCCGCGCTACTGCTTCGCCGATCCGGAGCTGGGCGGCCGTCAGGCGGTGGCCGAGGCCTGGCGCAATCTCGTCGCCGTCGGCGCCAAGCCGCTGGCGATCACCAACTGCCTCAACTTCGGCAATCCCGAGCGGCCCCGCGTCATGGGGCAGCTCGTCGGCTGCATCGAGGGCATGGCCGCGGCCTGCGAGGCGCTCGACTTCCCGGTCGTGTCGGGCAACGTCTCGCTCTACAACGAGACCGACGGCAGCGCGATCCTGCCCACCCCCAATGTCGGCGGGCTCGGCCTGATCGACGATCTCGCGCAGATGAGCAAGATCGCCTGGGACAGCGAGGGGCTGGAGCTGCTGCTGGTGGGCGAATGCCTCGGGTGGCTCGGCTGCTCGCTCTACTGGGGCCTCCTGGTGCACCGCGACGACGGGCCGCCGCCGCCGGTGGATCTCGCCGCGGAGCGGCGCACCGGCGGGTTCATCCTGAGCGAGATCGGCAGGGGCCGGGTGCGCGCCTGCCATGACCTGTCCGATGGCGGGCTCGCAATCGCCGCTGCCGAGATGTGCCTGGCGAGCGGCATGGGTGCGACCCTCGCTCTGGCGGAGGACGCGCCGAGCGCCACCGGCTGGTGGTTTGGCGAGGACCAGGGCCGCTACCTCGTGGCCGCGACGCCCGCGGACGCCGGCGCGCTTCTCGCCTTCGCGGAGGAGCGGGGCGTGATCGCCCGGCGGATCGGCCGCACCGGGGGCGATGCGTTGATCCTGGAAGCGGAAAACCCCATATCCGTGGCTCAGTTGCGTGATGTGCACGAGGGCTGGCTGGCTTCTTACATGGCCGGCGGCCACGCCTGAGAGGATGCGGCACCGCCATGCCCATGACGGTCAGCGAGATCGAGGCAGCGATCCGCGCGAGCCTGCCCGACGCGCGGGTCACCATCGAGGATCTGGCCGGGGACGGCGACCATTATCGCGCCCACATCGTCTCCGAGCAGTTCCGCGGCAAGTCGCGGCTGCAGCAGCACCAGCTCGTCTACCGGGCGTTGGGCGACCGCATGGGCGGCGAGCTGCACGCTCTCGCCCTGAGCACCTCGGCGCCGTCCGAATAGGCCAGCCATAGCAAGGACCAGCAGCATGAGCGCCATCGACGATCGGATCCGCCAGCAGATCTCGGGCGACGACGTCGTCCTCTACATGAAGGGCACTCCGGTGTTCCCGATGTGCGGCTTCTCGGCCCAGGTGATCCAGGTGCTGTCGCACGTGGGCGTGCCGTTCCAGTCCTACAACATCCTGGACGACATGGAGCTGCGTCAGGGCCTGAAGGAGTTCTCCAGCTGGCCGACCTTCCCGCAGCTCTACGTCAAGGGTGAGCTGGTCGGCGGCTGCGACATCGTCCGCGAGATGTACCAGAGCGGCGAGCTGCAGCAGCTGTTCGCCGACAAGGGCATCGAGGCGAAGGCCGCCGCGACCGTCTAGAGCGCTTCGGCGCTGAGCGGAAACGCTCTGCCTCAACTAGGCCAAGGGCCGATAGGCCCGGGGAATCGTAGAGCGTGCTCGGTCAGACCGAGCACGCTCTAGTCGGGACAGCCGCCGGGTCCGGCGCAGTCCGCGGTCAGGGTCGCGGTGAGCGGCATCCCGTCGAAATTGCCTTCGACGCCCAGCGGCACGTAGCGGCCGTCCGTACTGACCGTCATCTGCAGCTCGCGAACCCGGTCGTTCTTCTCGGGCTCGAGCGTGCCGCTGTCCTCGTCCAGCGACTGGCGCAGCTGGTAGCGTACGCTCACCTGATGCGCCGGCGCTCCGCCGTGCGGGGTCGAGACCTGCGTCAGGCCGAGATACCGGAGGGTAGTGTCGTAGCGCTTGCGGCCGTCGAACACGGACATGGCGAGCTCCGAGCCGACGGTTGCCTGCTCCAGCCAGGAGCGGGCGCGCAGGAAGGCGCCGATCGGATCGACCGTGCCGGCCGCCAGGCCCGCCGGCACCGAGTTGATCCGGACCGAGCCGCGCTTCTTCAGCGCGAACGCGTCGATCGCGCCATCCGCGCCGTAGGTGATGTCGACCTCCCGCGTGCGGTCCTCCTTCTCATAGACGCCGACGAACCGTTCCAGGCTCAATGCATCGCGCAGGCCGGAGGCCAGCGTCTCCATCCGCGTGTCCGTCTTCTCGACCAGCCCGAGCAGCGCTGCCGTCTCGAACCGGAAGCGCGCGGCGAGCCTCTCCGCCATCTGCTCCAGCCGCAGGGTGGCGTTGCCGACGCCGACACCCATCGTCTGCACGCTGTAGCTCGCCTCGACCGACGGCCCCGCTGCGAGCGACACGTGGCCTCCGGCCAGGAGACAGACGCCGAGAACTGGCACTAGGCTGCGCAACATCGACACCTCAGATACAGGCGTTCAGGGAGTTTGAGGGCCAGCGGAGCAGGTATGCCGTCGTCAGAACACCCCAGATCCACCCGTCGGCCGCCGCGCCCGACCAGCATGCTGGCCGTGATCGTCCTGCTTGTCACCTCCTGTGGCGAGGCGCCGTCGCTGCCGGGCCTGCTCGCCCGGCACGGCGACGCGGGCGTGAGCCGCCCCGGGATCGTGCTCGCGCCCGCCGCCGAGCGACGTGCCGCACTGGCCACGCTGCCGGCAGCCCTCGCCGCAACCTGGTGCCCGGCCTATGACGGCGCGCCGGTCGCCATGGTGCCGCATCTCCGCTCCCTGCCCGACGGGCCGGACACCTCGGCACAGCCCTTCGCGCTCGCGGTGATGGAGGACGCGGGCGCGGCGCTGGCCGGAAACCGGCATGCCGCGACGCGGCTCGCCCGCCGGCTCGACCGCTGGGCGCGCCAGGACGCGCTGCGACCGACCGGGCCGCCGGACGTGAACCGGAACTACGCGCTGGACCGTGCCCTCCTCCCTACGCTGGTGGCGGTGGCGCTCCTCGAGAACGACACGGCCTTCGGCCAGGACGAGCGCGACCGGGTGCTCGCATGGCTGAAGGGGCTGATCGACACGCGGCCACGGCCGGCATCCGCCACCGTCACCCGGCGCAACAACCACCACTATCTCCGCGGCAGCGTCGATGCCGCCTGGGGCGCGCTCACCGGCGACGAGGCGTTCTTCGAGTCCGGAGTTCAGGCCTATCGGGACGGGATCGACCAGATCCAGCCGGACGGCAGCCTGCCCCTGGAGACGAAGCGGGGCGAGATGGCGCTGTGGTACCAGCGCCACGCCCTCGCCTCGCTCGTGGTGATCGCGGAGATCGCAGCGAACCAGGGCGTCGACCTCTACGGCTACCGTGCGGGCGACCGCGACCTCCATGCCGCCGTGCGGTTCCTGGTGGAGGCGATCGACCAGCCGGGGCTGGGCGAGCCCTATGCCGGGACCCCGGAGCAGGACCTGACCTTCCTCGAACGGCGCGGTCCCGAGCGCAACTACATGGCCTGGGCCGAGATCGATGCCGCGCGCATCCCCGAGCGGCCCGAGAGCGCGCGCCTCCTCCAGCTCGTGCGGCAAGCCGACCCTGACTTCCGCCCGATGATCGACGACTATAGCGGCGGCAACACGACCTGCCTGTTCGCGCCGACCTGAGAGCCGCGCGCGTCCGAGAGACGTCCGGTGCTCCCGCTACGGCACCTGGATCACGGCACCGAGCTCCTGGGCCCCGTCCATCCGGGGCCCACGCGAGAGCATCCGACGGACGACGGGCTTGAAGGCGGGATCGAGCCAGCTGCGCGCACGCTGGAGGATGATCTCGTCCGCGGCGGTCCCGCGCCGTCGCTGGTGCAGATAGTGCAGCCAGCTCCCGACCGTGAACGCTTCGTACCAGTGCTCGGCGTCGGCCGTGTCCTGATAGAGATGCCAGCGCCAGGCGCCGTCCCGCTTGCGGACGTGACCGACCACATGGATCGCCTCGACGAACGGACCGACGTTGGCGAGCGGCACCCGGTACTCGATCAGCACCAGCACGGGTCCGGCCTTGCGGTCGAACGGGAAGGCCGGCTGGAGTTCCGACAGTTGTCGCGGCCGCAGGTCGGGCGCCTCCTCGGCAGGCAGGCGATAGCGGAAATGCAGCGCGAGGCTGACGAGGAGCAGCGCACCCGAAGCGAGATGGGCCGTCTCGAGACTGGTGGCGCTCGCCACATGGCCCCACAGCCAGCTTCCCGCCGCCATGCCGCCGAAGATGGTCGCCTGATAGACCGCGAGCACCCGCGCCTGGACCCAGAAGGCGGTGGTCATCTGCACGGAGATGTTGAAGGTCGACAGGGAGCCGAGCCACGCGCCCCCGGCGAGAGCCAGTGCGGCCACGACCGCGGGCAGCGAGGCCGACAGCAACCCGATCGACAGCGTGGCACCGGCGAACACCGCGGACAGGATGGTCACTACCGCTTCGGAGCCGAGCCGGTGGCGCAGCCGGGGAATCAGGAAGGCACCGATGAGAGCGCCGATGCCGAACGCGCCGAGCGCCAGACCGTAGACGAGCGGGCCGCCACCCAGTCGATCACGGGCGACCAGCGGCAGGAGCGCCAGCACGGAGGATGCGCCCAAGCCGAAGACGACGCCGCGCACGAGCACCGCGCGCAGCGTCCGCGTCTCGACGACATAGCGCAGTCCACCCACCAGCGCGCTGCCGATCCGCTCGCGCGGGAGGTCGTCGACGGGAACCTCGCGCCGCCACCAGAACAGCGCCGCGACCAGGATCAGTGTGGCGCCGGCGTTGAGATAGAAGGCGGCGCTCGCCCCGCCGAGCGCGATCACGACACCGCCGATCGCCGGCCCCACCGCGCGGGCAGTGTTGTTGGCCACGGCGTTGAGCGTGACAGCCGCCGCCAGATGCTCGCGCCGGACGATCTCGCGCATGCTCGCCTGCCAGGCCGGGCCGGTGAACGCCGCCCCAACACCGATGAAGAAGGTGAACAGCAGGAGCATCGAGGGCGTGACCAGGCCCAGCCCGCCCAGAACGGCGAGCCAGGTGGAGACCAGGACGGTCCAGAGCTGAGCCAGCAGCAGCACCCGCCGGCGGTCCCAGAGATCCGCGACGGTGCCGGCCGCGAGCGCGAACAGCAGAACGGGTATCTGGGTCGCCGTCTGGACCATGGCCACCAGATCGGGAGTGCCGGCAAGCGTGGTCATCAGCCAAGCGGCGCCGACGCCCTGGACCATGGTGCCGACCGCACTGACCAGGTTGGCTAGCCACAAGGTCCGAAATCGGCTCGACCGCAGCGGCGCGCTGATCCTTCCGCTGGTGGTGACCTTCTGGCTTGCCGATGGTGCCATCCCGGCGGCCCGACTACCGTGGGGTTGGAGACCCCGGTTCAGTACATGAACAGGCCGCCATTGACATGGATCACCTGCCCGGTCGTGAAGCCGCTGTTCGGGCCGACCAGATAGAGGCAGGCCTGCGCGATGTCATCGACATGGCCGAGCTGTCCGGAGGGGACCTGCTTCTTGCGCATCTCCGCCCAGCCTTCGGGATACTGGGTCCAGTCCCGCGTCGTGTCGATCGGTCCCGGCGAGACCGTGTTGGAGGTGATGCCGAAGGCGCCGAATTCGAGCGCGAGCGACTTGGCCAGGGCATGCATGCCCGCCTTGGCGACGATGTTGTGGGCGCGGGCGGGGATGTGAGCGGCCCAGCCGTCGATCCCCGAGATCATGATCAGCCGGCCCCAGCTCCGCTCCATCATCAGCGGAATGGTCGCCTGGGCGAGATGATAGCACGAGGTCAGGTTGATCCGCAGCGTATCGTCCCAGTCCTGGGGCGTGATCTCCAGGAACGGCTGCTTGCGGCGGATCGAGACGTTGCTCACGGCGATGTCGACCGTGCCGAAACGACATTCCGCCTCGGCCACCATGTCATTCACGGCCACCGGATCGGACACGTCGGCCATGATCCCTATGGCCGACCCACCGGCGCCCCTGATCTCGTCGACCGTCTCGTCGACGATCTTCCGGTTGCTTCTGCCATTGATCACCAGGTTGGCGCCCGCGGCCGCGAACATTTTCGCGATCGCCTTGCCGATGTTCTGGCCCGAGCCGGTCACGATCGCCGTACGCCCCTTCAAGATCTGGTCTCTCATTCTCGTTCCTCCTCGTTTCATTGCTGATGGTCCGTCGATGCCTTCTTCGGGCATCTGCCTGCGCGTGACCGTCACCCGGCCGAGCGGGCCAGCCGCCAGACGCCCTGCGCGGACGCGATCGTCTCGCCATGGCACAGCACCTCTCCGGCCATGAACGCCATCGAGCGTGTCAGGCGCTGGATCCCTGGGCGCATCGCGGCGAACTCGCCGATCTGCATCGGCTTCATGAACTGGACCGTCAGGCTCACCGTCGAGGACCTGCTCGCGCCGCTGGCGGAGCGCGCGGTCATGCCGAGCGCACGGTCTGCGAAGGTCATCAGCATCCCGCCATGGACGGCACCGTTGCGATTGCGATGGTCGCTGCGAGCGAGAAAGCCGTATTCCTTGTGGCCGCCCCTGTCGCGCGACCACAGCCCACCGATCAGCGCTATGAAGCCTTCGTGCGACTCCAAGGTCCAACCTTCCGCGATGAGATCCTGTTCCTGCACTTGAGTTCTCTACTGTATTTCCCCTGCGACGCCGACACGGCCCGGCCGCAGGATGTCTGAGCCGGACACGAGTTCCTTCGCCGACACTGTGAGCTGACCAGCATCTTGGTGCCGCGCCTGCCGCGAGACCTTTTGGTCGGACTCGATCGACACGGCAGCGGCCAGATGCTGCCGGAATTCGATTCCGTCGGCGACGCTGATTGCTATGAGACTAATCTTGTCACACAAGAATACAGTGTGGCAAGCTGCGGGCCATGGCAAAAGACGGTGGACCATTGGGCATGGCGGATTCGGCGCTCCGGAAGGCGAACTTCAACGTGGAGGTCGTGGCCGCACCGGTGCGGCAGCAGGTCATCAAGGCATTGCACCAGGCGATCACGACCGGTGCGCTGCGGCCGGGCCAGCGGCTCATCGAGAAGGAGCTTTGCGAGCTGATGGGCGTGAGCCGGCCGCCCGTGCGCGAGGCCCTTCGGCATCTGGAAAGCGAGGGGCTCGTCGTCTCGTTGCCCAAGCGCGGTCCGGTGGTGGCACAGCTGTCGCGCGAGGACGTCGCGAACATCTATCAGGTGCGCGGCGCGCTCGAGGCGCTGGCGGCGAAGCTGTGCTCGGAGCGCGCGACGGACCAGCAGATCGCGGAGCTCGGGCGTTCGGTGAAGGATCTGGTGAAGGCGATCCGGGCGAGCGACCTCGACCGGACCATGGAGGCGAAGGACCGCTTCTACGCGATCCTGATCGACGGCTCGGGCAACCCGCTGATCGCGTCGATCCTGCGCACCATGAAGGCGCGCATCCAGATGCTGCGCCGGATCTCGCTGTCGTCGCCCGATCGCAGCCCCCAGACCGTGCGCGAGATCCAGCAGGTTCTGGCCGCGATCCAGGCTCGTGACGGCGATGCGGCGTTCGCGTGCTCATGGGAACATATCAACAAGGCTGCCGAGACGGCCTTGAAGATCTGCGCCAGCCTGCAGGATCCGCGCTGAGCTCCGCACGGCGCTCAGCCGATCTCGCAGCCTGCGAGGCGCTCTGCCAGCTGGGCGATGGCGGTGTGGTCGGGGCCGAGGCCGGCATTGAGCCCTCCTTCCCACAGCGCCTTGCACAGCGAGGCGAAGGGAACCGCGGCCTGTCCGTCGACAGCCAGGCCGAGCGCGATCGTCAGGTCCTTGACCATCAGGTCGAGCCTGAAGCCGGAATCGAAGCTGCGGGAGATCACATACTGCTTGAACTTCTTCTGGGTCGAATTGTTCATGCCGGTCGAGGCGTTCAGCACGTCGACCATGGTCGTCGGATCCAGGCCGAACTTCCGGCCGATCGCCAGGGCCTCGACCCCGATCAGGAAGCCTCCCGCAGACACGAGATTGTTGAGCGCCTTCATCGCATGCCCGGAGCCGACCGGCCCAGTGCGCAGGAGCGCCGTGCCGAGATGGCGCAGCACCGGCTCGACCCGCGCCACGGCCTCTACCGCTCCGCCGAGCATGATCGTCAGCTCGCCGGTCTCGGCACGGGGGACGCCGCCGGAGACCGGCGCGTCGACCAGATGTCCGCCCGCCGCGCCGACCAGCTCCGCGAGGCGCACCGTCTCGGCCGGGATGCCGGAGCTCATCTCGACCACGACGCTGCCGGACGGCAGCGTGGTCAGCGCGCCGCTGTTGCCCGTCAGGACCGACCTGACAATCGAGCTGTTCGGCAGCATGGTGATCACGAGGTCCGCGGTCTGCGCGGCCGCGGCAGGCGTGGCAGCCCCGGTCCCGCCGAACTCGGCCAGGAATCCCGCCACCCGGTCCGCATCGATATCGTAAATGGCAAGATCATGCCCGGCCGCGCGCAGACGCGCCGCCATGGGCCATCCCATCGCTCCGATGCCGATGAGGCCGATGCGACGACTAGGACGATTCACCTAGATCTCCCTTCGCCATCCGCCGGCTCGAAGCATGGTATTGACCTGCCGCCCTCCGCGGGCATGAAGCGCAGGGTCACGCGCTGTCCGATCCGCAACCGGTCGAAGTCGCAATTGACCAGATTGGTCAGCATCGTCGGCCCCTCGTCCAACGTGACGTAGGCCAGCGCATAGGGTGGCGTGGCCCGGCGCAGGACCGAGTAGCTGTAGATCGTGCCCTGCCCCGACATCTCCGCCCACTCCGTCTCGCCGGCGCAGAACGGGCAGAACGGCCGCGGATACCAGTGGAACTCGCCGCAGGCCGTGCAGCGCCGGCCGAGGAAGCGGCCTTCTGCCGCCGCACCGTAGAAGGGGGCGCTGTCCGTGTTCTCCGGCGGCGCGGGATAGAGCCTTGCCTCCGACATGCGCCTCACTCCCGTGCCAGAACGACGGTGGCGGCACCGTGGCGGCTGCCGAGCATGCCGCCGATCCCGGTGGCCACGGCGAGGTCACAATTGGCGACCTGCACTGCCGGGATTGCCTCGCCGCGCAGCTGTCGCACGGCTTCGATGGCCTTGGTCATCCCGCCCCGGTTCATCGGGTGGTTGTTGCACAGGCCACCGCCGTCGGTGTTGAAGGGCAGCCTGCCCACGCCCGCGATCAGGTTCCCGTCGGCGACGAAGCGGCCGCCTTCGCCCTTGGCGCAGAAGCCGAGATCCTCGAGCTGCATGACGACGGTGATCGTGAAGCTGTCGTAGATCGAGGCGTACTTGATGTCCGTGGGGCAGACCCCCGCCTCCTCGAACGCCGCCGGCCCCGACCAGGCGGCACCGGAGAAGGTGAGATCGACCCTGCCGCCCGCCTGCCCCTTGTAGCTCTCCCCGGCCCCTGCGACGCGAACCAGCGGCCGGTCGAGCGAGCGCGCGATCTCCGGGCGCGCGACGATCAGCGCTCCCCCGCCGTCGGTGATCACGCAGCAGTCCAGGCGGTGCAGCGGATCGGCCACCAGCGGCGATTCGACCACCTCCTCGACCGTCACGACGTTGCGCAGCAGCGCGTTCGGATTGTGCTGGGCGTGCTGGCTCGCCGCCACCTTGACCCATGCCAGCTGCTCGCTGGTCGTGCCGAACTCGTACATGTGCCGCATGGCGCACATGCCGTAATGGTTCGCGGTCACCGGCCCGAAGGGCGCCTCCCACCCGCTGTCGGCCTGGTTGGGGTTGCCCGGGCGAAAGGCCGTGCCGGTCGCCTGGCCTTCGCTGCGCGGCCGCCCGGCGAGCGTGATCAGCGCGACGTTGCACTTGCCGTCGGCGATCGCGTGCTTGGCGTGGCCGATCTGCGCGATGTAGGTCGCGCCGCCGATGTCGGTCGAGTCGAGATGGCGGAGCCTGAGGTTCAGATAGTCGGCCATCGACAGAGGGCCGAGGCCGCAGGCGTCGCTCGAGCAGAAATAGCCGTCCACGTCGGCGAGCGTCAGCCCCGCGTCGCGCAGCGCGCCGAGCGCCACCTCGGCGTGGAGCTGGGGCACCGACTTGTCCGGCGCCTTGCGGGTCGGGTGCTCGAACGCCCCGACGATGTAGCTGTCGGTCGCCATGGTCAGATCGGGTCCCAGCCGAACACGTCGGCGCTGCGCTCGAGCGGCAGGAAGCCGCTCCGCATCGCCGGCAGGGCGTGCTCGGCGATCAGGTCCGGCGTCCAGCCCTCGGCGCGGTGGATGCTGCGCAGCGGGCGATTGTGGCTCATCAGGAAGATCTCGTTGTTGCGCGAGACGAAGATCTGCCCGTTCACATCCTTGGCGCGGTCGGACGCGAGAAACACGGCGAGCGGCGCGTTCTTCTCGGGCGTCATGCGCTGCAGCCGTTCCACCCGCGCCTTCTCGGCGTCGCTGCTCACCGGGATCGAGCTGATCATTCGGCTCCAGGCGTTGGGTGCGATGCAGTTCGAGCGGACGCCGAAGCGTGCCATGTCCAGCGCGATGGACTTGGACAGGGCGCAGATGCCGAGCTTGGCGGCGGAGTAGTTCGCCTGCCCGAAATTGCCGATCAGGCCCGAGGTGGAGGTCATGTGCACATAGGCCCCGCTGCCCTGGGCGCGGAAGTGCGGTGCCGCGGCGCGGCTGACATAGAAGCTGCCGTTTAGATGGACGCCGACCACCGCCTCCCAGTCGGCCGGCTCCATCTTGTGGAAGATCACGTCGCGCAGGATGCCGGCATTGTTCACCACCGCATCGATCCGGCCGAAATGGTCGAGGGCGGCCTGCACGATCTTCTGCGCCGAGCCCCAGTCGGCGACCGAATCGGTGCTGAGCGCGGCCTCGCCGCCCGCCGCGCGGATCAGATCGACCGTCTCCTCGCCGGGGGCCTGCGACCGGCCCTCGCCGCTCAGCGAGCCGCCCACGTCGTTGACGACGACCTTCGACCCGTCGGCGGCGGCGGCCCGCGCGATCGCGCGTCCGATCCCGCCGCCGGCGCCGGTCACGACGACCACCTTGCCGTCCAGGAGCCCCTCCGACATCTCGCACCCTTCTCAGACGTAGACCGCGATGAGGTTCTCGGAAACGGCCGCGGGGCGGTCCGAGCCCTCGAGCTCGATGGTGTTGGCGAACAGGTATTTGTAGCCGCCCGCCAGCGGCTCGGCCTCCTTCAGCACGACGCGCAGGCGGATGCGCGCACCCTCCGGCACGGGCGCTAGGAACCGCACCCGGTTGAGGCCGTAATTGATCCCCCGCGCCTTCGTCCGGACCTCGTAGACGGAATTGATCAGCCGCGGGATCAGCGACAGGATCAGGTAGCCGTGGGCGATCGTGCGGCCTCCGGGCATCTCGCGGCGGGCGCGCTCGACGTCGACGTGGATCCACTGATGGTCCCCGGTCGCGGCGGCGAACACATCGATGGTCTTCTGGTCGATCGTCACCCAGTCGCTGACCCCGATCTCCGTATCGACGTGGGCCGCGAGCTCCTCGGGAGTTTCAACGCTGAGCATCGGCCCTTCCTTCGCTTCCTGGCGGCGGTCACTGGCCGCGAAACACCGGCGGTCGCTTCTCGACGAAAGCCTGCACCGCTTCGCGATGGTCCGCGGACATTCCGACGCGCGCCTGATGGATGGCCTCGAGGTGCAGGACCGATTCCAGCGAGCCCGTCTCCGCCCCGTTGAGGTTCCGTTTCATGTAGCCCAGAGCCAGCGTCGGTCCGCCGCGGAACCGGCCGGCGAACGCCCTGCCCTCGGCCGGGAGCTCGGCATCGTCGACCACCCGGCTGACCAGCCCCTGCGCCAGCGCCTCCTCGGCCCCCAGGGTCCGCCCGAGAAGATAGAGCTCGCGCGCCCGTGCCGTGCCGACGAGCCGGGTCATGAACCAGGTACCGCCATAGTCTCCCGACAGCCCGACCTTGGCGAATCCGGGCGACAGTCTCGCCGAGCTGCCGGCGATGCGGAAGTCGCAGGCGAGTGCCAGGCTCATGCCGGCGCCCACCGCCACACCGTTGACGAGCGCGATGGTCGGTTTCGGCACCGTGTGAAGCAGATAAGGGATCCGGTGCGCGCGCGTCAGCGAGCTCAGGCGCGTCTCGAACGTGCGCTCGAGGCCCGCGGACATGCCCTTGACGTCCCCGCCGGAGCAAAAGGCCCGGCCGGCACCGGTCAAGACGATCGCCACCACCTCCGGCGTCTCGGCGAGACGCTCGAGCGCTTGGACCAGGGCCTCCCCCATGCTCGGCGAGATCGCGTTCAGCCGCTCGGGACGGTTCAGGGTGAGCGTCGCCACCCCGTCCTCGACCTCCTCGAGCAGCTCGGTCATGCGATCCCCCTACTCGGCCGTCGTCGAGCCCGATCCCTGCCGGTCCACCAGACCGGCTTCGGTCAGCACCTCGTCGGCGATCTTGAACGCGTCGAGACCCGCCGGGATGCCGCAATAGACGGTCGCCTGCACCAGCACCTCCCGGATCTGCTCGACCGAGACGCCGTTGTTCAGGGCGCCCCGCACGTGCAGCCGAACCTCGTTCGGGCGGTTGAGCGCCGTGAGCATGGCGATGTTGATCATCGACCGCTCCTTGCGCGTCAGCCCGGGCCGGGTCCAGGCGAAGCCCCAGCACCACTCGGTGGTGATGCGCTGGAACGTCTGCAGGAACTCGCTGGAACGCTCCATGGCGGCATCGACATAGCTTGCGCCGAGCACCTCGCGCCGAAGCTCCAGCCCGGCCTCGAACCGTCCGTTCTGTCCGTCCATGGGTTCATTCATTCGCTTGGCTTTCCGTCATGCGAGAAGACAGGCTTACTGTATTACAAACTGACAAGTTCGAGAACCGGGAATCGTTCATCGGCCGGCCCAGTCGACGGCCATTGGCCGGGTGCCCGCCGGGCCGAGCATCACCGGGTTCAGCTCGAACTCCGGCATGCTTCCACGCAGTACGTGCGCCGTCCACGCCACGCGCTGGACGATCTCGACGAAGCCCTCGATCTCGACGGGCGGAGCGCCGCGATAGCCGTCGAGCAAGGGCGCGGTCTTGAGCTCCGCGATCATCTCGAGCACGTCGGCGCGCGTGACCGGCACCGGTCGGCGTGCGGTGTCCGCGATCAGATTGGCCAGCGTCCCGCCGAAGCCGATGGTGACGAGTGGCCCGACCTGCTCGTCGGTATGCACGCCGAGCAGCATCTCGACTCCGCCAGCGACCATCTGCTGGACCAGGATGCCCTCGATGTCGGACACAGCGACGCCGCGGCGGATGGCCTCGACCGCCGCACGCACCTCTTCCCGGCCGCGCAGGAAGAGATGGACCCCGCCCACGTCGCTCTTGTGGGTGATCGTCGACGAGACGAGCTTGACCGCCACGGGATAGCCGATGCTCTCCGCAGCCAGCACCGCCTCGTCCGCGGTCCGGGCGATCCGGGCCATCGGACGGGAGACACCCGCCGCATCGAGAAGCGCCGACAGCCATTCCTCGCCGGCGGCGAAACTGCCCCGTTCGGGTGCGACGAACCCTGTCTCATTCAACGGGCCGAAGCCGCCGCGCTCCCTGCCTGCCGCCGCCTCGAAGTTCTTCCGCCAGCGGTGCCGCTCGAGCGCGGCGAACGCGTCCGCCGTGGCGGTGAACAGCGGGATGCCGGCCTCGCGCAGGATGCGCCAGGCACCGTCCTCGAGTCCGGTGCCCGCCTCCCAGACGACGATGATCGGCTTGCCGATCTTGTGCGATGCGCTCACGAGCACTTGCGCGATGCTCTTGCAGTACTCCGGCTCGGCATGGGACTGGAAGAAGAAGAACAGATCGAAGGCGGGATCCGAGGCGAAGGTCTCCACGGCCGCCGTCAGCTTCGCGGTGTCGCGCCCGAAGCCCGCGGTCGGGTCGAGCGGGTTGGCGACGGCCGCGATCCTGGGCAGGATCGGCACGAGGGCCTCAGCCACCTCCGGCGATACGGGCGGAATCTCGAAGCCATGCTCCCCGGCCGCGTCGGCCAGGAGGCTGGTGCCGCCGCCGGGCAGGCTCAGCACGCCGAGATCGTAGCCGGCGGGGCGCCCGAGCCTCGTGGCCAGCAGCGCCTGATCGGCGAGCGCGCGCAGCTCGCGGACGGTGATGATGCCATGCGCGCGGCAGGCGGCCTCGAAGTCGATCGCCGCACCGCCCAGCGCCGCGGTATGCGTCCTGATCGAGCGCAGGCCCGCCTCGCTGCGCCCCTGCTTCATCACGATGACCTGCTTGCCCACGCGGGCGGCCCGATCGGCGGCCGCGAAGAAGGCCTCGGCGTCCCGGATCGATTCCAGCAGGCAGACGACGCAACGCACCCGCGGGTCGTCGACCAGATGGTGGAGATAGTCCGCGGCGGTGGTCACCGCCTCGTTGCCGATGCCGATCACATGGCCGACGCCGAGACCGCGCTGGCGGCACTGCTCGAGCATCGTGGTGGCGAGCCCGCCCGAGGACGAGATGACCGCGACATCGCCACCGCCCGTCGCGGCGAGCCCCGAGAAGCCGCTGGCGCCGAAGGCGACGAAGCCCGCGTTGAAGTTCGCGAGCCCTGCCGTATTCGGACCGCAGACCGGGATGCCTGCCTCGCGGCAGCGGCGCGCAAGGCGCTCCTGCAGTTCGGCGCCCCGTTCCCCGGTCTCGGCGAAGCCCGCGGTGAGCACGATCAGCGAGCGGACGCCGATCTCGATGCAATCCTCGACCGCGTCGAGAGCCGCCTCGGCATTGACGAAGACGACGGCGGCATCCGGTGGGGTGTCGGTCAGCTCACGAACCGAAGGATAGCATTTGAAGCCGGCGAGCTCCTCGTATTTCGGGTTGACCGGATAGACCTCGCCCTGGAAGCCGAAGCGGTGGATCTGGCTGACGATCATGCCGCTCATCCGCTTCGGATCGGCCGAAGCGCCGATCACGGCGATCGAGCGTGGCGCGAGCATGGGCTGCAGGTTCATGCTGAACGGCTCCGGGCGGGATCCGACACGACTAGGTGACACGGCCGGCGACCAGTCCCGCCCTGCGTCCGCGCGCGATGAACAGGACGAACATCACGGCAGCGGTGCAGATCAGGCTGATCAGCGCGGCGAGGGCGGCGAGCTCGGAGTAGAGGCCGTTCTCCCAGATATCGAGGATGACGAACCCGACCACGGGATTGGTCGTCCCGGCGAGCAGGGCCGAGGCGGTCAGGTCGCCCACCATCACGACGAAGATCATCGCCCAGCCCGCGGCGAGCCCCGGCAGGATCAGGGGGAAGGTGATCCGGCGGAAGACCTGGCCCTTCCCCGCCCCGGCCATGCGCCCGCTCTCGATCAGCTCGCCGCCGACCTGCTCGATGGCCGAGCCGGCGGCCGTGGCGGCTTGCGGCATGTAGATGACGATGTAGGCCAGGAGCAGGATCAGCATCGTGCCTTTCAGATCGAACGGCGGAGCACCCAGGACGACCAGGAAGCCGACGCCGAGCACGATGTTGATGATCGCACCCGGCAGGCGAGTGATGCCCAGCACGGCATTGCCGCGCCAGCCGCCGCGGTCGCGGGCATACTCCATCAGGAGAGCCGCGACCGTCATGCCGATGGTCGCTCCGACCACGCCCAAGGTGAGCGAGGTCGTCAGGGCGCGGTAGATCAGTCCGCCCGAGAACAGCGACTGGAAGTGCTGGAGCGAGAGTGTCGAGAGCTTGATGCTCGGCGACCAGAAAGGCTGCAATGCCACGAGCAGGAGAGCACCGAACGGCAGGACCGTCGACGCCGCGACGAACGCGAAGACGGCGAAGCGCGCGATGCCCCGCCAGGGTCCGAGCTCGACCAGCGAGGAGCCGCCGGCCTTGCCGCCGATCGTGGCATGGCGCTGGCGCATCGACAGCCTGCGCTGGAGCGCCCAGACGCCGAGCACGACGACCGTCAGGATCAGGCTGATGACCACGCCCTCGGCGATCCGCGCCGGATAGACGCCGCGGATGAGCCGCACCGTCATGACCGAGAGCACGTCGATCCGCGCCGCGGCGCCGATGATCGCCGGCACGGAGAACATCGCGATGCCGACGATGGTGACGAGCAGGGCGGAGTTCGCGATCGCCGGCAGGATGCTGGCGCAGGAGACGCGCAGGAACACGCGCAGCCGGCCCGCGCCGCTGATCCGCGCCGCCTCCTCGTAGGAGGGATCGAGGTTACGGAAGGCGACCGAGACGATCAGGTAGGAGAACGGGACGAGGTGCAGGGTGTAGACGAAGATCAGGCCGGCCCAGCTCGAGATGTTGAGCGGTCCACGCCGCATCTCGACGCCGAACAAACCTGCGATCCAGCGCAGGAAGACGTTGATGAATCCGCTGGTCTCCTGGGCCAGGAAGACCCAGCCGACCGACATCGCCACCGAGGGCACCAGGAGCGGCAGGACCGGCAGCAGGCTCGAGAAGAACCCCATCCGCGCGTCGGTCCGCTCGTTCAGCCAGGCGAACACGGTCCCGATCAGGATCGAGATGATGCCCGAGACGCCCAGCACGATCACCGTGTTGCCGGCGGCCTCCCAGAAGGCGGAGGAGCCGAGCACGTAGGTGAACGCGGCGATATTGGGCGTCCCCGACGGCAGCAGCTCGCGCACGAACATCGCGCCGAGGGGGTAGATCACGAGCAGGAGCATCAGCACAGCCGCGACACCGCAGGCGATCTCGAACAGGAGGCTCGCGATGCCTCGCGACCGTTCGCGGCTCGATGCCTGTCGCACGGCCATGTCGGACATCATCGGCCGCTAGCCCGGGTAGAAGAGCACGTTGTGCGGATCGACCCCGAGCCCGATCTGCTCTCCGGCCGCCATCGGACGCCCCGAGCGCCGGTCCATCTCCGACACGAGCAGGAGCTGCTCGTCGGCGCGAACGATGTGGTCGCGATAGGCTCCGGCGAACTGGGTCCGCAGCAGGACTCCGGGAAAGACGCTGGCACAGGCCTTCGGCGGCCCGATCATCACCGCCTCCGGGCGGAACACGGCGACCGCCCTGGCCCCCGGCGCGAGATCGGGGCTCATGGCGTAGCCGCCGAGGCGGCCCAGCGCGCTGTCGGCGAGCACCCTGCCGTCGCCGGCGGACAGCGAGACGATGGTGGTGTGGATCTCGTTCACGCGGCCGACGAAATTTGCCACGTAGCGGGTCGTAGGCCGAAAGTAGACCTCCTCGGGCGTCCCGAGCTGCTCGATCCTGCCTTCCCGCAGCACCGCCACGGTATCGGCCAGCTGCAGCGCCTCGACCTGGTCGTGCGTGACGTAGATGCCGGCGAAGCCGACCTCCTGCTGCTGCGCCACGAGCTCGACGCGGAGGTCCTCGCGGACCTTGGCGTCGACGTTCGACAGCGGCTCGTCGAACAGCACGACCAGCGGATCGACGACGAGGCTGCGGGCCAGCGCCACGCGCTGCTGCTGGCCACCGGACAGGCGGTTCGGATACTGGTCGCCGAGCGTCGGGATGCCGACCCGGGCCAGGGCCTTCGCCACCCGGGCCGGGATCTCGCGCTTCGGCACGCCGCGCGAGATGAGCGGAAATGCCACGTTCTCCGCCACCGTCATGTGCGGCCAGACGGCATAGGACTGGAACATCATCGCCAGGTCCCGGCTCTCGGGCGGAGCATTGACGCCCTGCGCCTTCGAGTAGAGCACCCGCCCGTTCGCGCAGATCTCGCCCGCGTCGGGCCGCTCGAGGCCCGCGATGCAGCGCAGGAGCGTGGTCTTGCCGCAGCCGGAGGGCCCGAGCAGGATCAGCATCTTGCCGGCGCCGACCGTCAGGGACACGTCGTCCACGGCCTTGACCAGCTCGCCGCTGGTGCGGGTGAACACCTTGCGCAGCGCGGTGGCCCGCACCCGGATCTCCTCCGGGCGGCTCGTGACCTCGATGCTCGGCTCGGCGAGCTCGCGCCTGACGTTCGGAAGCACTGGCGATCTCCCTCGATCCTTGCTGCGCCGTCCGCCCGGCGGCGGACGGCGCAGCGCAGTCAGTTCTGAGGCAGATCCAGCGCGTCGAGCAGCGGCTTCATCTCCTCGGCCGTCCACACGTCCTTGGCGGTGACCGGGTCCGGCGGGATCTCGAGGCAGCCCGGGATTCCCGGCAGCGGCGCACCGACCTGGTTCAGCTCGCAGGCGATCTGCAGCGCCTCGGGCGACAGCCGGTAATTGACGAAGAGCCGTGCCGCATTGGGGTGCTCCGCATCCTTGACCAGGCCGATGTGATCGCGCTTCAGCGGCGCCGGGTCGGTCGGCGTCACGAACCCGATCGGCGCGCCCTGCTGCACCACCGGCGTCGCGTGGCCGGTGAAGGCGGGCGTGCTCGCGGAATAGGCCCCCGCCGCCACCTGCTGTGCCCCGGGCGCGGCCGAATCGATGATGTCCCAATCCTGCGCGCGCAGCTTCTCGGCGAACTCGATGCCGTGCGCCTTGACCATCGCATCGACCCAGGCCAGCCAGCTGATCGACGCCCGGGGGTCGGACAGCACCACCTTGCCCTCCCACTTCGGATCGAGGACGTCGGTCCACACCTTCGGCAGGTCGGCCTTGTCGACCAGGTCCGTGTTGTAGGTGAACACGTAGGTGCTGTACTGCGTCAGTACTGAGCGCTTGTTGTCGAGATAGGCTGAATCCGGATAATCCTTCAGCATCGGAAGCACGTCCGGCGACAGCTCGACGAACCATTCGGGATTGGTGGCGAAGGCGCTGCCGTCGGCGGTGCGCAGCACGTCGGCCGGGCTGCCGCCGGCATTCTGCTCCTCGGCGAAGCGTGAGGCGAGCGGGCCGCTCGCCAGCCGCAGCCACTCGACCTCGATGCCGTACTTGTCGGTGAAGGCCTGGATGACCGCCTTGTTGATCGCGTCGACCTCGGACGAGTAGTAGACGAGCTTGCCCTCGGCCTTCGCGGCCTCGATCAGCGCCGAAAGGTCAGCATCGTCGGATTGGGCGAAGCCGGGCTGGATCGCCGCGGCCGCCACCAATGCGGTCGCGGTGGCCGCCGCGACCATGGATGAGTTCACCATTCTTGCTCCTCCCTGTTGTCGTGGCGGTCGCACGGACCGTTCGCGGGCGCGCCGCTAGCGGCCGACATATTCCTTCGCCGGTCGCTTCTCCGCGAATGCCGAGGCACTCTCGCGGAAATCCTCGGTCAGGTGCAGCTTCGAGCTCTCGTAGAACAGGCCGTGCATCCGCTCGTGCTGCTGCAGATGCCAGCGGCGCGCCCGGACCATCGCGCGGACCGCCAGCGGCGGGTTCTTCAGCACCCGCTCGGCGAGCTGCTCCGCCGCCTGCAGATGCCCACCCGGCTCCGCCGCCTGATTGATCACGCCGCGCGCGGCCGCCTCCGCGCCGGAGAAGCGGCGGCCGGTCAGGAACACCTCGTCGGCGAAGGTGCCCGCACCGCGGAACTGCATGATCGACCAGTACTGACCGGCATAGAGCCCGCGGCGGATCTCGGTGATCTCGAACTCCGTATCCGCGCTCGCGATCACGTAGTCGCAGCGCAGCGCGATGCCGACGGCCATGCCGAACACGTAGCCGTGCACCGCCGCGATCACCGGCTTCCAGTGGATGAAGCCCTCGAACATGATCGGGTGGTGCGTGGCGCCGCGCCCCGAGGGGCCGCCCAGTCGCAGGAACTCCGAGCGTTCGCGCAGCTGCCGCTGCCGCACGTCGGCGCCGCTCGAGAAGGCGCGCCCCTCCCCGCTGACGACGGCGACCCAGGCCTCCTCGTCGCGGTCGAACTCCCACAGCCGGTCCTTGAGCGCCAGAACCGCCGCGTCGCTGAAGGCGTTCAGCTTGTCGGGCCGGTTCAACGTGATGTGGGCGACGCGCCCCTTGCGCTCGTACCGGACGAGATCCTCTTCAGCCATCCGGCGCCGTCTCCCGTCGATCTGGTCCATTGGTCACGCCGCGCAATGGCGTGCTCGATCCGCAGCCGCAGGGCCAGCGCCGCTCCTGACTGCCTTCCGTGTAATCTGAGCATAGTGTATGACAGTCAGCCGAGCAAGGCGGTTCGATCGGGTTCTCCGCTCGGGCGCGCGGCGCCGTCCGCGCGGCGGTTGGCCGGCCCGGTCTCGGGCAGCGCCAGCAGCACCAGCAGCACCGCCGCGAGACCGGAGACCGCCAGCGCCAGGAAGGCGGGACCGTAGCCGGCGCCGACCACGAGCAGGCCGGCCACGAGGTTGCTCGACGAGCCGCCGATGCCCTGCACCGTGCCGACCAGGCCGCGCGCCGCATTGTAGCGGCCGGTGCCGCGCATGATGTCGGCCAGGACCAGAGCGAGCAGCGCGTCGAGCGTGCCGAGGCTGACGCCATCGAGGATCTGGCCGGGGACCAGCCAGGCCGGATGGTCGGTGACCGCGTAGAGCAGCAGCCGCAGCGGCAGGGCGGCGAGCCCGAGCAGCAGCAGCGGCTTGCGCCCCCAGCGGTCGGCGTGGGTGCCGACGAAGAGGGCGATCGGGATCGACACCAGCTGCGCGACGACGATCGCCAGCGACATCAGCAGCGTGACGCTGCCGGGACGAAGCTCCTCCAGCCTCATGCCGAGCAGGAGCAGGATCGGAGCGTTGGCGAAGTGGAACAGCGCCATGCCGCCGGCCAGCGCCAGCAGCGGCGGGTGGCGCAGCATGGTGCGCCAGCTCTCGGCGTGCGGCTGCCTCGCCGGCGTCGCGGCCTCCAGCCCCCGGGCCCGCTCGTGGTCGATCGCGGCGGCGGGGATCGAGAGGACGGCAAGGCTGGTCAGGAGCGCGAACGCCGGCACCAGGTAGAAGACCGCCTCGACCGAAAGCAGCCAGCCGGCGATGCCCGCAACGGCGGCCGCGGCGATGTTGCCTGCCCGGTCGCAGGCGGCGTTACGGCCGAGGCGTGCTGCCAGCCGCTCGCGGGCGACGAGGCCGACGGTGATCGCGGCCACGATCGGGGCGAACACCGCGCCCAGCACCGCCATCACGATGTCGGCCGCCAGCACCACCGGCATCACGGGCGCCCGCGCGATCGCCACCGCACTTCCCGCCAGGGCCATGACGCCGCCGATCAGCAGCGCCCGCTTGTGGCGCGTCGCGTCGATCAGGGCGCCGATCGGCGCATGCAGGGAGATGCCGATCAGGCCGCTGACCGTCAGCACGAGGCCGATCCGCGCCTCGTCCCATTGGCCGGTCGCGATCAGGAAGACGCCGACATAGGGTCCGAGGCCGCCGCGCACGTCGGCCAGGAGGAAGTTGATCAGGTCGAGGCGGCGGTCGAAGCCCATGGCCTCGCTGCAGCCGTGCCCTCGCCCGGAGGTTCCCCGTCCCGATGCGCTCCGACGGGATCCACGCGCCGAGGGGGCCTGGACGGCATCGGCGAGATCGCAGGCCGGGGGCGGTCGAGCGCCGGCCGTCCCTGCGGACGACCGGCAGCCGGCTCAGCGCACGACAGCGAGGCTGAACTGCTCGCGGTCAGCCCGGCGCTGGACCGCCCTGCCCGCCTCCGCCGCCCGCGCTCAGAAGCAGTCGTAGCAGTTGGGAACCCCGATCGATGCGAAGCACAGGATGCAGAACTCCGGACCGGCGATGCAGCTCGATGCGCAGGACGCCATCGCACCGGCGCATTTGAGCGCGTCGAGGAACGAGCAGGACTTGAGGCCGGTGAGGCCGCCACTGTCGTCGTTCAACACCGCCACCTGCTCCTTCAGACCGTTCGCGGAGGCGATGCCGCAGAAATCCGATGCGCTCAGATTGCTGTTGCCCTGGTGCTGGGTGATCACCAGGGGATAGTTCCCGCCCGCGGGCGGCCCCACGTGCAGCTCCAGCACCTGGCAGCTCGAATGCGCGATCTTGACCGGAAGCGTCGCCGGGGTCGCCTTCTTCCCGGTCTTTCGCAGCAGGGTATCGGCGACGATCCGGTTGCCCTGGACGCGGAACTGCACGATCTCGACCGTGCCGATGAAGCTCCCGCTGACGAACGGGGTGCCGATCGCGGGGAAGGAGGCGATCTCCTTCGCGGCCGTCGGCGGCTTGCCCGATCCCGGGTTGGCGGTGCCGTTGTTCGCGGCCGCCGGCCCGCCGGCGGCGAGCGCCGCGGTGCCGAGGATGGCGAGCATCGCCAGTACTCTCGCAAGGACAGATTTCACGTTCGTTTCCCCGATCCTTATTGATTGATTGACCGGGGAGATTTCTATTGGAAAGTGGGAAATAGCAAGAAAAATCGAAACGAACGGTTGCTTTGGCGCCAACGATGTCGCGACGGCGGCAGAGCGGAACAGCAGTCCGCGCTTCACGAAAGTGAGTGCGTCCAGGTCCGGTTGATGACAGGCTATGGCCGATTCTTGCAGCTGGATTGGTTGGGACGACGTTCATGGTCTCGCACCGGCTCCGTATCCTGGCGACGAGCGCGTTGATCTGTCTGGCACTCCCGTGCAGCGGGCGTGCCGACGAGCCGGCGGAGTGCGGCGCGCCGGCTGGCATCGGCGACGGCTGGCGGGTCGCCGCCCAGACGGCGGTGAGGCTCGATGCGCAGCGGCTGTGCGCACTGATCGACAGGCTCGCCGATCCCTCGCAGGACAATCTCCATGCCGTGGTGGTTGTCCGCGACGGCCTGTTGGTATTCGAGGTCTATCGGAGCGGGGCCGACCAGCGCTGGGGGCACGATCTGGGCATTGTCGCGCACGGTCCCGAGGTCCGACATGATGTGCGGTCGGTCAGCAAGAGCGTGACCTCGCTGCTGGTAGGCATAGCACTCGACCGCAAGCTGATCGGAAGCGTTGACGATCCGGCGCTCGCCTACTTTCCCGAGCTTGC
Organism: Geminicoccaceae bacterium; assembly: GCA_050246385.1. Lineage (GTDB taxonomy): Bacteria > Pseudomonadota > Alphaproteobacteria > Geminicoccales > Geminicoccaceae > Benzoatithermus. Next base: position 46,333 of record JBFWWD010000002.1, read on the forward strand.
CAATCTGCGCACGCCCGACAAGGAGCGCATCCTCCTGCGGCACCTGCTGGCGATGAGCTCGGGCATCGCCTGGGACGAGGAGCGGCCCTACACCGATCCCAAGAACAGCGAGATCCAGATGATCCGGGCGCCCGATCCGTATCGGTTCGTGCTCGAGCAGCCGATCGCGACGGCACCGGACAAGGTCTGGAAATACAGCGGCGGCTCGACGCAGCTGCTCGCCGGCATCGTCCAGCGTGCCAGCGGCCAGCGCTTCGCCGACTTCGCCCGGGAGGCCCTGTTCGAGCCGCTCGGGATCACGGATTACGAATGGGTCGCGATGCCGAACGGCGAGACCGCCGCCGCCTCCGGCCTGCGCCTGCGTCCGCGCGACATGGCCAAGATCGGGCAGCTCATGCTGAACGGCGGCGAGTGGGACGGGAAACGGATCGTGTCGGCCGAATGGCTGCAGCAATCGATCCTGCCGCGCCGCTCCTCCTCCTACGGCTATCAATGGTGGACCGGCCTGTCGGTGATCGGCGAGCAGGTCGTCGAGCGGGCGGAAGCCAAGGGCTTGGGGGGCCAGCGCATCTTCGTGGTCCCATCCTTGCGCCTCGTCGTCGTCACGACAGCAGGTCTCTACGTGAAGACCGGAATCGACAACGAGGGCGAGATCACGAATGGAATTCTTGACGATCATGTTCTGCCGAGTGTCTTGGAGCTGACTACGGCAGCGCCTCAGTAGCGAAGGGCTACAGCCGCCCCGCCTCGATGATCCGCTTGAGGAATCCCCGCGTCCGCTCGCTGACGGGCTCCTTGAAGATCTGCTCCGGCGGGCCCTGCTCGTGAACGATGCCGCCCTCGAGGAAACAGACCTTGGAGGAGACGTCGCGGGCGAAGCCCATCTCGTGGGTGGCCATCAGGATGGTCATGCCCTCGGCGGCGAGGTTGCGCACGATGCCGAGCACCTCGGCGACCAGCTCGGGGTCCAGTGCGGAGGTGATCTCGTCCAGCAGGAGCACCATCGGGTCCATGGCCAGCGCCCGGACGATGGCGACGCGCTGCTGCTGGCCGCCGGACAGCCGGTCGGGATATTCCTTCGCCTTGGCCTCCAGCCCGATGCGGGCGAGAAGCTGCAGCGCCCTCGCCTCGGCATCCTTGCGCGCCTGCCCGCGCACCTGGATCGGGGCCAGGGTGATGTTCTCCAAAACGCTCATGTGCGGGAACAGGTTGTAGCTCTGGAACACGATGCCGACGTCGCGGCGCAGCGCGTCGAGGTCGACCCCCGGGCCGCTGACCCGGTCGTCGTGCAGGCGGATCTCGCCGCCCTGGATCGGCTCCAGGCCGTTGATGCAGCGCAGCAGGGTGGACTTGCCGCAGCCCGAGGGGCCGATCAGGCAGACCACCTCGTGCGCCGCGACGTCGAGCGACAGGCCCTTGAGCACCTCGAACGCGCCGTAGCGCTTGATGACCTCCTTGATCTCGACCAGCGGCATCAGCCCGCCCTCGTGCGGCGCTGCTCGCGCTCGAGCAGGCGGTCGACGAAGCGCGCCTGGGGAATGGTGATCAGCACGAACAGGAAGGCGACCGTGGTCACCGAGGACAGGTTGAAGTGGTTGCTGGCGACGATCTTGGCCTGGTTGAAGGCGTCGATGGCGCCGATGACGTTGACCAGGGCCGTGTCCTTCTGCAGCGAGATGAAGTCGTTGAGCAGAGGCGGAATGATCCGCCGCACCGCCTGCGGCACGACCACGAAGCGCAGGGTCTGGAAGAAGGACAGGCCGAGCGAGCGGGCGGCGGCGACTTGGCTCCAGTGCACGCTCTCGATGCCGGCGCGGTAGACCTCGGCGACATAGGCGCCGTAGGTCAGGGTCAGCGCCAGGATCGCGTACCATTCCGGCGGCCAGTTGCCGAGCAGCGGCAGGCCGGTCAGCGGCAGGCCAAAGCCGACCAGATAGATGCAGATGATCGCCGGCAGGCCGCGGAAGATGTCGGTGTAGACCGTGGCCATCAGCCGGATCGGTTTGCCGGCCTCGCCCGGGATCAGGCGCGCGATCGCGACCACGAGGCCCCAGACCAGGACCAGCACCTCGGCGATGACGAAGATGTAGATGTTGACCCAGAAGGCCCGGAGGATCAGCCAGAAGGATTCCTGCATCAGCGGCAGGTAGAAGAAGGTGCGGGCGACCGCGGCGTCGTTGGCGATCATGAACACCGCGGCGATCACCACCACCAGGGCCGCGGCGGCATAGCCGAGCGCGACGCCGGACCAGGTCTCGCCGGCCGCGGTCTCGACCCGGGCGGTGACCAGGTCGCTGCCCAACGCCGCCTTGGCGCGCTTGGCCGCCTGCCAGCCACGCCAGGCCGGGATCAAGAGGAGCAGCGTGGCGCCGGCGAAGGCGAACAGGAGGATGTCGACCAGCGTGGAGCCGATGTCGCCGCCGGCCATGGCGCGGCGCACCGCCTCGGCGACCCAGAACGCCAGGGCGGCGACGCCCAGCGCCACCGCCAGCGCCGTCAGCGCGAAGTTGCCGGGCGGCTTGGGGACCGAGGGCGGCCGCCCCCTGAGGGTGGCCGCCGCGCGGTCGTCGCTCACGGCTGGAAGTAGGGGATGGCCGTGGGATCGGCACCCCACGCCTCGGCCAGATACTTGCCGGCGAGATGCTTGATCGTGCCGTCGTCGAGCATGGACTGGATCACCTGGTCGAGCACGGCGGCGTTGGCCGAGCCCTTGGGGTAGATCCCGCCATAGCTCTCGCCGGTCGAATACTGGCCGACCACCTCCATCCGGCCGTTCGACTCCGCCGCCTGGCTGAGCACGATCGCCGTGTCGGTCATCGCCACGTCGACCTGGTTGGCCATGAGCGCGGTGAACATCGAGGGCGTGTCGGGGAACACCTTGGCCGGGGCCTCGGGCTTGAGCGTGCTCTCGACGAAGTTGGCGCCGGTGGTCGCCTGCTGCACGCCGACCCGCTTGGACCTGATGTCCTCGCCGGTGACCTCGTTGCCGGTCTTCACCAGCACGCCGACGTCGGAGGAGAAGTAGGGTACGGAGAAGTCGACCACCTTCTTGCGCTCCTCGGTGATCGAGGCCTGCGACAAGGCGATGTCATAGTTGCGGGTCTGGCCGGCCACCAGCGCGTCCCAGGCGACGTTGACCACGCCGACCTTGTCCAGCCCCAGCCGGTGCGCCATCTCGGCGGCCATGCAGTACTCGAAGCCGTCCTGGATGGTCTCGGGCGTGTCGCCGTTCCAGAAGCCGGGCGCCGGCAGGTTCACCTCGACGGTGAGCTGGCCCGGGACCTCGGGCGTGATCGAGAACTGGCCCTTCTGTCCGGTCACCTCGCACTTGCCGATCATGTCGGCGGCCCGCACCTGCACGGCACCCAGCGCCACGCCGGCGGCGAGCGCCATGGCGCCCAGCATCCTGCCGTTTCCGGTCATCCTTGGCTTCCTCCTCGGTTCCACAGGCCGGCACCCGCGGCGCCAGCCGCTGGCGCGCATCCTGGCACCCGCGCAAGATCGGGGCCAGCCTGTTCGGCTCGGCGCCGCCGAGGCGGGAAGGGGTCAGCCGCTCGTCGGCGGAGCGACGATCAGATAGGGCACCTTGGCGGGATCCTGGCCCCAGACCGCCGTCAGCCAGGTCGCGGTCAGCCGCGCCACCGTCCCATCCTCGATCAGCGCGCGGATGATCTCGTCCAGGACGGCGTTGTTCGGCGAGCCCTTGGGATAGACTGCGCCATAGTCCTCGTCGGTTGCGAACTGGCCGACGACCACGAAGCGGCCGCGTGACTCGGCGGCCTGGCTGAGCAGGATCGCGGTGTCGGTCATGGCGACGTCGATGGCCCCGCTCCGCAGCGCCATGAACAGCGCGGGGGCATCGCCGAAGCTGCGCGCCGGCCGCTCCGGGCGCAGCTCCTTCTCGACGAACAGGGCCCCGGTCGTCCCCGCCTGCACCCCGATCCGCAAGACCCGGATGTCGGCGAGATCAGGCTCGCGGCCGGCCTTGGCCATGACGCCGATGTCGGTCCGGTAATAGGGGACGGAGAAGGCGACCTGCCGCCCGCGCTCGGGCGTGACCGAGATCTCCGACAGCGCCAGGTCGAAGGCGAGATCCTGCGCGGCGAGGATGGCGTCCCAGAACGCGGCCCCGGCCGCCGTCCCCGGCCAGGCGACGTTGACCACCTCGATCTCGCCCAGCCCGGCCCGGTGCGCGATGTTGGCGGCGAGGCAGTACTCGAAGCCGCCGCGGATGTCGTGCGCGGCGTCGCCGTTCCACCAGGCCGGGGCGGGCAGATGCACCTGCACGGTCAGGCGCCCGGGCCGGGCCGGCTGGATCGCGTAGGCGCCGGCTGGCCCTGCCAGCGCGCAGTCGCCGATCCTGTCCTCCGCCGCGGCCGGCCCGCTCATGGCGCCCGCGATCAGGAGGCATGCGCCGACGAGCCATCCCTTGCTGCACATCTGCCGTCCCCGCGCTTAGCGTTCGATTCTCCTCATACCCGTGCGCCGGGGACGGCGGCAGTGCCTTTTGTCACAACGCCTTGGGCGCCCTGCCCTTCTCGGCCCGGCCCACCGCCGGCCGCTCCGGGCTGACCACCGGCTCGAGCCACACCGCCGTGTCGTGGATCGCGGCACCGCCGTTGGGCGGCGCCGGGTCGGCGCTGAGCAGCAGGTTGATGCCGACGCCCTCCTGCCAGTGGCGGTTGGGCCAGATGCTCTCGACCACGATCGTGGTCTCGTGCTGGCCGGGCCGGGCCCGGACATGGACCACGACCGAGCCGCGCTCGTTGCCGAGCCGGACCGGATCGCCCTCGGCGAGGCCGAGCTGCGCCATCAGGACCGGATGCAGCAGTGCCGTCGGCCGCTGCTCGCGCTTCAGTGAGGTCGGCATCTCGGTGAAGGTCGAGTTCAGGAACTGGCGCGAGGGGGCCGCCACCATCCGGTAGGGCTTGGCGGGCGACGGCTCGTTGCCGGCCGGCATGTGGTCGGGCAGCTTGGGCATCAGATGCCCGCCCGGCCCGAGTGCCGCCCAGTCGGGCTTGAAGCGGAACCGTCCGTCCGGCGTCGGGAAGCCGTCGAGATGGTGCGCCTTACGGAACTCCGGCTCGATGCTCCAGCCGCCGGCGGCATGCACGGTCTCGGCATCGGGCCAGCCGGAGCGCTGCAGCACGTCGTCGATCAGCTCCCACTCGCTCATGGAAAAGCCGGGATGCTCCGCCCCCAGCCGCCGCGCCAGCTCGCCGATCACCCAGTGGTTCGAGCGGCACTCGGCGAAGGCGTCGAGCACCGGCTTGTGGACCTGGATCGTCGGGTGCGCGCCGGCCTGGTAGATGTCGGCATGCTCGAGGAACATGGTCGCCGGCAGGACGATGTCGGCCGCGGCCGCGGTGTCGGTCATGAACTGCTCGTGCACCGCCACGAACAGGTCCTCCCGGGCGAAGCCGCGATGCACCTTGCCGAGGTCCGGTGCGATCGCCATCGGGTTGGTGTTCTGGATCAACAGGCCATGGACCGGGCCGCGGCCGGACAGGGCACCGGGATCGCCGGTCAGGATCGGGCCGATGCGCGACTGGTCGAGCTGGCGCACGGAAAGATCGCGGGCGTCCGTGCCCTCGATCATCGTCTTGTCCCAGTGGTAGAGCTCGCCGAAATTGTAGAGCGCCCCGCCGCCCTGGTGCTGCCAGGCGCCGGCGACCACCGGCAGGCAGGAGGCGGCGTGCATCGAGGCGGCACCGTTGCGCGAGCGGGTGAAGCCGTAGCCCAGCCGCAGGAAGGCGCGCTTGGTGCTGCCGTAGAGGCGGGCGAAGGCCAGGATCTCGGCCTCGGGCAGGCCGGTGATCGCCGACGCCCAGGCCGGCGTGCGCGCGCGCAGATGCCGCTCGAGCTCGTCCGGCACGTCGCTGTAGCGGGCGAGATAGTCGCGGTCGGCGAGCCCTTCCTTGAACAACACGTGCATCACGCCGCAGGCCAGCGCGCCATCCGTGCCCGGCCGCAGCGCCAGGTGCATGTCGGCCTGCTCGGCCGTCGCCGAGCGGTAGGGGTCGACCACCACCAGCCTGGCCCCGCGCTCCTTCCTGGCGCGCGCGATGTGGGTCATCAGGTTGACGTGGGTGTGCACCGGGTTGGTGCCCCAGACCACGACCAGGTCCGAATGCTCCGCGATCTCGGTCGCCGGCACGCCCCAGCGTTGGCCGTGGCCGGCCCGGAAGCCGGTGTCGGAGAGCATGACGCAGATCGTGCTCTTGAAGCGCGAGTACTTCTTGACGTGAGTCAGGCGCTCGACGCCGTCGCGCTGCACGAAACCCATGGTGCCGGCATACCAGTAGGGCCAGATCGCCTCGCCGCCGTGCCGGGCCTCGATCCGCAGGAAGTTCTCGGCGATCTCGTCCAGCGCCGCCTCCCACGAGATGCGCCGGAACTCGCCCGAGCCCTTCGCCCCGGTCCTCTGCAACGGGAAGCCCAGCCGGTCGGGATGATGGTAGCGCTCGTGGTAGCGTGCCACCTTGGCGCAGACCACGCCGGCCGTGAACGGGTTGCGCTCCGAGCCGCGCACCTTGCCGAGCCGCCCGTCCGGCAGCCGCTCGACCTCGAGCGCGCAGACCGAGGGACAGTCGTGGGGGCAGACGGAGGGGAAGAAGCTCATCGGCCGGTCCTGAAGCGGTGCAGGCAGGGAACTTAGTCGTTTCATCCCGTCGTTGCCACTCCATCTCGGGCTGGCGGTCACGGGTGTCGGCTGGGTCGGGCTGAGTTTCACAAGCTCGCGCAGGCGCAGATCGGTCCTCCGGCGGCTCAGGGCAACCGGCGGGACGCGATGTCCCATGGCCAAAGCACGGCAGATGGGATGTAGGTGTTGCCATTGGCCGAGGGTGCCACTGGGAGGATCGCGATGGCGTTGAAGCAGGACTTCACCAAGCAGCTCGAAGGCCAGCTCGCGGCCGGGCAGGGGCAGATCAAGGACTATCAGGAGCGCATGGCGCAGGCCGGCGCCCAGCTCACCGAGCAGGCCAAGACGGACTACGAGAAGGGCCTGGCGCAGCTCAAGTCCAATGCCGATGATGCCGGCAAGCTGCTGGCGCAGGCGCGCCAGGCCAGCGAGGGCGCCTGGCAGGACATGCAGGCCGCGTCCAGCAAGGCGCTCGTGCAGCTCCAGCAGGGCTGGGCCGACGCGCTGAAGCGGTTCCAGTAGGAGCCGGCCGGGCAGGCCGGGCCGAGGAACGATTGTCGGCGGTCGCGGGCCGCCGGTCGTTCCTCGGCAGGCAGGAGACATGGCGGACCAGCTGGAGCAGGCGGCGCTCGACCGTCCTCGCGACCTGGCGCTGGCTTACAGCCCCGGCGTGGGCAACGCCGGTACCAGCGACTGTCTTGCCGCTGGCAGGTGAGCCGCCCGTGCGGCCACTCACGGCACTGGGCCTTTCCAAGCGCGACGACCGTACGTCCTGCCGTCACAATTGCGACTCGATCGGCAGGAAGCCGATGACGGCAGCCGCGAGGCGCCGCCAGATGCTCGCTTCGGGTTCGGACGTCAACATTCTCACCTCGACGCCACTCCCTTCCTGCCAGACGATGCGTCCGTTCTCGGGCAGGAGCCGATAGCTGCTTGCCGGTGCTGTCTCATTCGCGAACACGGCGTTCACCTCGGCGGTTACTGCCGCATCCTCGAACAGGACGCCCATCTCGGTATTGAGCGATATCGAGCGCGGATCGAAATTGAACGAGCCGATGAAGCCCGACTTGCCGTCGACGGTGAAGGCCTTGGTATGGAGGCTGGCGCCCCTCGAACCGAACAGGGATACGTCCTTGCGGAGGATCTCCGGCCGCAGTTCGTACAGTTCGACGCCGCCGGCAAGCAGCCGTTGCCGATAGCCCGCATAGGCGCCATGCACCGCCACGACATCCGTCGCCGCCAGTGAGTTGGTCAGCACGGATACCTCCGCACCATTGGCGGTCAGCCTGCGCAGGGCCGCGACGCCCTGATCCCCCGGGATGAAATAGGGCGAGATGATGTTCAGTTCGGCCTTCGCCGAGTTGACCACCGGGAAGATGGTGTTCAGGAGCCAGTTGTCTTCTGCCCCGCTGACGGCCTTTTCGGCAGGGTCGGACACGATCTTCGCGCTGGCGGTCCAGTGGATCGGCTGCTCCCTGTTCAGCAGGCCCTCCACGCTGTCCGTCTCCCGCAGTCGCCGCAGGTAGGGCTCCGCGTCGGCGCCCGACACCAGAGCTTCCAGGCGTGCCACCGTGCCTGCCAGATCGCCTTTGCGGGAGCCGGAAAGCGACCCGACGGGAAGCACGGCCCCGCTGTTCCAATAGTCGTCGAAGACGGTTTCGGCCTGCTGCACCACGGGTCCGAGCAGCATGAGGTCCATGTCGCGGAAGTTCGATGTCTCTGCCGCGTCGAAATAGGCGTCTCCGATGTTGCGCCCGCCCACGATCGCCATGCGGCCGTCGGCTATCCACGCCTTGTTGTGCATGCGCCGTGTCACGCTGCAGGCGCGAAGCGCCATCTCGAGACCACGCCGCAGCGCGTTGGCCCGGCTGCGGGAAGGGTTGAACAGCCGGATTTCGATGTTGGGGTGGCTGTCCAGGGCAAGGCAGGTGGAATCGTCACCCTTGGTGTTGATGTCGTCGAGCAGCACACGCAACCGGACGCCCCGGTCGGCGGCGGCGATCAGCTCGCGCGCCAGCAGGCCACCAGTCAGATCGTCCTTCCAGTAGTAATACTGCAGGTCGAGGCTCCGCTCGGCGCTGCGCGCGGCGAGCGCCCGGATCGCGAATGCCCGAAGATTGCTCGTCACGAGCACCAGACCGCTCTGGTCGGGATGTTCCTCGAGTTTCGGCGCGACGATCCTGTCAAGTAGCGTATCGCGCTGCGCGACCGGCAAGGCCGTGGAGGGCGTCCCGCGGGCCCGCTCGGCGAAACGGCCATAAGAATAGACCGCGGCCAGCGACGCAAGCACAAACAAGATCACGCAAACCGCGATGTACCAGACCAGCCACATTCGCGAGCTTCCGATCGCAACTTCTGCAGCAAGACTATGTGCGGGAGACGGATCGTTCAACGATTCCGCCGTGTGACTGGACCCTGGGCTCAATCACAGTCAGAAAGTGTGGATTGCCGTGAGAGTGACTGTGTCGGGGAAGTTGCGGACGGGCTTGTCATGGCCGGTGGCGACGCCGACGCGCGTCCACAAACGGCACGGGCCCGCGCCGCGCCACCCGCTTTCACGGCCGGTGACGGGCGGGAGCGGGGAGCCGGGCGACGGCGGGTTCGAGTGCTACGGCGCGCATTACCGGTGCGTCGGCGGCGATCTGGCAGCCATGATCCGCCACGAGACCTATGGCGAGGATTTCGGCCGGACCAGCTGGCATACCGCGTCGGAGCAGGCCGAGGTGGCGGCGCTGCTCGGGCTCGGGCCGGGGGTGCGGCTCCTCGATGTCGGCTGCGGCTCGGGCGGACGGGCGGCGTTCCGCGTCGCCGACTGCACCGCCCCTCTGCCGCTGGCGGACGGCGCCATTAACGCGGTGCTGTGCATCGACGCCATCAACCATCTGCCGGGCCGGCCCGGCACCCTGCGCGAGTGGGCTCGCCTGCTGCGCCCCGGCGGCCGGCTCCTGTTCACCGACCCCGTGGTGGTCACCGGCCCGGTCGCCAGAACCGAGCTCGACGCCCGCGCCGGCGTCGGCTTCTTCCTGTTCGTGCCGCCCCGCTACGACGAGGCGGTGCGCGCAGCCGCGGGCACGCCGCCTGCGGTGGCACGTGAGCCGGCGCTCGGCGACGGTCACCCACAGTTCCTGAATGTGCAAAGCATCACAGATAAATTATCGTCCACATGCAAGTAATATATTGCCCGAAACATGTGGGCGACCAGCGGGACTGCTTCATGCATCCCAAGGAGAATTATAGATGGACCGGAGCTTCCTTGCCGCAGCCGCTTCAATCTTCCTGAGCGCTACTGCCGCACAGGCCGCCGTCGGCGACCAGATCATCGTGAAGGACCTGATTGCCGCCAAAGGCTGGACGGCCATCGTCCCGTTGAATCTGAACGGGGACGGCCTGACCGACATGCTGTCCTACAACGCCCGCACCGGCCGCGCGATCTACTCGATCGGCGCGCCATGACGGCAGCCGGCGACTGATCCACCACAATGCTCTCTGCTGGGCCTCCCTGTCCGAAGGGCGGGGCAACCTGCCGTACGGGCGGGGAGGTGCTGTGACGGCATGACGATGCCAAATCTGGAAAGTCGGCGGCCGGCTCCTGTTCACCGATCCGGAAGTTCCGGGGACCACACTCGATTCACCTCCGCCAGCGACGCCGCGACATCCTGCATCGAGCGGAACAGCACCAGCGGATCGTCCCGGCTCGCCACGAACCCCCACCTGCGCCAGAACCGCGCCGCCTCCTGGTCCAGCGCGTTGACCACCACCGCCCGCCCGCCGATCAGCGAGGCACCGGCCACGCAACGCCGCAGCGCGTGCGCTAGCAGCGCGGTGCCGATCCCGCGCCCGGCCCAGCCGAGGTCGGCGGCGAGCTGGCCGAGCAACAGGCACGGCACCGGATTGGGCGGCTGGCCGGCGCGGATGGTCCGCGGCAGGGTCGCCGGCAGGGCCGCCGTGGGGGCGAGGCCGTAATAGCCGACCACCCGCCCCGCCTCGTGCACCACCATGACGATGGTGAACCCCTTCTCCTGGTTCGCCAGCGCCCGGATCTGCAGCCAGCGGTCGAGCACGGGCCTGCCGCACGCGACCGAGGCGACCTCGTGCGCCGCCGTCAGCGGCTCCGGTGCCGAGAGCACCGCCTCAACCGCCCGGCGGCTCCCAGGGTGACTTGCGACGGAGCAGCTCGACCAGCTCGGGAACGGGCTCGGCCGGTGCGGTCACCGCCGCCATGAACGCGGCGAAGCCTTGCTCGCTCATCCGCAGCAGCGTCTGCTCGAGCACCACCTCCTCGGCCGCCCGCACCGCCGCCTCGCGCACGAAATCGGTGCGCGAGCGGCCGCGCAGCGCGGCGGCCCGGTCGATCACCGCGATGTCGGCGTCCGGCAGCCGCATCGACAGGGGATGCTCCTTGCGCCGGGCAGTGGCAGTCATGCTGGCTTCCTTCGCTCCCGCCGAATATACAATTTCGTAGTGCATTCTACAATACGAGGTAGCGAAAGCATCTAGGATCGTTGTCCTTGACACTCGTCGACCTTTGAGCGATAAACTGGTGGATTTCCTCCCGACCCGAGGGCCGTTATGCCCGTTCCCGCTCCCCCAACCCGGCAGGGCGCCTCGCGCGCCCACGGTGCCCGCTCGCACGGCCGCGTCACCGCCGCCGGCAAGGACCGCTCGGCCAAAACGGCATCGGGCACGGCCTGCGCGGCGCCAAGTTCGCCCTGCCGTCCGGCGATGACCGCGACGCGTTCGCAGCCCTTCGCACGGTCGTCACCCGCGACCAGGGCCAGCGCGACGCCCATGACCCGTCAGACAGTGCCACCGTCTGAGGGGTCATGGAGCTGGTCACCTCCACACATGCACGAACGATTTCGCGCCGTTGCACGTTCGAACCCGAGCGGCCTCAGCCGCGAAACTTCACGAACGAATGTATGGTCCGCCCCCCTTCCGCAAGGCTTGGTTGGTCTGGCCAAGTCGCGTCGGCGTGAATGTATCCGGCCTTTTGGGATGAGGCTGGTGCGCCTCGGGCCGCTATGGGATCGGCGCGTCGCGGGCCTGGTAACTCGGGCGGCCTCGGGGGCCGTTTCGTTCGACAGGCTCGTGCGACGCCGCTCGACGGTGGTGGCCATGTCCTCCCTTGCCGAGCAGAACTCGTGCGCGGTGCCGGGCCGGTGAGCTCAGGCGGCCGCGCGATAGCTTTCGTTGGGGGCCATGATCGCCCATCGACCGCCGCGCGGTCGATCCGTCTCCGCAGGAGCGGCCGGCGCGTGCCGGCCGAGGGCAGAAGCGGGCGAGCTTGGCGGCCAGGGCGACCGAGACGACGTTGGCGTGCGCCCAAGTGTCCAGCCCCTGCAGCCAGCGGCCGAGCCGGTCGTCGCGGCCGAGCGCCACCCGTTTCAGCGAGCGGGCCGCATGCACCAGCAGCCGGCGCAGATAGCGGTTGCCGTGCCGGGCCACCCCGAGCAGCCTGGCCTTGCCGCCACTGCTGTGCTGGCGGGGAATGAGGCCGAGCCAAGCGGCAACAGCGCGGCCGTTCTGGAAGCCGGCGGCACCGGCGCCGATCGCCGCCACGAGAGCGGTGGCGAGCATCGGCCCGACGCCCGGAATGGCCATCAGCCGCTGGCTGGCATCATCCTGCCGGGCCAGGGCGAGGATCTGCTCGTCCAGCGCGGCGATCGGCTGGTCGACCGCCCGCCACTGTGCCCGCAGGCACTCGATCAGCCCGCGCAGCATGGCGCCGAGCTCCTGGGCGTGGTCCTCGAGCAGGCCCGGCAGCGCCTTCTCCAAGCTGCGCCGGCCGCGCGCCACCACAATGCCGCGCTCGAGCAGAAAGCCGCGGATCTGGTTGACCAGGGCGGCACGCATGCCGACCAGCCGGTCGCGCGCCCGGTGCAAGGCCTGCACGTCGAGCCGGGTCGGCGTCTTGATCGGCACGAGCCGCATCTGCGGCCGCTGCACCGCCTCCGCGATCGCCTCAGCGTCGGTGAGGTCGTTCTTGTGCGTCTTGACGAACGGCTTGACGTACTGCCCCGGCATCAGCCGCACGTCGTGGCCCTGCGCCGCCAAGGCACGGGCGAGGTGATGCGCCCCCGCGCAGGCCTCCATGCTCACCAGGCACGGCCCCTGATTGGCCAGCCATTCCACCAGCCTCGCCCGGTCCAGCCTGCGCCGCTGCACCACCTTGCCGCCCGCATCCATCGCCACCGCGTGCAACACGGTCTTCGCCAAGTCGATCCCGATCGTCGCGATCATCGTGGACGTCCCCTGCGCTTGTGCCTCTGTCCACCAGGGACCGCACAACCGGCCCCGCAGGGGCGGACCATCCCGTTACTCGCGCGCACGTGCGAACCCGAGCCCGGCGAGCCGTTCGACGATTTTTGCACAAACGAATTCGACCGTTGCACATCCGAACCCGAGCGCAGCCCCGGGGAGCCTTCTGTCGGGACGGCCCCCGCGGCCGGCAGGCAGGCGAGCCGGCCGTGGGCGGGATCGCCACGGTCCGGGGCTGGCCAGGCACCTGGTCCCGGTGGCATGAAGGCCCGCGTCGCGGCGCCGGGTGCGTGAGCGCACCGCGCTGACGCGCGGGCTCCGGCCGATGCCGCCGCAGCAGAGGGTTCCTCGCGGCATCGGGATCGGCGACGGGAGCGCCGGGGACGGATGATCGACTGCCTCGACATCGGCGGCTCCGGCATCAAGGGGGCCTGCGCGCGCGGCGCGGCCGACCTGCTGCCGCTCGGCCGGGTGGCGACGCCGCTGGGTGATCTTGACGCGTTCGTGGCCGCCATCAAGGAGGTGCTGGCGCGCTCGCCCGCCGGGCCGGCGGCGACGGTGGCGATCTCGATCGCGGGGGTGGTGGATCCCGACAGCGGCCGGATCAAGGTCGCGAACATCCCCTGCCTCGACGGGCTGCCGCTGGCCGCGGTGCTGACCGGGCGCCTCGCCCGCCCGGTCGTGGTCGGCAATGACGGCGACTGCTTCGCGCTGGCCGAGGCGGTGGCCGGCGCCGGCCGGGCGCACCGCATCGTGTTCGGGGCGATCCTGGGCACGGGTGTGGGCGGCGGGCTGGTGATCGACGGCCGGCTGGTGACCGGCCGCGGCGGCTATGCCGGCGAATGGGGCCATGCCCCGGTGGCGGCGACGCGGGTGGGCACGCCGCCCGTCGAGCTGCCGCGCTTTCCCTGCGGCTGCGGTCTCTCCGGCTGCGTCGACACGCTGGGCGGCGCGCGCGGGATGGAGCGGCTGCACGCCCATCTGGGCGGGCCGCCGATGGGCAGCGTCGCCATCGTCGCAGGGTGGCGGGCCGGCGACGCCACCGCCGCGCGCACCGTCGACTGCTACATGGAGATCGTCGCACCGCCCCTGGCGCTGGTGGTCAACGTGGTCGGAGCCGACATCGTGCCGGTGGGCGGCGGGCTCGCCGGATCGCCGCAGCTGATCGAACGGCTGGACCGCGAGGTGCGCGGCCGCCTGCTGCGGCGCACCGACCGCCCGCTGGTGGTGCCGGCGCGGCTGGCGATCGAGCCGGCCCTGATCGGCGCAGCGATCCTGGCCGGGGCGCGGTGAAGCTCGAGGTCTGCGTCGCCGAGCCGGACAGCCTGGCGGCGGCGGTGGCGGGCGGTGCCGACCGGATCGAGCTCTGCGCCGCGCTCGAGCTGGGCGGCCTGACGCCGTCGCCGGGCATGATGGCCGCGGCCGCCGCTGCGCCGGTGCCGGTCTATGCGCTGATCCGGCCGCGCGCGGGGGACTTCCTGTTCGACGCGCGCGAGGTCGAGGTCATGCTGCGCGACATCGACGCCGTCCGGGCCGCGGGCCTCGCCGGCGTCGTCCTCGGCGCTAGCCGGCCCGACGGCAGGCTCGACCTCCACCTGCTGGAGCGGCTGATCGGCCATGCGCGGGGCCTGGGCACGACGCTGCATCGGGCGATCGACCTGGTGCCGGATCTCGCGGCGGCGGTCGAGGCCGCGGTCGGCCTGGGCGTCGAGCGCGTCCTGACCTCGGGCGGGGTCCGGACCGCCCCCGAGGGCATGGACAACCTCGCCCTGGCACATGCCACGGCGAACGGACGCCTTTCCATCATGGCCGGCGCGGGCCTCAGGCCGGACAATCTGGGGCCGCTGCTCGCGCGGGGTGTGGTCGACGAGATCCACGGCTCCTGCGCCGGCCCGGGGCGGCCGTCTTCCGCCGCCGCAGCCCGGCTCGGCGTCGCGGGCCCGACCCGCCGCACGACCAGCGTGGAGGTGGTCCAGGCGATGAAGGCCGTCATGCGGCGCATGGCGCCCGGCCGGCCCTAGGGCCTGTTGAGATTCAGGGTTTCGTTCGGCGCCCGGTTGTGGTTCGCGTGCTGGACGGAACGGTTTGTACTGACGGACGCCCAGTGGGCGAGGATGGAACCGCATTGCCTGGGCAAGCCTTCGGACCCCGGGCGAAGCGGAGGCGACAACCGACGCTTCGTCGAAGCCGTGCTGTGGCTGGTGCGCACGGGTAGCCCGTGGCGTGATCTTCCGGCCTGCTTCGGCAGGTGGAACACCGTCTTCAAACGATACCGCTGCTGGGTCAAAGCCGATGTGTTCATGCGGCTGTTCGCGGCCTGCTCGGACGAGCCGGACATGGAGTACGCCATGGTCGACGCCACCATCGTCAAGGTCCATCGCCACGGCCAGGGCGCAAAAGGGGGACGCAGAGGCAGGCCATCGGCCGCTCCAAGGGCGGCATGACGACCAAGATCCTGGCGCTGACCGATGCGCTCGGCAATCTCGTGCGCTGCGTTCTCCTGCCTGGCCATCGCTTCGACACGGTCGGCGTCCCGCCGCTCATCGACGGTGTGCAGTTCGGCGCGCTGATCGCCGACACGGCCTTCGACAGCAACACCATCCTCGCCGACCTCGACCAGCGCGGCGCCAAGATCGTCATCGCCCAGCATCCGAGGCGCACCTCGCCCCTGCCGCTCGACACAGAGATGTACCGATGGCGTCATCTGATCGAGAACTTCTTCTGCAAGCTCAAGGAATTCAAACGCATCGCCATGCGCGCCGACAAAACCGACACCAGCTTCACCGCCATCATCCATCTCGCCGCTGCCGTCATCAATTCACGATGAATCTCAACAGACCCTAGAGTGTGTTCGGCTCGACCGGACACACTCTCGCATTCCTGGCCCTATCGGCCGTTGGCCTACTTGAGGCACACCGTTTCCGCTCAGCGCGAAAACGGTCTACCCGGTTCGGGCGTCAGACATGCACGTCGCCATAGGCGAGCTCGCCCGCCCCCTGGTAGGGCCGCATCACGGCGTAGAGGAGGAGACCGTAGAGCACGGCCACGGCGGCGAGCACGAACCAGCCCGGCAGGGGTCCGAGCGTGGCGTTGCTCAGGCTTTCCCGGAACGAGAAGGCGAACTCGCTCTGGTGGGCGCCGAGCTGCAGCTTGGCCGAGCTGATCTTCAGCATCCAGGCGAGCAGCAGGATCAGGAACAGCCAGCCATAGTTCCTGCGCAGCCGCCGGGACATCGCCTCCTGCAGCGAGATGTGGAACAGG
>JBFWWD010000003.1:0-57861 GCA_050246385.1 Geminicoccaceae bacterium
ACGTGCTGCCGAACTTCCTGTCCGAGCTCTTGCCGTTCCACATCATCCGGATGATCCACACCAACGCGCTGATCGTGTGGCTCCTCCTGGGCTTCTTCGGCGCCACCTACTACCTGCTGCCCGAGGAGAGCGAGCGCGAGATCCACAGCACTCTGCTCGCCTACGTGCAGCTGGTCGTGTTCGTCGGGGCCGGCGCGACCGCCGTGGTGTGCTACCTGTTTCGTATCTACGAGGGCCGCGAGTTCCTCGAGCAGCCCTTCCTGGTCAAGGTGGCGATCACGGTGGCCGTGCTGATCTTCCTCTACAATGTCAGCATGACCGTGCTGCAGGGGCGCAAGACGGCGGTCTCGAGCGTGCTGCTGCTCGGCCTGTGGGGGGCTGGCCTCTTCTTCCTGTTCGCCTTCTACAACCCGTCGAATCTGGTGGTCGACAAGCTCTACTGGTGGTGGGTGGTCCACATCTGGGTCGAGGGCGTGTGGGAGCTGATCATGGCCGCGATCCTCGCCTTTCTCCTGATCAAGGTGACCGGCGTCGACCGCGAGGTGATCGAGAAGTGGCTCTACGTCATCGTCGGCTTGGCGCTGTTCAGCGGGCTGCTCGGCACCGGGCATCACTATTACTGGATCGGCACGCCTTATTACTGGCAGTGGCTCGGCAGCATCTTCGGCGCGCTCGAGGTCCTGCCCTTCTTCGCCATGGTGCTGTGGGCCTTCTACCTGCTCTGGCAGGGTGGCCGCGACCATCCGAACAAGGCGGCGCTGCTGTGGAGCGTCGGCTGCCCGACGATGGCCTTCTTCGGTGCCGGCGTGTGGGGCTTCATGCACACGCTGCACCCGATCAACTACTACACCCACGGCACCCAGGTGACCGCCGCCCACGGCCACCTCGCCTTCTACGGCGCCTACGTGATGCTCAACCTCGCGATCATCACCTACGCCATGCCGAGCCTGCGCGGGCTGCAGCCCTATAACCAGGTGCTCAACATGTGGAGCTTCTGGCTGATGACGTCGGGCATGGCGTTCATGACCTTCACCCTGACCTTCGCCGGCGTCGTCCAGACCCACATGCAGCGCGTCGTCGGCGGGTACACCTTCATGGACATCCAGGACCAGCTGGCCCTGTTCTACTGGATGCGCCTGGGCGCCGGCGTGGTCGTGGTCATCGGCGCGGCGCTGTTTCTCTACGCGATCTTCGGCCCGGTGCGCGACCAGCTCACCGCCCGCGATGTCCGCGGCCGTGTCGAGCCGGCGCCGGCCGAGTGACGGGGATGGGCAGCGTCGCCAATCTGCGGGCGGCTGTGGCCGCCCTGCCCCTCTACCTGCCGCAGGGGCGCGAATGCGAGCTGTTCGAGCTCGCCTGGCGCGAGCGGCTGCCGCTCCTGCTCAAGGGGCCGACCGGCTGCGGCAAGACGCGCTTCGTCGCCCATATGGCGGCGAAGCTGGGCCGCCGGCTGCACACGGTCGCCTGCCACGACGACCTGACCGCGGCCGATCTCACCGGCCGCTACCTGCTCAAGGGCGGCGAGACCGTCTGGCTCGACGGCCCGCTGACCACCGCCGTGCGCGAGGGCGGGATCTGCTATCTCGACGAGGTCGTCGAGGCGCGCAAGGACGTGACGGTGGTTCTGCACCCGCTCACCGACGACCGTCGCGTCCTGCCGCTCGAGCGCACCGGGGAGCTGGTCGCGGCGCCTGACGAGTTCATGCTCGTCGTCTCCTACAACCCGGGCTACCAGAACCTGCTCAAGAGCCTGAAGCCCAGCACGCGGCAGCGCTTCGTCGCCATCGAGCTCGACTTTCCCCGCCCGGAGGTCGAGCTGCGGGTGGTCGCCGCCGAGAGCGGGCTCGAGGCCGAGCGGGTCCGGCCGCTGATCAATCTCGCCGGGCGAATCCGCGGCCTGAAGGGCATGGATCTGGAGGAGGCCGCCTCCACCCGGCTATTGGTCTATGCCGCGACGCTGATGCGGGCCGGGCTCGACGCCGCGACCGCGGTCGAGCACGCCCTGATCGAACCTTTGTCCGACGACGCCGACGTGAAGGCGGGCCTGCGCGAGCTGGTCCGGGCCAGCCTGGGATGAGTCTCGCGTTCCTCGAATATGAGGAGCAGTTCGGGCGGCTGTGGGATCGCCTGGTCGGCGGCCGGGCGAGTCTGCCCCGCTTTCCGCAGGCCGCGGTGCGACTCGATACGGAGCGGCGGCGGCTCGCGGTGCTGTTCCGCGGCCTCGGTGGCGATCAGGGGCTGGAACTGGTCGCCGGCGGTGCCGCGACCTCGCGCCATCGTCTACGCCTGACGCAGAAGCTCGGTATGGCCGAGGAGCGGCTGGTCGGCGCCGAGCGCACGGCGCAGCTCGTCCTGCTGCCGCCTTTGCTCGACTGCCTGCCCAGCGCGGCGCTCAACCGCGACCTCTATGTCTGGCTGGTGGCCTTTCTCGCGGGCGGGGACCACCTGCCGTCCGAGCCGGACCCGCTGCGCCGCGATGTGTTGCGCCTGCGTGCCGCAGCCGGCCGCACCAGGACGGTGCTGGCGGCCTTTCCCGGGCTGCGCGGGCGCCATGCGGCGCTCGCCGCGGCCCTGTTGGCGCTGCGGCCGGCGCGGCACCTGCCGCCGGCGGAAGCGCAGGTCGAGGCGGCCGTGCGGAGACTGCACGGGGACGGCTCTGCCGTGGGGCCGCTCGTCGAGCGCGTGCTGGCGCCGATCACCGACCTCAGCGGCCTCGCCGCCCCCGGCGGCTACCGGCCATTCCTGCCGACCCCGTTGTGGGGCGAGATCCGCGACGAGGCGGCCGCGACCGTCGGCGAGGCCCGGGCAGAGCCGGAGCCCGGGACCCCGGCGGCCGAGGAGGCCGAGCAGCATCACCGGCGGGCCAGGCGTCGCACGCCCGGGGAGGAGCCGCGGCGCGACCCGCTGACGCTGATCAACAAGGGCGAGTATCTGCTGCTGGCGGCGGAATCGGTGGGCATGAGCCGCCCTGAGGACGACGGCGACACTGAGGCGGCGCGCAACGCCGCCGAGGACATGGACGAGCTGACGCTCGGCGGCGACGAGCAGCACGCCTCCAGCCGGATCCGGCTCGAGCTCGATCTCGCCCCGGCCGCCGCCCCGGCCGCACCGCTCGCCGCCGGTGCCGTCTATCCGGAATGGGACTGGCTCCAGAGCCGCTATCGCCTCCGGCATTGCGCGGTCCTGGAGGACACCGTACCCGAGACCGGGGAGGACTGGGCGCCGGACGCCGTGCTCCGCCGTCATATCGCGCAGGTCCGGCGGCGGTTCGAGGCGCTGCGGCCAAGGCGCGAGGTGCGCCGGGCCCAGCTCGACGGCAGCGAGCTCGACATGGACGCGCTGGTGCGGGTCCGCACCGATCTCGCCGCGGGCAGGGTGGCGTCCGAGCGGGTCTACCTCGACGCCCGCAACCAGGCCCGCGACCTCGCCACCGCGATCCTGGTCGACACCTCGTTCTCGACCGACGCCTGGGTCGAGGGGCACCGGGTGCTCGACGTCGAGAAGGCGGCGCTGACCGCCCTCGCCTTCGGCCTGGAGGCCTGCGGCGACCCGTTCGCGATCCTGACCTTCTCGAGCCGCTGCCGCCAGGCGGTCGCGGTCGGCACGGTCAAGGATTTCACCGAGCCGATGGGCGAGGCGGTACGGCGGCGGATCGCCGCCCTGCGCCCGGGTGCCTACACCCGCATCGGCGCGGCGCTGCGGCATGTCGGGGCGCTGCTCGACCAGCGCCCGGAGCGGCATCGGCTGCTCCTGCTCCTGTCGGACGGCAAGCCCAACGATCTGGACCATTACGAGGGCCGCTATGCCGTCGAGGACTGCCGCAAGGCGGTGCAGGAGCTGCGCGGGCGCGGCCTGTCCGTGTTCGCGGTCACCGTCGACCGCCGTGCCGAGGGCTACGTGCCGCGGATCTTCGGGCGGGGCGGCTACGCCATCGTCGGGCATCTCGGCCGGCTGCCCGACGCGCTGCCGGCGATCTATCGCCAGCTCGTCGCCTGAGCCCGGCCGCAAGGGGAGACCGAACCATGCGTATCCTGGCGCTCGCGGCCGCGGCAGCAGCCCTGACGCTCGCATTTGGCCAGAACGCCCGCGCCGACGGCGACGCGGCCAAGGGCGAGAAGGTGTTCGCCAAGTGCAAGTCCTGCCACGAGCTCACGAGCGACAAGAACAAGGTCGGCCCGACGCTGCACAACGTCATCGGGCGCAAGGCGGGCGCGGTCGAGGGCTTCAAGTACTCCGAGGCGATGGCCGGCTCCGACGTGACCTGGGACGCCACGACCATCGCTGAGTATGTGGCCAAGCCCAAGGACTTCATCCCAGGCAACAAGATGGCGTTCCCCGGGCTGAAGAAGGAGGACGAGATCGAGAATCTCGTGGCCTACATCCAGGCGAACTGCTGCTCGTGAGTCTCGGGGGCCGGCTCAGCCCGGCCCCGTCACGCGCGACCCGACCAGCATCGGCCCATAGCGGCCGACGAACAGCAGGAAGGCGCCGCCCCAGAGGATTGCGGCCAGGGCGAGCGTGTCCGAGTAGGCGGCCGGCAGCACGGGTGCCACCACCCGCACCAGCGCGCCGGCCTGCACGAGGCCGAACAGAACGAGGGTGATCCGGTCGGCCGTCAGGTCGCGGCCGGTATGGCCGAGGGTAGCCCGGGTCATGATGGCGAGGGTCATCGTGCCGATCGCCCCGGCGGAGAGCGCGTGCAGGGTGGCGAGCCGACCCACCGAATTGGGCAGCAGGATGCCCAGGCCGAGCAGCAACAGTCCAGCCCCGAGCCAGCCATAACCGAGATGCAGGATGGTCACCAGCGGCTCGGCCGTCGTGGCGAGGCCTTGCCAGCGGGCGAGCCGCAGCAGCGTGACGGCTCCGGCGAGCGTCAGCATGGCGCCGGCGGGGGCTCCGTCCGGAAACGCCACCCAGGTCGCGAGCGCCACCGGCAGGACCGCCAGGGCCAGCCGATCGAGCCGGCCGAAGGGTGCCGGCAGGGCGGGAGCGGCCCGCTTGGCCAGCCAGTTGCGCGTGAAGCTCGGCACCACCCGGCCGCCGATCATGCCGATCAGCACCCAGACCACGGCGAGCCCGAGCCGTCGCCCCACGGGTCCCGAGGCGAAGCCGAGCGCCTCGAGCTGCGACAGCAGACACGCCCCGCCCAGCAGGGTGGCCAGGACGACCACCGGCAGGTTGCGCCAGTTCCGTCCAGTCAGGATCTCGCGGGCCATGGCGGTGACCAGCAGGAGCCAGAAGCCGACGTCCAGCACGACCGCAGGCCAGGGCGAGAGCGCGCCGCCGGTCAGCCCGGCCAGCCGTGCTGCCAGCCAGACCAGGCACAGGACCAGAAGGGGAAGGCCCCTGACCGGCAGCCGCCCGGTCCAGTTCGGCACGGCCGTGAGCAGGAATCCGGCGACGACCGCGCCCGTATAGCCGAACAGCAGCTCGTGCGGATGCCAGGCAGGCAGCGGCAACGCCGTCGGGAGCGCGGTGCCGTCGGCGAGGGCCAGGACCCAGATCGCGAGCGACACAGGTGCCCAAAGCGCCGCCGCCAGGAAGAAGGGTCGAAAGCCGTGCTGCAGGAGGGGATGAGCGGAACGGGCGTTGGGCATGCGCATGGTGTAGCAAACTTGGCGATCAGAGGCTTGATCGCGGTCAAGGCCGGGCGCCGGGACCGGGCGCATGGCTCGACGCGGACAGTCGGCATCGTGACATGCGCAATCCAACCCGCAGGCGGGTGCTGCAGATCGCGGCAGGGCTCTCGGTGCTCGGGGTGAGCTCCGCGGCTCCGCGCGTTCCGCAATGGCGTTGGCAGGGGTCCGCCTTGGGTGCTGTCGCGTCCCTCGATCTGCGGCACACGGATCGCGCGCGCGCGACGCGACTGGTGCAGGCCGCGGTGACGGAAATTGCCCGTCTGGAGGCGATCTTCAGCCTGCAGCGCACCGACAGCGCGCTGTCACGATTGAACCGCGACGGCCGCCTCGACCATCCGCCGCTCGAGCTGGTCGCCGTTCTCGACACGGCGGCGATGCTGTCGAAGCTGAGCGGCGGAGCCTTCGACGTCACCGTCCAGCCGCTGTGGCGGCTCCACGCCGGCGCGGCGGTTCAAGGCGCGCGACCGAGCGATCGGCTGATCGAGCGGACGCTCGCTCGAGTCGGCTGGCAGTCTGTCGACGCATGCAGCCGGCTCATCACCTTCGAGCGGCCGGGCATGGCCGTGACACTCAACGGCATTGCCCAAGGCTACATCACCGACCGGGTCACCGAACTGCTGCGGGACGCGGGGCTGGACGACCTGTTCGTCAATCTTGGCGAGCAGCGGGCACTGACTGGCCGGCCGGCCGGGCGGCCGTGGCGGGTTGCGACGCCTGCCGGCACGGTCGCCCTCGCCGACCGTGCGCTGGCGGTGTCGGAAGCCCAAGGTTCCGACGGCTTGCCGAACCTGATCTCGCCCGTCTCGGGCCGGCCCGTGCCGGAGGTGCGGCAGGTGGTGGTGACCGCTCCCTCGGCCCAACTCGCCGACGCGGCGTCGACCGCGCTCGCGGTTTCAGGGCCTCGCGATGCCCGGGAACTGTCGGAGCGGCTCTCGTCGCTGGGGGTCGCCGTGGTCGAATCCATCGCGCGCGACGCGTGATCCGATCCGTTCAAGGGCGGCGCGATCGCGGTGGCGATCCTCGAACAAGTCGGTTGACGGCTCGGGGCGGCGCTGTCGATCCTCGCGGCGAGGGAGGAGACGGAAAGGCATGCGCATTGGCTTCATCGGCACCGGGCGGATCGCCGAGGCGGTTGTCACCGGGCTCTGCACGTCGGCTGCACCTCCTGACGAGGTCCTGCTCTCGCCCCGCAATGCCGCGATTGCGCAGCGGCTCGCGACGCGCTTTCCGACCGTTCGGGTCGCCGCGAACAACGAGACCGTCGTCGCCGGCAGTGAGGTCGTGGCACTGTCGCTGCGCCCGGCGATGGCCGAGGACGTGCTGCGGCCACTGGCGTTCCGCCACGACCAGCGCGTCCTGAGCATGATGGCTCTCGTGCCGCTGGCCCGGGTCGGGACACTCGTCGAGCCGGCCGAGGCGGCGCGGGTTCTGCCCCTGCCGACAGCGGCGCGGCGCGAAGGGCCAGTTGTCCTCTATCCAGCCGAGCCCTGGGCGCGAGAACTGTTCGCGCCCTTGGGCGAGCCGATCCTGGCCGACACGGAGATGGAGCTCGAGGCGCTCTGGAGCGTCACGGCACTGATCGCCGCACAATACGAGCAGCTCCGGACCGCGGCGGATTGGCTCGCGGGGCGGGGCGTCGTGCCGGGACGCGCGGATCGCTATGTCCGCTCGATGTTCGCGGGGCTGACCGCCCAGGCAGCGGCGAGCGACAGCTCTCTCGCCGAGCTGCGCGCCGAGGCGGAGACCCGCGGCGGGCTCAACGAGCAGGTGATGCGCACGCTCGAGGCCGCCGGAATGTTCACGACGCTCTCCCGCGCCCTCGATCAGGTGGCCGCACGCCTCGACGCTGCGCACGGGCGCTAGCCGAAGCGGGGGGAATCGCGACCGCCGCCTCACGGCTGCCCCGTTGATCTTGTCCACATTCTGTCTACAGTTCGCCGGGAAGCTCAGAGGAGGTCGAGATGGCTGACCCGACGCTGGTCAGACCATCCATTGTACATTGACACTCGATGTGCGGGAGAGGCATCGTTCGAGTGGCCCGATGCTCGAATCTCGTAAATGGCTAGAAGAACAGACAACCAGGGGTAGGGACTCATGAGGCAAACCTTGCTGCTGTCAGTATTCGCGGGCGGTTTGCTGATCGCCTCGCAGCCCAGCCATGCCGAGATGAGGATCGGCACCGCCGGTCCGCTCGCCAACGCCGAAGCTCTCTTTGGCAATACGTGGCAGAACGGGATGCAATTGGCGATTGACGAGGTCAACGCGGCCGGCGGCATCAACGGCGAGAAGATCGAGCTGGTGCGGGAGGATGATCAGGGGGACCCGAAACAGGGCACCCTCGTCGCGCAGAAGTTCTGCGACGACGATTCCATCCTGGCGGTGGTCGCGAACTTCAACAGCGGCGTCACCATCCCCTCCTCCGACGTCTACCATCGCTGCGGCATGCCCCAGGTGACCAACTCGTCGAACCCGAAGGTCACCGAGGCGGGCTACGAGAACCTGTTCCGTCCGATCGCCAACGACTTCATGCAGGGTGGCGCGCCCGCGACCTATGCCTTGGAGAACCTCGGCGCCAAGAAGGCTGCGATCGTCCACGACAAGCAGGCGTTCGGCGAAGGTGTCGCCACGGTCTTTCGCACCACGTTCGAGAAGGGAGGCGGCAGCATCACCTCCTATTCCGGCGTGGCGGCGACCGACATGGACTTCTCGGCCGTGATCACCCAGCTCAAGGCCGAGAACCCGGACGTCGTCTATTATGGCGGCACCATGCCCGGTGTCGGGCTGTTCCTGAAGCAGCTGCGCGAGCTCGGCCTCGAGAGCGTCTTCTTCGCGGCCGATCCCGCCTTCCTGCCGGACCTGATCACGACGGCCGGACCCGCCAACGCCGCCGGGGCGATCGTCTCGTTCCAGGCGCCTCCCTATGATTCCAGTCCCAAGCTCGTCAAGTTCAGCGAGGACTACAAGAAGGCGTTCAACGAGGATCCGGGCCCCTATTCGGCCTATGGCTACAACGAGATGGCGATCATTCTCGAGGCGATGAAGAAGGCGGGGTCCGACGTCACCCGCGAGAGCATCGTGACGCAGCTGCGCAACACCAAGTTCGACGGTCTGATGGGCCTGGTGGAGTTCGACGACCATGGCGAGCTGAAGGAGCCGTCCCTCTATCTCTACAAGGTCGAGGGCGACGGCTTCGTTCTCGAGTGGCCGAAGAGCTGACCGAGCGCATGGCGCGGGCGGATGACCATTGCGCATGGTCATCCGCCGCCGACGTCCGAATCCTCTGCTGAGCAGGAGCAGTACTGGACGTGACGGCACTTCTGCTCCAGCAGCTGATCAACGCCCTGACGATTGGCGCGATCTACGCCCTGATCGCCCTGGGCTACACCATGGTCTACGGCGTCCTGCGCCTGATCAACTTCGCCCACAGCGAAATGTTCATGACCGGCGGGCACCTTGCGGTCTTCCTGCTGGCGATCGGCGCGAGCCTCTCCGGCCCCGGCTGGGTGCTGCTCGTGCTCGCCGTGTTCGTCGTCACCTTTGTCGCGATCGGCTTTCTCGGCGTCGGGATCGAGGTGGCCGCCTACCGGCCGCTGCGGGAAGGCTCGCGGCTCGCGCCGATGTTGAGCGCGCTGGGCGTCGCGATCATCCTGCAGAACGTCGTGATGCTTTTCGTCAGCCGCCGGCCGCTGCCGTTCCCGACGTTCCTGCCGCCGGTCTCCTTCGACCTGCTCGGCGCGGTGGTCACGCTGAAGCAGCTCTTCATCCTGGCGATCGCGCTGCTGCTGATGCTCGGGCTGACATGGTTCGTGAACACGACCCGGTTCGGCATCCAGATCCGGGCGGTGTCGGAGAACGCGCAGACGGCGCAGCTGCTCGGGATCAACGTCAACCGCGTGATCAGCCTGATCTTCTTCATCGGGCCCGGGCTGGGTGCGCTGGCGGGAATGCTCTATGCCAGCTACTATGGCATCGTGGTCTTCAGCATGGGCTTCATTGTCGGGCTGAAGGCGTTCATCGCCGCCATCATGGGTGGAATCGGCAGCATTCCTGGCGCGATGCTCGGCGGATTCGCCCTCGGGCTGCTCGAGACGTTCGGAGCCGGACTGTTGCCGATGCTCACCAATGGTGTGGTCGGCTCGGAGTATCGGGACATCTTCGCGTTCTCGGTGCTCGTCATCGTCCTCATCTTTCGGCCGGCCGGATTTCTGGGCGAGAACGTGACCGAAGAGGGCATGGTCTACAAACGTGACTTCTGAGACCGCGGCGTCCACGCGACCACCCCCCAATCGCGTCGCGGGCCGCGTCCGGGCGCTGCTGATCGTCTTCGCGGTGCTCGGAGGGCTTCTCCTGCTCGTGCCGCAGCTGGCCACCTACCATGTCCGGGTCATCGATACCGTTCTGATCTACGTGCTGCTCGGTGTCGGCCTCAACATGGTCGTGGGCTATGCCGGCCTGCTCGACCTCGGCTATGTCGCGTTCTATGCCATCGGCGCGTACAGCTACGCGATCCTGGCCAGCGGCCAGTTCGACATCCACCTGCCGTTCGCGCTGATCCTCCTGATCGGTGGTTGCCTCGCCGGTTTCGCCGGCGCCCTGCTGGGCATTCCGGTGCTGCGGCTGCGCGGCGACTATCTGGCCATGGTCACGCTCGGGTTCGGCGAGATCATCCGGCTCTTGCTGAACAACCAGGTCTGGTTGACCAACGGGCCGCAGGGGATCTCCCGCATCGACGAGCCGTTTCTCCTCGGGTTCGGCCTGAACACGCCGAAGGACTTCTTCTACCTGTTGTTGCCGCTGGTCGTCGTCGCCCTGACGCTCGCCTGGCGGCTCGAGCAATCGATCCTCGGCCTCGGCTGGGCGGCGATCCGCGAGGATCAGGACGCTGCGCGAGGCATCGGCATCGACACGACGGCGGCGAAGCTGCTGGCCTTCGGCCTGTCGGCCACGCTGGGCGGGTTCGCGGGCGTGATCTTCGCCGCGTTCCAGCGCTTCGTCGACCCGGTGAGCTTCACCTTCTGGGAATCTCTGACCATCGTGCTCATCATCGTGATCGGCGGCCTCGGCAATCTGGTCGGCGTGGTCGTCGGGGCGACGGTCCTGATCATCATCCCCGAGCTGCTTCGCGGCTATTCCGAGTACCGGATGCTGCTCTATGGCTGTGCCCTGGTCGCGATGATCCTGATCCGGCCGCGCGGCCTGGTCGACCGGCGCTACAATCCGGCCTGGCTGATGCGGGTGCTCGGCTGGCGATGACGCTCCGGCTCCAGGCGGTCACCAAGCGGTTCGGCGCGCTCGTCGCCAACGATTCGCTTTCGCTGCAGTTCGAGCCGGGGCGGGTGACGTCGGTGATCGGGCCCAACGGTGCCGGCAAGTCGACGCTGATCAATCTGTGCGCCGGCTCCTATCGGGTGACGTCCGGCCGCATTCTCCTCGACGGGCTGGAGCTGCAGCAGGCGAAGAAGCACGAGATCGCGCGGGCGGGCGTGGCACGGACCTATCAGAACATCAGGCTGTTCGACGGCATGACGGTGCTGCAGAACCTCGAGGTCTGCCTCTATCCGGAATATGTCCGGCGGACCTTCGCCGAGGTGTTCCGTCCGCGGCTGTCACATGAGCTGAAGGTGCAGCGGACGGAGCGCTGCATGGAGCTGCTCGAGCGCTTCGACCTCGCCCGCTACGCCCGCCGGCTGGCCAGCGACCTGTCCTACGGCAATCAGAAGCTGCTGGAGATCGCGCGGGCGATCGTCCTGCGGCCGAAGGTCCTGATGCTGGACGAGCCGGCCGCGGGGTTGAACCACGGCGAGACCCATCATCTGATGGGGAAGCTGCGCGAGCTGGTCCGCCCCGATCTGGTGATGCTCGTCGTCGAGCACGACATGAATCTGGTGATGGCGCTGTCCGATCACATCTTCGTCCTCCACCAGGGCAGGCTGCTGTTCGAGGGCACGCCGGCGGAGGTGCAGGCGAGCACAGCGGTGCAGGAGGCGTATCTTGGCAGTCCGGGAGAGAACGACCAGATCCGGGAAGCTGCTAGAAGTCGCGCAAATCGAGTCCGGATACGGGCGGACGCAGATATTGAGAGGCATCGACCTGGCCCTCTATGAGGGCGAGGTCGTCGCCGTGGTCGGCCCGAACGGCGCCGGCAAGACCACCCTCCTGAACACCATCAGCGGCCTCGCCAGCGTCCATGGCGGGGAGATCCGCTTCGCCGACGAGGTCATCACCCACAAGGCGGCCTACCGGATCGCCCGCATGGGCGTCGGGCACTGCCCGGAGGGGCGGCGCATCTTCCAGCGCCTCACCGTCGAGGAGAATCTGTCGACCGGATTCATCCCCGGCGAAGGGCGAAGCTATGCCGAGCTGCGCGACCAGGCGTTCGAGCTGTTTCCGATTCTCGTCGAGCGCCGCGACGAGCTCGCCAGCGGGCTGTCCGGCGGGCAGCAGCAGATGCTGGCCGTGGCCAGGAGCCTGATGGCCAGGCCACGCCTCCTGCTGCTGGACGAGCCGTCGCTCGGCCTCGCGCCGCGCGTCGTGAACCAGATCCTCGAGATCGTGCTCAAGCTGGCCGGGTCGGGCGTGAGCATCATCCTGGTGGAGCAGAACGTGAACTTCGCGCTGGAGATCTGCGACTATGCCTACGTGCTGGAGAACGGTCGCTGCACGCTCGAAGGCCCGGGCGAGAAGCTCCTCGCCGATCCGCAGCTGCGCGACGCCTACCTGCCGAAAGTATGATCCGGATGGCCGACCCCGGTAGCATCGAGCTGATCGCCCGGCACATGCGGCCGGCGACCGATCTCATCGCCGAGGGGCGGGCTCTCGCCAGGGACTGGCGGGTAGGCTCGAACCAGTTTCTTCGTACCGCGGAGGTTCGGAGCGAGGCGGACTACAAGCGTCGGTGCGTCGCGGCCGGGCGCATCATGCAGCATGCCCATATCGGGTTCCGCAGCGTCGTGCGCACGCGGGAAGCGATCGCCGAGGTGCACGCGGCGTGCGCGGCACGCGGCGTGACGGTCGACCGATTCGGGATCACGCTGGATTGGTCCATGGGCTATCCGGCGCCACTGCGGTCCAACCGGCCGCGCGGCACCGGCATCGTGCTCGACGGGCCGGAGGACTTTCTGCGCATCACCGACGCTGCGCCGGCTGCGGCGCATTTCGGCGACTTCATGATGGGTCTGCCCGGCGCCGTCGAGAACACCAAGGCCGCGCTCGCCGCCGGGGCTACGGCGATCGGCAATCTTGGGCAGTATTTCACCTTTCGCCTGCCCCACTGGGACGACGACATTGCGACCACCGAGGCCACGGTCGTCGCCCTCGGACTGCTGGCCGCGCAGGAGTCGGAAATCCTCGTCCATTCCAATCTGGACGATGGTTTTGCCGGCCTGTTCGCCGACGCGAGCGCAGCGCTGGGGATGGTGCTCCTTGAGAAATACATCGTCGAGGAGCTCGTCGGCGCCAGCGTCTCGCATTGCTATGGCCACCACTTCACTGCCCCCCAGCTCAGGCTCGCGTTCCATCGCGCGTTGAGCGAGATCTCCGCCACGCCCGGTACGATGATCTACGGCAGCACCGTGAGCTACCAGTCCAGCGCCGCCGGCAACTTCGCCAGCCTCGCCAGCTATCTGCAGGCGGACATCTGGGCCCTGAACCGGCGCGGAACGGGCCACGCCGTCAATCCGGTGCCCGTGACCGAGAACGAGCGCATCCCCGACGTCGACGAGATCATCGATGCGCAGATCTTCGCCGGCCGCCTCGCCGAGCATGCCGCATCGTCGGCCGAGCTGATCGATCTGGCGCGTGTGGACGATCTGGCCAGCAGGCTGGTCGAGGGCGGGCGCGTGTTCGCGAGCAATGTGCTCGGCGGCCTGCCCGAGCTCGGGGTCGACGTGACCGACGCCGCGCAGGTCATGCTGGCGCTGCGCCGGATCGGGCCCAGGCGCCTGGAGCGACTCTTCGGCGCCGGCCCGCCCGATCCCGAGGATTGGAGCGGCCGGCGGACCATCGTCCGCTCCGAATGGCTTACCGAGCTGGAGGACAAGGCCGACCGCTGGCTTGCCGCGATCGGGCCGGAGGTACGATCGGCGATCACAGTGCGACACCTCACGGTATGCGTCGGCACGAGCGACGTCCACGAGCACGGCAAGACGCTGGTCGACAAGGTGCTCGGCGGACTGGGCGTGACGGTCATCGACGGCGGCGTGTCGAGCGATCCCGAGATCCTGGTCCGCAGGGCCGCCGAGGGCGGCGCCGATGTGATCGCGATCAGCACCTACAACGGCGTCGCGCTTCGCTACACCCGCGAGGTGCTCGACTGCCTGGCGGCCGCAGGTCTCGCGATCCCGGTCTGCGTCGGAGGCAGGTTGAACCAGATCCCGGAGGATTCGAACTCCGGCCTGCCCGTGGACGTGACGGAGGAGATCCGCGCGCTCGGCGCCGAGCCCTGCGCCTCGCTCGATGCGCTTGGCTCGATGCTCACCGCCGTGGCGAGTCGCCGCCCGGCAATGCACGAGCGGCCGGGATCCTCGAGAGCAGAGCCGGTTCGCTCCGCCTGAGCCGTCTCACGGGTCCTGCTAGCTTGCCTCTGCCGGCATCGCGCGAGAGCGCGGCATCGTGAACTCGAGATGCATGTGCGCGGCGATGCTGCGCTCCAGGAACTCCATGAAGCGACCGCGGAACTGGGCGGCATGCGCATGGGCCGCCTGCTCGGCGCGATCCGCGTCGCGATCCCTGATCGCCTCGACCATCGCGGTGTGGTCGGCCGCTATGTTCCGGACGCCGTCCGGCTCCAACATCTTGTACTCGAAATGAATGTGCAGCATGCGTCGCCCCTCGTCGAGTATCCTCCGATAGAAGCTCGTATAGTAGGGGTTCTTGCCTGCCCTTGCGACAGTCATGTGAAAATGATGATTGGCCTCGATCATCGGCAGCGAGTCCGAGCGCGCGATCGTCTCGAGCACCTGGGCCTCATGATGCTCGGCGGCCGCGATGATTCCCTCGAGATCGGCCTGCGTCCGTCGCAAAGCCGCCAGTCTCGTCACGGCGCGCTGGAGCAGGTCGAGGGCATCGAGGAAATGCGGGATCCCTTCGAAGTCGATCGGAGTGACCACCGTGCTCCGGTTCGGCAGGATCACGACCAGGCCTTCGCTGGAAAGGCGCGCCAGGGCCTCCCGGATCGGCGACCTGGACAAGCCGAAACGCTCGCTGAGACTGACCTCGTCGATCGGCGCGCCGGGCGCCAGCTCCATCCGAAGTATCTCCTCGCGAAGGCTGGTATAGACTCGCGTGCTTCCCGTCTCTTTGATCGCGCGGGTCATCTCACTCTGACCTTGGATTCGCATGCGAAGGACCTCTCGGGCGGGCGCGAGGCGTCTATCACGACAAGCTGGTTAGCCGAAACCTAGCACAAGCGATGCTCGTATCCTGCAGCGTCTATTGTGGCAACAACACGTCGCCGGGACGATCCGTCGGTGGCTAGAAGGGTCGCCGCACCGGAGGCGCGGGCCCACCACCCCCAGCAAGGAAATCGAAGTCGATACCTTCGTCCGCTTGAGTGACATGGTCGACGAACAGTCGCTCGTATCCGCGGGCGGGCGCGGCTGTCGTCGACCGCCACGCTGACCTGCGCGCCGCAAGCTCGCCATCGTCGACCAGCAGCGACAGCGATCCCTGCTTCACGTCGAGCGCGATCCGGTCCCCGGTGCGAACGAGCGCGAGGGGTCCGCCGACCGCCGCCTCGGGTGCGACGTGCAGGACCACCGTGCCGAATGCCGTGCCGCTCATCCGGCCGTCCGAGATCCGCACCATGTCGGTGACGCCCTGCGCCAGCAGCTTGGCGGGAATCCGGATGTTGCCGAGCTCCGGCATGCCCGGATAGCCGCGCGGACCGATCCCCTTGAGGACGAGCACGGAATCGGCGTCGACCTCGAGGTCCTGGCTGTCGATCCGGGCGTCCAGATCCTCGATGCTCTCGAACACCACCGCGCGACCCGTATGCCGCATGAGCGACGGGCTGGCGGCGGAGGGTTTGATGATGGCTCCGGCCGGGGCGAGATTGCCGCGCAGCACCCGCAATGCATTCTCGGGCTTGATCGGGCGTTCGAAGGATCCGATCACCCGCGGGTCCGTGGCGCCGCGGTCCGCGATGCTCTCTTTCACCGTCTGGCCGCCGACCGTCGGCGCGTCGAGGTGCAAGCGGTCCGCCAAGGCGTGCATCAGGGCCGGCAGGCCCCCGGCGCGATAGAACTCCTCGACCAGGAACTCGCCGTTCGGCACGAGGTTGGCCAGGAGCGGAATCCCCTCGCAGTTGGCCTGGAAATCGTCGAGCGTCAGCCTGATTCCCAACCGCCCCGCCAGGGCGGTCAGATGCAGGACGGCGTTGGTGCTGCCGCCCAGCGCCGCGTTGACGCGGATCGCGTTCTCCAGCGCGCGGCGGTCGACGATGCGGGAGAAGGCCAGCCCTTCCCGCACCATTTCTACCGCCCGGCGACCGGCGAGCTGCGCGCTGATCTTGCGCCGGGCATCGACGGCCGGGATGGCGGCCGAGCCCGGCAGGCTCAGGCCCAGCGCCTCCGCCAGGCACCCCATGGTGGCCGCCGTCCCCATGGTGTTGCAGTGGCCATCGCTGCGCGACATGCTCGCTTCGGAGTCGAGGAAGGCGGCCTCGCTCATCCTGCCGGCGCGGAAATCGTCGTACAGCTTGAAGATGTCGGTCCCGGAGCCCACCGTCCGCTGCCCGACATAGCCGCTGATCATGGCGCCGCCGTGCACGACGATGGTCGGCAGATCGACGCTCGCCGCCCCCATCATGTAGGCCGGTGCTGTGTTGTCGCAGCCGGTCAGCAGGACCACGCCGTCGAGTGGATTGGCCCGCAACAGGGCCTCGAGCTCCATGCTCATCAGATTGCGGAACAGCATGCCGCTCGGGCGCATGATCGAGTCGCCGATCGACATGGTCGGAAAGACCAGCGGATAGCCACCGTTCTCCAGCACGCCGCGGCTGACCCACTCGGCGAGTGCCGTGAGATGCGCGTTGCAGGGCACGAGGTCCGATGCGGAGTTGGCGATGCCGATCACCGGTCGGCCGTCGAACATCTCCGGCGGAGCACCCCGCGCCTTGAGATGGGTGCGATGCTCGAAGCCGGCATTGTCCAGGCGGCTGAACCAGCTGGCGCTGCGCAGCGGTCTCATGCGGTCGGCGCCGGCACGTCGCGCGGCTTGGGCCCGATGCGGAAGCCGGCGGGCAAGGGATCGTCCCGTTCCAGCACGAACTGATGAAAGCCGGTGAGATAGGCCCGTCCCGAGACGCGCGGGCGGACATAGAGGATCTCGCCCTGCCGTTCCGACGAGGCGACCGCTCCGGAGAAGAAGGTCCCGAGCGGACCCTCGAACCGCCGCTCCTCACCTACAGCCAGCTCGCCGCGCGTATGCAGCAGGGCCACCCTGGCGCTCGTCCCGGTGCCGCATGGCGAGCGGTCGAGTGAGCCGGGCGGGCACATGATCGCCTGTCGATAGTTGCCGACCGTGGTCTTGGCCGAGGTGAGCAGCGTCTGGTAGCAGCGGTTGATGTCGGGCCGCTTGGGATGCTGGATGACCAGCTGCTCGTTGACCGCGGGAATGACCTTCTGCGCCACGGCCAGCATCTGGGGCTCGCAGTGCGGCCCCAGCTCGACGCCGATCGCGTCGGCGTCGACGAAGCAGTAGAAGTCGCCGCCATAGGCGATCGAGACCGTGAGCCGGCCCAGATCGGGCACCTCGACCGGGACCCGGTCGTGAAGGACGAACGACTCGACGTTGACGAAACTGGCGGTACCCACGCGCCCGTCCGAGACCTGCACCTCCGCCTCGACCAGCCCCGCCGGCGTCTCGATCCGCAGCCGCGTCGCCGGCTCGACCGCCGGCTTCATGCCGGTGGCGACGATGGTGGTGGCGACGCCGATCAGGCAGTGGCCGCACATCGGCACGTATTCGTCCTGCTCCATGATGATGATCGAGAAGTCGGCGTCGCCCAGCGGCGGTAGCAGCAG
Organism: Geminicoccaceae bacterium; assembly: GCA_050246385.1. Taxonomy (GTDB): domain Bacteria; phylum Pseudomonadota; class Alphaproteobacteria; order Geminicoccales; family Geminicoccaceae; genus Benzoatithermus. Next base: position 17,663 of record JBFWWD010000003.1, read on the forward strand.
GACCGAGCACATCATGCCGTGGCCGCGCGGCTCGAAATTGAGCATGCGGCGCAGCCCGTCATCGTGGCGCCAGAGCGCCTCGCGCCGTTCCAGCAGCGTGTTGCCGGGAGGTACCGGGACGCCGCCGACGATCACCCGTGTCGAGTTGCCCTCGGTGTGGGAATCGATGGTCTGGATCATGCGGGCGAAGCTGTTGGCCATCCCCTGTTCCTTCCGCTTGCCGGCTACCTGCCGCCCGTGACCAGAAGGTCGGCGCCGGTCACGTAGGACGCCTTGTCCGACAGGAGCCAGACCACCGCCTCGGCCACCTCCTCCGCGCTGCCGGCACGCCGCATCGGCGTCGTGGGCGCGATACGGGCGAAGCGGTCCGGCATCTGGATCTCGGTGTCGATCAGGCCGGGGCTGACCGATGCGACGCGAATTCCCTCGGCCGCCACCTCGAGCGCCAGACCTGTGGTCAGCGCGTTCACGGCGGCCTTGGAGGCGGCGTAGTGGACGTACTCGCCGGGCATGCCCATCGACGCCGCGCGCGACGAGACGTTGACGATCACGCCGCCCGACCCGCCATGGCGGGTCGACAGCCGCCTGACCGCCTCGCGCGCACACAGGAAATACGCGACCGTGTTGACGGCGAAGTTGCGTTGCAGCGCTTCGCCCGAGAGCGCGTCCACGCGCCCGTAGGCGGTGATCACGCCGGCATTGTTGACCAGCCCGCCGAGGGGGCCCAGCCGGGCCTCACACTCCATGAACAGCCGGACCGCCTCGGCCTCGACCGAGACGTCGGCCCGAATGGCGACGGCGCGCCGACCCGCGGCCTCGACCGCGGCGACGATCGCATTCGCTCGTGCCTCGTTCGCGACGTAGTTGACGCCGACGTCCCAGCCGTCGCGCGCCGCAAGCCGTGCGATTGCGGCCCCGATGCCGCGGCTGGCGCCGGTGACGAGGAGCACGCGCGCCAAGCTCAGGACCGCCCGAGCTGGGCACCGGCGATGTCGCGCAGCAGCGCGCGGGCGGCGTTGTGGCCGGGCGCACCGTTCACGTCTCCGCCGGGATGGGTTCCGGCACCGCACAGATAGAGGCCGGCGACGATGTCGCCATGGCCGGACCGCCCGGGGATCGGCCGGTTCCACAGCACCTGCTCGGGGACGAGCTCGGTGTGGAAGATCTGACCGCCCTCGATCCCGTAGGTGCGCTCGATGTCGACCGGAAGGAAGATCTGGCGCGCCAGGACGGAGCTGCGGAAGTTCGGAGCGAGCTCGGTCAGGATGTCGGTCATGCGGTCGGCGATCTTCTCGCGCTCGGTGTCGATGTCGCCTTCCGCGAGCGCGTAGGGAAAATGATGGCACCACAGCGACAGGGTGTGCCGCCCCTCGGGCGCCACGGTGGGATCGGTCGCCGACTGGATGACCATCTGGCTGAACGGGCGGCTGGCCGGCACGCCGCGCCGCGCCTCCTGCCAGGCGCGATCGTAGTAGTCGATCGAGGGGGCGATCATGATGCCGCCCGAATGCTGCGGCCCCACCGTCCTGCCCGGCAGCGTCGTGAAGTCGGGCAGCTCCGCCAGGGCGAAGTTGATCTTCACGCCGGAGCCCTTGGCCTTGATGCGGCCCACGCTCGCGCGGTCCTCCGCGTCCATGGCCTCCTTCGGCGTCAGCTTGAGCAGCGTGGTCTTGGGATCGGGATTGGCCAGCACCGCCTCGGCCGCGATCTCGTCGCCATTCTCCAGCACCACGCCCGCCGCACGGCCGCCACGGTGGAGGATCTGCGCCACCGGCGCCTCAAGCCGGATCTCGCCGCCATGGGCGCGCAGGGCGCTGGCCAGCGCCTTGGTGACCGAGCCCATCCCGCCTTCGACGATCGCCCAGCTGCCGAACCGGCCGCCGAGATCGGCCGCGACGTGGTAGAATTTGGAGAAGGCGGTCCCGGCGGCATAGGGGCTCTGGTCGGAGCCCGACATGGCGCCATAGGCCATCGGCCCCTGGACGTAGTACGATTCGAAGAAGCGCTCCAGATAGTCGGCGATGCTGCCGAACAGGACGGTGTTGAGCTGGTCGGCATTGGCGAAAGCGGCTGCGAACTCCGCGACCGAAGGCTGGGGCTGCAGCATGAAGCTGCCGACGGCCCGGGCGATCTCGGTGGTCGCGGTGTCGTAGCGGGCGTAGGCCTCGGCGTCCTTGGGCGCCAGTCGGGCGATGCTGGCGACCGTCCGCGCCGCGTCCGGATAGAAGAAGACATGCCGGCCATCCGGGAAGGGCACGAAGATCTCGGGGTCTCGAAACCGGAAGCGCAGTCCGTGCTGCTCCAGCTCGAGATCCTCGACGATCCGCTGGCGCAGCATGCCCAGCAACTGTGCCGCCATCGACACCTTGAAGCCGGGGATCAGCTCGGTCGTGATGCAGGCGCCCCCGATCCGGTCGCTGCGCTCCAGCACCAGCGTGCTCAGGCCGTTCTTGGCGAGATAGCCGGCGGCGACCAGACCGTTGTGGCCGGCGCCGATGACCACTGCGTCGTAGCGTTTCCTGCTCATCCTGCCTCTTGCCCGCTCGAATATTTCCGCCGCCGCTCGGGAACGATTCCCTGGGGGCGGAACATGGTCACCGTCATGATGAGGACGCCGATCACCACCAGCCGCAGCGCCGCCATGGTCTCCGCACCGATGCCGAAGCTGCCCGTGAGAAAGCGCGTGCCGGTGTAGAAAGTCTGGACGACGATCGTGCCCAGCACGATGCCCCAGAGATTGCCGCGGCCACCGACCACGATCATCGCCCAGATGATGAAGGTCTCGATGGGCTTGACGTCGTCGGGGCTCATGTAGCGCTGCATCAGGGCGTAGTAGGCGCCGGCGAGCCCGCCGATCGCGCCGCCGAGCGCCATGGTCGCCATCTTGAAGCCGAGCACGTTCTTGCCCAACGCCAGGGGCAGCCGGTCGCCCTCGCGGATCATGTGGATCACGCGCCCGAACGGCGAGGCGAGGATCAGCCGGACGATCAGGAACACGCCGATGGCCGAGACCACGACGATCCAGGTCAGAGCCGGGACGGAAGCCAGGACCGAGATGCCGTTCGCCCCGCCCGTCAGCCACTGCTCGTTGAGCGCGATGATGCGGATGATCTCCGCCATGGCGAGCGAGAGGATGCCCCAGTAGGTCCCGCTCATGTTGCGCACCGACAGCGACATCGCCACGCCGAGCAGCGTGCACGCCGCGACGGAGAGCAGCACCGCCGCCAGGACTCCGGTGCCGCCGGCGATCGCGATGGCGGTGGCATAGGCGCCCACGGCCAGGAACATCACCTGACCGAAATTGATGATGCCGCAATGCCCGACCTGGAGGTCGAGACTGAGGGCGAGGATGAAGGTGATGCTGGTGATGGTCAGCATGTAGACGGCGAAACTCGCGAGCTGCTCCATTTCAGTCGATCTCGCGTCGGAGCAGCCCGCTGGGGCGCAGAAGCAGCACCAGGACCACGGCGGCGTAGACGATGGCCGGCTTGTAGTCGGCGGGGATGCGGAGATTGCTCACGCCTTCGCCGCCGAGCCAGTTGACGAGCGGCGCCAAGTCGACCGCGACGCCGAAATTCATCGCGAAGCCGACCAGCAGCGCACCCAGCATGGCGCCGTAGACGGAGCCGACGCCGCCGATCAGGACGACGCAGAAGGCGGGGATGACGATGTTGAAGCCGAGATCGGGCACGAGCTGCGTGTCCCAGGCGATCAGCGCGCCGCCGAGGGCGGCGAAGCCCGTGCCGATGAACCAGACCCAGGCGATCACCCGCTCGGTGTCGACCCCGCTGGCCTGCGCGAGCTCGCGGTTGGTCGCGGTCGCCCGCATCGCCTTGCCGAGGGTCGTGTATTGCAGCAGCAGGTGGAACGCGAGCACCGCGGCCGTCACGATCACCAGAATCCACGCCTGCTGGCGGGTGACGAAGGCCCCCGCCAGCTTCATGCCGGGCGCGATCGCGAAGTCGTAGCGCAGGAAGCGCGGGCCGAAGATCGCCTGCACCGAGTAGCGGATGGCGATCGCCAGCCCGAGCGAGGCGACCATCGGGGCGACATCGTCGGAGTTGCGGAAGACGCGAAACACCAGCCGATCGGTGAGCACGCCGAACAGGCCGGTCGCGACCACCGCCGCCAGCACGGCGACGCCGAAGTCGAGCTGCAATGGAACGTTCAGGACCCAGGCGAGATAGCCGCCGGCCACGGCCATCTCGACGTGCGCGAAGTTGGCGAAGCGCAACAGGGAGAGCGTGAGCGTGAGCCCGATCGCGATGATGCCGAGCTCGGCCGCCGAGATGAGGCTGTTGACCAGGACCTGGCTGAAATTCATCGTCTCGGCTGCCGAGCTCGCACGCAGGGAAACCAGCGGCCGGCGCGTCGGCCGGCCGCTCGGGCGTCAGGGGCGATAGTTGGGGAACAGCTGCTTGAACTCGTCCTCGCTGGGCGCGAACTGCAGCGGGGTGCCCTGGTCATCCGTATAGCGGAAGATGACGATGTTGTCGGCGCCGGACGAGAGCGGCACCATCTTGCCGCCCTGGTAGACCAGCTTCTCGTACTGGTCGGAGGCCTGCATCCCCCACTTGTTGAAGCCCTTGTCGCCGTTGCCCGACACGCCGAAATAATGATAGGCGGCCGGCCACATCGCGTCCCGGATCTTCTTGCGATCGGTGCTGTTGGCCATGTTGATAGCGATGGCGACGATCCATATCGCATCGTAGAACGGCGGGCCGCCCCAGGCGTCGGTGAAGATGTGGCCGGTCTGTTCCTTGAACTTCTCACCGAACGCCGTGGCCCGAACACCACCGGTGATGTAGTTCAGGCCCTTGATGCCCTCGATCAGATTGGGTTCGAGCGTGCCGTAGGCGCCGGGATTGTAGGAGTAAGTGTTGCTGAAATCGCCCATGCCCAGCTCGACGAGCTGCCGCTGGATGATCGGCGCGTCGCTGTCGTAGATGTCGGTCAGGATGGCATCCGCACCCTCGCCGACCAGGGTCTGCAGCTCGGAGCGGAAGTCGGTGGCACCCGGCTGGTAGAGCAGGGGCGGCAGCCACTGCAGGCCGAGTTCCGCGGCACGCTTCTCGCTGACCTTGGCGCGATCCTGGCCGATCGGATTGTTCTGGAAAATGCCGGTGAGCTTGGTCGCGCTGGGCTTGTCCGCCTTGACGAAGTCGACCAGGGCCACCGCCTGCTCCGCGATGCCGGCCGTGTTGAACAGGTAGGGACCCACCGTCTTCAGGTCGTTGGTGGTGGCATCCGTGACCCAGACCACGCCCTTGTCGTTCAGCACCTGGCCGACCGGCAGCGCGATCGAGCTCTGGTAGGCACCGACGCAGGCCGCGACATTGTCCACGTCGGCAAGCTTGTTCGCCGCCTCGACCCCGGATTTCGGCCGCCCCTCGTCGTCCTCGGCGATCAGCGTGATCTGCCGTCCGAGCACGCCGCCGGCCCGATTGACCTCCTCGACCGCCAGCTTCATGGCGGCATAGCTGTCATTGCCCGCCACGGCTGCCGAGCCCGTAAGCCCGACGATCACACCGATCTTCACCGGCTCGGCATCCTGGGCGCGAACCGCCGTCGACAATGGCAGGGCTGCGGTCGCAGCGGCCGCCGCTCCGGTCAGCAGTGGACGGCGTCCCAGTTTCGCGTCGAAGGTTGTCATTTGATGCTCCCCTTCTGAGGACTACTCGCTCGTCTTCACGCAGGCGGCGTCGGCACGGAATGGCGCGCGTGGCCGGGCGCGTCGCGCACGCCCAGATAGGCGCCGCGGATCCGTTCGTCTTTGGCGATCTCGCCGGCACCCCCCGAGAAGGCGATCCGGCCGGTGACCAGGACATAGGCGCGCTCGGAGATGGCGAGCGCGCGGTGAACGTCCTGCTCGATCAGCACGATCGCCACCCCGGTGGCGGCGATCCGGCCGATGTGCCCGAACACCTCGTCGGCGCGCAGCGGCGACAGGCCCGCCGACGGCTCGTCGAGGAAGATGATCTTCGGCGACACCATCAGCGCGCGCGCCATTGCGAGCAGTTGCCGCTCGCCGCCGGACAAGGTGGCGGCCTTCTGGTGCCGCCGCTCGGCCAGGAGCGGGAACAGCTCGAACATCCGGTCCTTGGCCGCGGCGCGTGCGGCGCGATCGAGACGATAGCCGCCGATGTCCAGGTTCTCGGTGATCGTCAGCGGCTTGAACGTGTTCAGGAGCTGAGGGACGTAGCCGATCCCGAGGCTCACGCGGGCGGTCGGCCGCAATGCCTGGATCTCGCCTCCCTCGAACAGGATCCGGCCCCTGGACGTGCGGACATAGCCGAGGATGCACTTGACCAGGGTGGTCTTGCCGCAGCCGTTCGGGCCCAGGATCGTCACGATCTCGCCCGCGGCCACCTCCAGGTCGACGGCGTGGATGATCTCGTCCGCGCCATAGCCGCAGTGCAGGTCCGAGGTGGCCAGGAGAGCGCTCAATCGTCGACCTCCCGGCCACGGCCCAGATAGGAGGTGATGACGTTGTCGTCCTCGCGGATCTCGTCGGGCGTGCCCCGGGCGATCACCGAGCCTGCCGCGAGCACCCAGACCTCGTCGCAGAGGCTCGCCACGACCTGCGTGTTGTGCTCGACGATGAGCAGCGTGATGCCCTCTTCCGCTCGCATCACGGCCAGCGCGTCGACGATGACGTTGATCAGCGAAGGATTGACCCCGGCCGTCGGCTCGTCGAGCAGGCACATCCTCGGTCGGGCCATCAGGATGCGGCCGAGATCGACGAGCTTGCGCTGACCACCGGAGAGGTTGCCGACATATTCGTTGCCGACCCGCGTCAGCCCCAGCAAGGTCAGCACCTCCCGGGCACGGGCGAGGTTCCGGCGCTCGGTGCCGAGCACGCGCGGCAGGCTCAGCAGGGCGCGGGGCAGGTCGAGCTCGATCTGGTCCTGCGCGGCCAGGAGCAGGTTCTCGATCGCCGTCATGCGCTGCCCGCCCTCGGACAGCTGGAAGGTGCGCATCAGGCCCCGGCGCGCGATCACATCCGGCGAGCTGCCATGCATGGGCGTGCCGCAGAAGCGGATCTCGCCGCCGTCGCCCCGCTGAAATCCGGTGATGATGTCGAACAGCGTGCTCTTGCCGGAGCCGTTGGGTCCGATCAGGCCGACGATGCTGCCTTCGCGCACCTGAAGGCTCACATCGCTCAACGCCCGGAGCGCACCGAAGCTTTTGGAGACGTGATCCACCTCCAGCATCGCCGCTCCGTCGCTTGCCCCACCAAGGCTCGCCGTCCGGGCGTCCGAAGCGTCCTCTCGCCGAGCCATGGCCCTCCGATCGTCGCTGCTCGATGCAGGTTTACATGCGAAGCGATTGCTGTCCACAATTTGTCTACAATGCCTCCTCGGGCAGAGCGGACGAGCGGGACAGGGGCGAGATGGCGAGCAACACGGCGCGCGACGGTGAGGTTCTCGTGGTCCAGTCGGGCGAGGCTCCCAGCTTCTGGCAGCCCGTGCCGGCCAGCGGATTCGTCGAGGTGCTGGTCGCCCCCGGCCGCGTGGCGATGGAAACGCCGTTCGGCTTCGGAACCCAGACGGTCCCGCCCGGATGTCACGTGCGCGAGCACCGACATGATCGCAATGACGAGGTGATCCATGTGCTCGACGGCCATGGCCGGGCAGTGATCGACGGTGCCGATTTTCCCCTTCGACCCGGCACGACGCTGTTCATCGGCAGAAACCGGCCGCACATGCTGATCAACGACGGCGAGGCGGACATCCGCTGGATCTGGCTGCTGGTGCCGAACGGGCTCGAGGACTTCTTCGCGGCCATCGGCCGGCCGCGCTCGCCCGGCGACGCGGCACCGCCGCCGTTCCCGCGACCGGCCAACGTGCTGGAGATCGAGCGGCGCGCCGGCTTCGCGCCGCCGCCGGCAGAGCCGCGGGCGCGCTAGGCCGGCTGCGCCGATGGCCAGGATCGTCGTGATCGGGGCGGGCATCGTCGGACTGTCGGCCGCCTACCATCTTCTTGCCGACGGCCACGAGGTCACCCTGGTGGACCGTGAGCCCTATGGTGATCGGGCATCGTCCGGCAATGCCGGCGGGATCGGCATCAGCGAGATCGTGCCGGCCTCCGTGCCGGGCCTGATCTGGCGCGTGCCGGGCTGGCTGTTCGATCCGCTGGGGCCGCTGTCCCTGCGATGGCAGCACTTCCCCGCCATGGTACCCTGGCTGCAGCGCTTCCTGCGCTCGGGCAGCTCGGCGGAGGTCGAGCGCATCACCACGGCCCTGGCCGCGCTCGCACACCGCTGCTTCGACGACCTCGTCCCCCTGCTGGCGACACTCGGGCTGTCGTCCGAGCTGCATCGGGTGGGTGCCCTCACCGTCTACGAGACCAGCGCCGGCTTCCTCCGCGACCGGCCGGAATGGGACCTCAAGCGCCGGCACGGCATCGTCGCGGAGGAGCTGACGGGCGAGCAGGCGCGCGAGCGCGAGCCCGCGCTCGGGCCGCTCGTGCGGCATGCGATCTCGACCCCGCAATGGGCCCACGTGTCCGATCCCGCAGAGATCACGCGGCGGCTGCTGCAGTGGCTGCAGGCTCACGGGGTGAAGGTGCGGCGTGGCGAGGCGCTCGGAGTGCTCGGCCGGAAACTGCGACTGGCGGACGGCGGCGAGCTGCAGTTCGACATGATCGTCGTCGCGGCCGGAGCATGGTCGGGGCGGCTCGCCCGCTCACTCGGCGACCGTGTCCTGCTGGAGAGCGAGCGCGGCTACAACACGACCTTGCCCGATCCGCGCGTGCAACTGCGGGCCGAAGTGATCTTCGGGGAGCGAAAGTTCGTCGCCACGCCTTTGGCCATGGGCCTGCGAATCGGCGGTGCCGCCGAGTTCGCCGGGCTCGAGGCCCCTCCCAACTACGCGCGCTGCGATGCCCTGCTGGCGCTGGCGACCCGCTATCTGCCGGGACTGCGCGCCGAGGGCGGCACGCGGTGGATGGGGCATCGGCCGACCACGCCGGATTCCCTGCCGGTCATCGGCCGCTCGCCACGCCGGCGCGACGTGCTCTACGCCTTCGGCCACGGCCATACCGGCCTCACCTTCGGACCGACCACCGGCCGCCTGATCGCCGAGCTGGCCGCAGGCCGATCGCCATCGCTCGACGTCACGCCGTTCGCGATCGAACGGTTCGCCTGAACGGACGACCATCAACGAAGGGAGACCGCCATGCGCTTCAGCCGAATGATCAACGTCGTCGGCGTCCATGCCGCCGGCGAGCTGAACGAGGTGATCACGGGCGGCGTGCTCGACGTGCCGGGCCGCACGGTGTTCGAGAAGATGCGGCATCTGGAGACCAAGGACGACTGGCTGCGGCAGTTCCTGCTGCAGGAGCCGCGCGGTCGCATCACGCAGTGCGTCAATCTCGTGGTGCCGGCGACGGACGCCCGGGCCGACGTCGGCTTCGTCATCATCGAGTCCGACTACTATGTCCCGATGTCCGGCACGAACACCATCTGCACGGTGACGGCGCTGCTCGAGACCGGGATGCTGCCGATGCGGGAGCCGGTCACGCAGATCGTGCTCGAGGCGCCGGCGGGTCTCGTGCCGGTGACCGCGCGGTGCCAGGGCGGCAAATGCGTGAGCGTCACCTTCGACAACGTGCCGGCGTTCGTGTTCGCGCTCGACCGGGCGGTCGAGGTGGCCGGCCTGGGCACGGTCACCGTCGACGTCGCCTATGGCGGCATGATCTACGCGCTGGTCGACGCCGCCGCTCTGGGCTTCACCTTGACCAGCGACGAGGGTGCCGACCTGGTGGCCGTGGGCGAGCGCATCAAGGCGGCGGCCGCCGAGCAGATTCCCGCGGTCCATCCCGAGAATCCCGAGATCCACACCATCAATCAGACCCTGTTCGCCGGTCCGCTGCGGCTGGAGGGCGGCGAGAAGCGGGCCCGCAACGCCGTCGTCGTCTCACCCGGCCGGCTCGACCGCTCGCCCTGCGGTACCGGCACCTGCGCCCGCCTGGCGGTGATGCATGCGCGCGGCCAGATCGGCGAGGGCGAGCGGTTCGTGCACGAATCGGTGCTCGGCACGGAGTTCATCGGGACGGTGCTGGGTACCGCGCACGTCGGCGACCTGCCGGCGATCCGCCCCTCGATCACCGGCAGCGGCTGGATCACGGCCTTCCATCAATATGTGCTGGACCCGACCGATCCGTTCCCGAACGGCTTCCGTGTCGGCGACACCTGGCCGACCGCGCCGCGGTCCTGATCAAGGCTTGTCGCGGACCGACCGGCTCGCTTCGATGACCCTCACATGGTCGGCCGCGGCGGCCACCGCGACATGCTCGCCCACGGTCACGTTCGTGCGGCCGGTGACCAGCAGGAACCGCGTCGACCCGCTCTGCAGATGCAGGCTCGTCGTCTGCCCGAGCGGCTCGACGAACTCCACTACCGCGGAGACGGCGTGCGGGCCATGCGAGGCGACGAGCGACAAGTGCTCGGGCCGCACGCCGACGAAGAACCCGCGGCCGCGCGCCGCCAGATTCGCGGCCAGCTCCCGCTGCTCGGCCGGCAGCAGGTCGGCGAAAGTCTGCGGCTGCGCGGCCACCCGCCCATCACCGCCCAGCTCGGCCGGGAACAGGTTCATGGGCGGCGAGCCCAGGAACTCGGCCACGAACCTCGTGCGGGGATTGTCGTAGACCTGCAGCGGCCGGCCGACCTGGACCATCTCGCCGCCGCTCATCACGCCGATGCGGTCGGCCATGGACATGGCCTCGATCTGGTCATGGGTCACGTAGACGGTGGTGATGCCCAGCGCGGAGACGAGCTGCTTGATCTCCGTGCGCATGCTGGCGCGCAGGGAGGCGTCGAGATTGGACAGGGGCTCGTCCATGAGAAAGGCGTGCGGCGAGCGGACCAGGGCGCGCGCCAACGACACCCGCTGCCGCTGGCCGCCGCTGATCTTGCCGGGCTTGCGGCCGAGCAGCTCGGCGATCCCCAGCCGCTCGGCGGTGTCCTGAACCTTGCGGCGCCGCTCAGGCACCGGCAGCTTGCGCACCTTCAGCGGGAACTCGATGTTCTGGAACACGGTCATGTTGGGGTAGAGGCCGTAATCCTGGAACACCATCGCGATGTCGCGGTGCCGGGGCTCGGCGAAGGTGACGTCACGGCCGCGGATGCTGACGCTGCCGGAGCTCGGCCGGTCCAAGCCGGCGATCATGCGCAGGGTCGTGCTCTTCCCGCAGCCCGAGGGGCCGAGCAGCACGAAGAACTCGCCGTCGGCGATCTCGATGTCGAGCTGTTGCACGGCGACGTAGTCGCCGAAGCGCTTGGACAGGCCGCGGACCTCGATGCTCATCGCCGTCAGCCCTTCACCGCGCCGAGGGTCAGGCCGCGGACGAGATAGCGCTGCGCGGACAGCACCAGGAGGATCACCGGCAGCGACATCAGCACGGCGGCCGCCGACGACAGCCCCCAGGAGATCGCCTTCGGCTTGATGGCGTTGGCCGCGAGCACCGGAAGCGTCTTGGCTTCCGAGGAGGTGAGCATGCTGGCGAGCAGGTACTCGTTCCAGGAGAACATGAACACGATCACGAGCACCGCCGCGAGACCGGGCACGACCAGGGGCAGCGTGATGCGGAAGAACACCTCGTAGCGGCCGCAGCCGTCGATCATCGCCGCCTCCTCGATCGATTTGGGCACGTCCTGGATGAACACGCGCATCACCCAGACGACGAACGGCAGGCCGTTCAGGGCGTAGATGGCGATCAGCAGCCACGGCGTGTCGAACACGCCGAGGCTGCGGGCGATGATGAACAGCGGGATCACGCTGACGATCGGCGGCAGCATGCGGATGGACAGCAGCTCCAGCGCGAAGGTCTCCTTGCCCTTGAACGAGAAGCGGGCGAGCGCATAGGCGGCCATCGTGCCCATCAGCATCGCGAGCAGCGTCGCGATGCTGACGATGAAGAAGCTGTTGAGCATGGCCGGGCCGGCCTTGAGCTTGGTGAACAGCTCCAGATAGTGCGCCGCCGTCGGGGTGAAGATCCACTTCGGCGGAAACGCCGACACGTCGGCCTCCGATTTCAGCGACGACAGCACGATCCAGATCAGGGGCAGAGCGAAGAACGCCGTTGCCAGCAGGGCGAGCCCGTAGGTCGCGGCCGTCCCCGCTGCGCTCCGCAGGCGTTGAGCCCTCGGGAACGCGGTCATGACGGCTCCTTCTCGGAGATGAGGCGGATAAACCCGGTCAGCCGCACATAGAGCAGGACCACGAGCAGGATCGCGAGCAGCAGCAGCCAGGACAAGGCCGAGCCGTAGCCGAGATTGAAGAATTGGAAGTTCACGCGCTGCAGATAGATGCTGGCGAGGTCGGTGGCGAAGTCCGGGCCGCCCCGCGTCAGCAGATGCACGATGTCGTAGGTCCGGGCGGCGTCGATCATCCGCAGCAGTGCCGCGATGATGATGACCGGACGCAGCATCGGCAGCGTGATGCTGAAGAACACGCGGACGGGACCGGCGCCGTCGATCGCCGCGGCCTCGAACGGGCTGGCCGGCAGGCCGCGCAGACCGGCGAGAATGATGATGAACAGAAACGGCGTCCATTCCCAAACATCGACCAGCAGCACGGAGGCGAAAGCCGAGGAGGTCGAGCCGATCCAGGGCTGCGGCGCGACGTGGATGAGCATCAGCAGATAATTGAGCAGACCATGCTCCGCGTTCATCATGGTACGCCAGATGATCCCGACCGCGATCGGGGTCACCAGCATCGGCACGAGCACGATCGTCCGCAGCAGGAGAAAGCCCGGCAGATCCTTGTTGAACAGAAGGGCCAGCAGGATCGCCAGGATCAGCGAGAGCGACACGCTCAGGAAGGTGAACAGGCCGGTCAGGGCCAGCGAGTGCCAGAACTGCGGATCGCCGAAGGCGGTCAGGTAGTTGGCGAACCCGACCCAGGCGCCGTCCTGGCCCTGCACGGGGTTGTAGTCGGTCAGCGAGATGTAGAGCGAGTGCACCAACGGATAGAAACCGACCACGGTCATGTAGATCACGACGGGCGCCAGCAGGACGATGTGCGTCCAGTCGCGAGGCGGCGCGACTGCTTCCGCCGCTCCACGACCTCGCGCATGGAGCGCGTCGATTTGCCTGACGTTCATCGCGCATCCCGTCTCGGGCGAGCTCCGCCTGCCCATGGTCGACCGTCGGCAGGCGGCAGCGGCGCAGCGCCTACTTCTTCACGATTTTCCGGATGCGATCTTCCGCGTCCTGCATCGCCTGCTTGCTGGTCTTTCGCCCCAGCACGCCCGCAGTCAGCTCCTCGTAGAGAATGCGCTGCGCCTCGACCGCGTTGGTCATTCGGTAGAACTGGATCGAGACCGGGGTGGTGCCCTTGGTCTCGAAGTCGCGGAAGACCTGGAGCATCGGGATTTCGTTGGTGATCTCGGGAAGATCGATGTCACGCTGCAGGACGAGCGAGGATTCGCCGGCCTTGCGGATCAGCTCGTAGCCCTCGCCCTCGGTCATCCAGGACAGGAACTTGTAGGCGTCGGGGAGATTCTCGGACTTCGCGTTGATGAAGATGCCGAAACCGCCGATCGCCTGCTGCTGGAACTTCTCGGTCGGCGCCACCGTGTAGCCAAACTTCCCCTGGTTCGGCCCATCCTCGATGCCGACGCTCACGTCCGACCAGGTGATCATCATCGCGGCCCCGCCCTGCTGCATGATCGACGAGCCCTCGGGATAGTCGAAGCCCTGCCAGCCCTGCGGACAGTAAGGCACCAATTCCTTCAACAGCTCGACCGAGCGCTCGCCCTGGCCTTCGGAATTGAAGATCGGCTCGCCATCCGGGCTCATGAAGCCGTCGTCGGACGGCGCCAGCTTGGTCATGCCCATGAGGCGCGAGTGGAAGTCGCCCGAGGCGAACGCGTCCTGGCCGCCGCCCAAAAGCAGGGCGCCCGCCGTGTCGGCGCTGTGCAGCTTCTTCGCGGCGGCGAGATATTCCTCCCAGGTGCTCGGCACCTTCTCGATGCCGGCCTTCTCGAACAGATCCTTGCGATAGATGAACACCGGCGTCGACATCGACATCGGCAAGCCATAGTTCCGATCGTCGATCCGCGTGTAGAGCAGCGATTGAGGTGCCAGATTCTCGTAGAACATCTCAGGCAAGGACGGATCGGACGCCTTGATCTCCTCGAGCTGGGCCGCCCAGCCATTGTTGATCGGCTGGCGCATCCACAGCAGATCGGATGTCACCAGATCGTAGGTGGTCGAGCCCTGGCTGAGCTCGATCAGGATCTTCTGGTACAGAGACTCGTACGGCGTCGGCTCGGCGGTGATGCTGGTGCCGGTCTTCGCCTCGTAGGCTTCGGCGACCAGGCCCTCCAGCCCCGTCGACCAGGCGACGTTGCAATTCAGGATGTTGAGCGACCCGCCCGCGGCGAGGGCCTTCCGACGGTAGGCCATCGCCAGCGTGGCGAGGAGCGCCGCCGCCCCGAGAGCCCGGCGCCGTGACAGGGACGAAATGCTGTAGGGCATGGTTCTCGCCTCCTCTTTTTGCGCTCCTTGCATGCGGACCTGCCGTCCGGCCGCAGAGCGCGTGCGGCCTGCAAGTGATTCGTGGCAGCTCTGCTGCCCTGCGTCAGATCAGCCCTCCATTGACGTGGATGATCTGACCGGTGACGTAAGAGGCATCCGGCGACGCGAGGAACGCCACGACCGCGGCGACCTCGTCGGGCTCGCCGATCCGCCCTAGGGGGACCTTGCGCGCGAAGTCGCGCCACTCGTCGGCGCTCAGGAACTGCTCGGTGCCCTCCTGCTTGCGGATCAGGCCGGGCACTACCGCGTTGACGGTGATGCCCGCACCGGCGAAGGGCACCGACACGGCGCGCACCATGGCCTCGAGCCCGGCCTTCGCCGCGCCGGAGGCCGGATAGTTCGGATAATCCGTGCGAAAGACGTGCGCGTTGTGGGTGCTGATCGCGATCACCCGCGCGTCGCGCGCCTGCTTCAGCTGCGGCTCCGCGGCAGTCACCAGCTCGAAGAAGCCGCCGGTGATCACGGCGAGGCAGTAGTCGAGGCCGGCGCGGTCGAGCGCGCCGATCTGGCGGCGGTCGGGGAAACCCGCATTGGCGACGAGCACGTCGAGGCCGCCGAAGGTCGAGACCGCCCGCTCGACCAGCAGGCGGCCGGTCTCGGGGACGGACAGGTCGCCGAGCATCACGGTCGTGCTGGCGCCGGCCCGCTCCAGCTCGGCCGCCACGGCCTCGCAGCCGGCACGGTTGTGCAGGGCGTGCACCAGGATCCCCACCCCGGGTCGCGCGAGGCGGCGGGCGATGGCCGCCCCGATGCCGCTCCCCGAGCCGGTCACCAGGATCGAGCGCGGGCGTGTCGTGGCTGCGGCGGCAGCTCCGGCTTCGGCCATCAGTGGTGATCCCTACCGCGCATGCTGCTTCTGGTGCTCGGCGAAGGCGTCCCAATCGACCTCGACGCCGAGCCCCGGCGCATCGGGCAGGCTCGCGTGCGCACGATCGAGCTTGACGCCGCCGCGGAACGGATTCGGCCTGCCGATGTCGAGGAAGCTCACATGTCCCTCGCAGTCCACCGGGTAGGGCGTGCGGGCGATCGCCGCGATGTGGCAGCAGGCCGTGTCGCCGACCAGGGTGTAGGGGTTCGTGTCCACGCTGACACCGATACCCGCGGCGTCGCAGATCGCGATCGCCTGTGCCGCCGGGTGGAAGCCGCCCAGCCGATTGAGCTTCAGCACGATGCGATCGCACGCGCCGAGCCGGACGATGTTCGCGAGCGCCTCCGGCGACCACACGGACTCGTCGAGGATGACGGGCACGCCGCCATGGGCGCGGACGAAGGCCGCCCCGACCAGATCGGCGTGCGGCAGCGGCTGCTCGATCGACAGATTGTCGTGCCCGGCGAAGCGCTGGAGGACCGAGACGGTCCATTGCGGGCTGCGCCAACCCTGATTGGCGTCGGCGTCGATGTAGACGTCGGCCGGCACGACATCGAGCGCGGCGCGGAGAAGCGCGAGCTCGGTGAGGAGATTGTCGCGGTTCCAGCCCTTGGCCAGCACGGTGTCGCCGACCTTGATCTTGAGCCCCTTGAAGCCCTCCCTGACGCATTCGCGGCAAGCGGCCGCCATCGCGTCCGGCGTCTTGTGATAGAGATTGGTCAACATCTCGAACTCGGTCCGGTACGCCCCGCCGAGGAGCGTGTAGACCGGCACGTCGAGCGCCTTCCCGGCGAGGTCGTAGATCGCCATGTCGACACCGGAGCGCGCGCCGCGACTCCCCGGCATGCCGCCCGCGACCTGGGCCTCCATGAGCTGGTGGATCAGCGCGAAGTTGCGCGGGTCCTGGCCGCGCAGCGCCTTGTCGTAGAGCGCGACGCAGGCTGCGAGGTGCGCGTCGGTCTCGCCGAGATACCAGACCTGGCTGGTCACCTCGCCGACGCCGTACTCGCCGTTCTCGGTCGTCACCCGGATCAGGAAGCTCGGCGGCTGGCTCGGCCAGACATACTCGTCCTCGGTCCAGGCCTCCTTGACGACCTTGGGGTACATCGGCAGTGCTTCGACCCTGGCGATCTTCATCTCGTTCTCCGACGCACTCAGTGGCTGGCCGCGGGCCGTCCCGGCAGGGGCACGGCCGCGGTTGGAAGAGGCGGCAATCCGCGGATCATGTCGGCCGCCTTCTCGCCGATCATGATCGTGGTGGCGTTCGTGTTGGCGCCGACGATGGTCGGCATCACCGAGGCATCCACGACGCGAAGGCCCTCGATGCCGTGGACCTTCAACGTCGGGTCGACCACCGCCATGCGGTCCTGGCCCATGCGGCAGGTGCCCACGGGGTGGAAGTCGTTCACCGTCGCGCGGCGCAGATAGTCGTCGATCTCCGCCGGCGAGCGGATCTCCGGCCCGGGATCGAGCTCGCGCTTGCGGTAGCGGTCGTAGGGCTTCTGAAACGCGACCTCGCGCCCGATCCGGACCGCCGCTCGCATCCGTCGCCAGTCCTCGTCGGCGGTCAGGAAGTTGGCGAGAATGCGCGGCGGGTCCTTCGGGTCGGCCGAGCGCAGTTTCACCCAGCCGCGCCCCGCCACGCGATTGGGGCCGATGCAGTAGGTGAAGCCGTGCCCCTTGGTGTCGATCCCGTCAGCATGATCGAAGATGACGGCGAGGTGCTGGATCTCGATGTCCGGCTGCGGCTCGGACGGGTCGCTGCGCAGCAGCGCCATGGTCTCCAGATTGTTGCCGGCCGCAGGCCCGCGATGGAGCGCGAACCACTGCAGTCCGGCGAGCGCCATCCGGTCCGGGCGCAGGTGACGCGTGATCGAGAGCGGCTCGGTGCACTCGTATTTCATGTAGACGCACGGGTGGTCCTGCAGGTTCTCCCCGACGCCGGGGAGATCGATCGCCACGGCGATGCCGTGGCGCCGCAACTCGTCGGCGGGGCCGATCCCGGACAGCATCAGCAGCTGTGGCGAGTTGAACGCGCCTCCGGCCAGGATGACCTCGCGGGTCGCCGTCGCCTGCCGCTCCATCCCGCCCTGCGCGTAGCTGACGCCGTCGGCCCGGTTGCCACGGAGCCGAACGCGGTGCACCTGCGCTCCGAGCTCGATCGCGAGGTTCGCCCGGGCTGCGGCGGCACGAAGATAGGCATGCGCGGTGGAGGCACGCACGCCATGATCGATGTTGGTCTGGAACGCGCCGAACCCCTCGGGCAGGGCACCGTTCAGATCGTCGGAAAGCGCGTGCCCCCCCGCACGGCCGGCTTCGAGGAACACGGCATAGAGCGGCTCCCGGCATTCCGGGGTCAGCACCCGGACCGGGCCGTCGCCGCCGCGATAGTCGTTGGCGCCGCCGTCCCAGCTTTCCGAGCGGCGGAAGTAGGGCAGCACCTCGCGATAGGACCAGCCCGTCGCCCCATCCCTCGCCCAGCGCTCGAAGTCGAGCGGATGGCCGCGGATGAAGCCGAGACCGTTGATGCTCGATGATCCGCCCAGGACCTTGCCGCGCGGCTGGTAGAGACGGCGACCGCCCAGCGCGGGCTCGGGTTCGCCGTCATAGCACCAATTGAACTTCGCGTTCTTGAACAGATAGTCGTAGGCGGAAGGCATGCGGACCTTCCAGCTTCGATCGCCGCCTCCCGCCTCGAGCAGCAGGACGCTGACCGCCGGGTCCTCCGACAGGCGGGCGGCGAGGATGCACCCCGCGGTCCCGCCGCCGACGATGACGTAGTCGAAGTCCCTGCGGTAGGTCATTCTGGCCCGTCTACGCGCTAACGGGAGGAGCCCAACAGCGGCTCGAGCGCTTTCCTGAGCTCGGCCACCTCGTCCTTGCTCAGCGGCAGCTGCGGCTTGCGGCAGTCACCGAGGCGGCGCCCGGCGAGGTTGGCGGCAGCCTTGATCGAAGGATTGTAGTCATGGGTCCAGAAGAACAGCTGCGCGGGCAGCATCCGCTGCCAGAGATCGGCCGCCTCGTTGAGCTTGCGCTCGGCCACGAGATTGTAGAGCGCCACCGCCTCCTTGGGCATCGCGTTGCAGGCGCCCCAGATGGCCCCTACCGCACCCGCGAGCATGCCCTGGAAGGCGATCGGGTCGCCGCCGTTGAACACGCCGCCGCCCGTCGCCACCAGCTGCTGGATGCGGACGAGGCTGGCGGTACTGTCCTTGATGTAGCGGATATTGTCGATCTTGAGCAGCTCGGTGAAGATCTCCGGGGTGATGTCGATGTTGGAGTGCTGCGGGATGTTGTAGACCACGATGGGGAGGTCGATCGCCCTGGCGATCTGCTCGTAGTGCCAGCGCACGCCGGGCAGGCTCGGCCCCTCGAAATAGGGCGGCAGGACCATCACCGCGTCGGCACCGAGATCGGCCGCGACCTTGGAGTTGGCGATCACGTCCGCGGTGTTGATGGCCGAGGTCTGCGCGAACACATGCGCCCGCCCCGCGACGTGCTTGGCCGTGATCTCGGTGATGCGCCGCAGCTCGGCGGGTCGAAGATAGGCGAACTCTCCGGTGCCGCCGCCCGCTAGGATGATATGCACGCCGTTCTCGAGCATCCAGTCGATCTGGGCCTTGAAGGCACCTTCGTCGACGGCCTCGCCCCCCTCCACGAACGGTGTGCAGATCGGCACGCACATCCCTTTGAACGCGTTCATCTCAGGTCCTCCTCTGGTCGATCCGATAGGTTCGCTGACGTGACGGGGCAGTGCTCAGCCAGCGCTCCAGCCGGCCTTCAGGTCCTCGTAGAGCCGCTTGAACTCGCTCTTCTCCGCGGCGGTCAGGCCGCCCATCGGCGGCCGCATCGGCCCCACCGGGATTCCGGCCAGCTCGCAGCCATACTTGACGTACTGGATGTACTTGCCGCCATTCTCCAGAAGATAGATCAATGGCAGCATGGTCTGCATGAGTTCTTTGCCCTTCTGCCAGTCGCCGTCGACGACGCAGGTGCGGTAGAGCGCGACGTGCTCCGCGGGCAGGAAGTTCGATGCTCCGGCGATCCAGCTCCGCGCACCCCACAGGAACTGGTCGAGCGCCTGATCGTCGAAGCCGCAGATGCGCTGGTAGCGCCCGTCGAACCGCACCACATGCTGCAGCATGCGCCCGAAGCTGCCGCTCGATTCCTTGATGGCGCAGATCGCCTCGACGTCGGCGATGCCCTCGAGGAAGGCGAGGTCCATGTCCACGCCGGTGCGGGCCGGGAAATTGTAGAGGATGATCGGCAGGGACGTCCGCGTCGCCACGTTGCGGAAGTGTGCCACCAGCTCCGGCCCGCTGGGCAGGGCATAGGGCGGGGCGGCCAGCATGATCGCCTGATAGCCGAGCTCGGCCGCCACGCCTGACAGGGACACGATCTCCTCGACCTGCATCGAGTTCACGCCGGCGTAGACCGGGACGCGGCCGCGGACCTTGTCGGCGACGAATTCGAGCACGCGCTTCCGCTCGGCGAAGGTCTGGGCATAGTATTCGCCGGTCGACCCGCCCGGCATGATCGCGTGCACCCCGGCCGCGATCACGAATTCGACATGCTTTTCCAGCACGTCGTAGGCGATGGCGCCGTCTGCACCGAACGGCGTGGTGATCACGTTGATGATGCCTTCGAACTGCGGGATCTTCATCCATCTCTCCTCGATCGGCGTTCCGCTCAAGCGCGGTGATAGGGAGCCGGGTCAGGCGGCAGCGGCGGAATTCCCAAGATCGTGTCGGCGAGCTTTTCGGCCAGCATGATCACCGGTGCGTTCAGGTTGCCGCTGACGATCCGGGGCATGATCGATGCGTCGACGACGCGGACATTGTCGAGGCCGTGTACCCGCGCGGCCTCGTCGACCACGGACAGCTCGTCGTGGCCCATGCGGCAGGTGCAGCAGGGATGGTAGTTGGTCCCGGCCTGCTGGCGCAGGAACGCCACGATCTCGGCATCCGTCTGCGCGGACGCGCCCGGCGTCACCTCTTCGCCGCGCAAGGCGTCCCACCCCGGCTGGGCGACCATCTCGCGCACGGCCCGCACGGCCGCCACCGCCTGGCGGCGGTCCTCCTCGGCCGCCAGGAAGTTGAACACGAACTTCGGCGGGGCCATCGGGTCGGGCGTGTCGATCCAGACCCGGCCCTCGCTCTCGGGCCGCATCAGGCTGAGGAAATACTGGAATCCGTTCTCCAGGGCGACGCTGCCATGCTGCAGCTCGCCGAGCAGGGGCACGAACTCGATCTGGACGTTGGGAACGCGGACCGTGTCGTCGGTCCGCAGAAAGGCGCCCACCTCGAAGAAGTTGGTGGCACCGAGGCCCTTCTTGGTCAGCAGCCATTCGAGCGCGATCCGGTATCGGCCGAGACGGGAGAGCTTGCCCGCGACCGAGACATCCTGGGTCGCACGGTACTGCACCGGAGCCGCGACATGGTCCTTCAGCCCGCGGCCGACGCCGGGCAGATGCGCGACGACCGGGATCGACAGGCGGCGCAGATCGTCCGCGTCGCCGATGCCCGACAGCATCAGGATCTGCGGCGAGTTGAGCGCCCCGGCCGCGAGCACGATGTCCTTGCCCACCTCCACGGCGAGCTCGCGCTCACCCAGACGGAGCTTCACCTGAACCGCCCGGACGCCCTCGAACACCATCCCGGTGACGCGGGCACAGGTCGCGACGTCGAGATTGGGCCGCGGCGCCGACGCATGCAGGTAGGCTTGGGAAGTGCTCCAGCGAATCCCGTCGTGGACGTTGCGCTGCGTGACGTGGACGCCCTCCTGGCGGAAGGCATTGTGATCGGCGACATGCGCGTGGCCGGCCTGGGTGCCCGCCTCGATGAAGGCGCGGTAGAGCGGGCCATCCGCCCGACATCGTTCGATCCGCATCGGGCCGCTGCCGCCGCGATAGCGATCCGCTCCCCCGGCAAACGTCTCGGCGCGCCGGAAGTAGGGCAGGCATTCGGCATAGCCCCAGCCGCTCAGCCCGAGCGACGCCCAATTGTCATAGTCCCAGGGGCTGCCGCGCACCCAGTTCATGCCGTTGATCGACGACGACCCGCCGAGGACCCGCCCGCGAGCCTCGACGATCCGGCGATCCGCAAGCTCGGGCTCCGGCTCGGATTGATAGAGCCAGTTGAACCGATCGTCGGCCAGCGGCATGCCCAGGGCCGCCGGCATCCTTATGTGGATGTGCCGGTCGGACGGGCCTGCCTCCAGCAGCAGAACTCGATCGGAGCCCGCCGCCGCGATACGGCTTGCCAGCACGCTCCCGGCCGAGCCGGAGCCCACGATCACATGGTCGTAGGAGCTGCGCAGTCGTGCTGCCGCGGATCGACCGTCGATCAACCTAGGCATCGGGTTCGAGCCCGTTTCGGAAGGCTGCGCCGTGGCCGAGACATGCGCAGCGCACGATCGCCATCACCGCGCCCAGCCGACGGACAACATCCCCATTTGCCTCCCCTGAACCAGCGCCACAGTCCCGCAGGCGGAGCTGCACCGGAGCGAGGGTAGCTCAGGCTTCGCTGCCTGTCGACATTATGTCGTCCACACCCTCCGACCGCCGCTGCTCGGGCCTGCCATCGGCTCGAGCGGGCATGGGGCGACGGGCGAGCGTGAGCGAGGCGGTGTGCGCCGCTCCTCCATGCCAAGCCGTCAAGACCGGCAGATCCGGCCTGTCGGACCATGCCGCTCGCGCAATCCGCTCCCGCACCTGCGCTGCTTGATTTGGTCAGATGGATCGCGCAGCATCGTCCGGGTCCTCAGTCGAATCCAGTCGACCAAGAACGCAGCCGCTGGAAAACGAGGGTTGCGCATAAACAGGGAACAGCTGTCGTGAAGCCTGACGTGAAGGTGGCGGTTGCGCTCGGCGCGGCCAGCGTGCTGATGGCGAGCCAGAGCGGCTTCGCCGCGGAGCCGCTCTGCGACAAGTCGGAGATCCGGCTGGTCAATTCGATGCGCGAGATCGCCCAACCCTACCACGGCCTCGTCAATGCAGGAGGCGAGAATTTCGCCAAGTGGGCGGGGATCGCGCCGGACAATTACGTTCTGCAGCTGAACCAGGGCGACTCCGACAAGCAGGTGTCGCTGATGCGGTCGCTGCTCGCCACCAATGCCGGCTGCACCGTGTTCAACGTCGAGCCGGACACGGATCTGGTGGTTCAGTCGATGGTCGATACCGCCAACGAATCGGGTGCCTGGATCGTGACCCATTGGGGGCACGGTGGGACCTCCCACCCATTCGACGAGGCCAACAGCCAGTGGATCGCCCATGTGGCGGTCAACAGCTACGACGCGGGCGTCCTGGTCTCGAAGGAGCTGATGAAGGCGCTGGGTGGCAAGGGCGGCATCGTGGCGCTTCAGGGCAAGCTCGACGTCGACCCGGCGCAGAAGCGGTTCGCGGGTCTGCAGGATGTCCTGAAGGAGAATCCCGACGTCCAGCTTCTGGACGACCAGACCGCCAACTGGGACCGCACCAAGGCCTTCCCGATCGTGCAGACCTGGCTCACCAAGTATGGCGACCAGATCAAGGGCATCTGGGCCGCCAACGACGACATGGCCTTCGGCGCATTGGAGGCGCTGCGGGCTGCCGGGCTCGCCGGCAAGATCCCGGTCGTGGGCGTCGATGGAGTGGCCGAGGCGGTGGCCGCGGTCGACAAGGGCGAGATGGTCGCCACGGTGTCGAGCGACGGCTACTATCAGGGCAGCATCGGCCTGGCGATGGGCGTGTGCGTGCTCACCGGCCAGGTGCCGCCACCCAAGGATTGGCCGAAAGAGAATCGGGAGTTCTACCTGAAGCTCGTGCTGATCACCAAGGACAACGCGGCCGAGTATCTGAAGGCTCCCGACCCGGCGGCTTACGCCGCGTCCGATTGGGCATGCGACAAGATCTTCGCTCGCAATACGGGTCCAGCCTTCTAGGCCACCTTCTCGGCGACCGCTTGCCGCCGGCCCAGCCCGCCCCGTCGATCTCGATGGTGGTGAGCTGAGCCGGCTGCCTCGCGGAGACGATGTTGCGCCTGGCCTCGGCGCCTTGTCCTGCGCCTCCAGGCGAAGACGACCTTGCTGATCGGAAACGCATCGTGCGCGCCTCGGCCGTCTCGTTCCCCGACAAATCGACCGAAGGCTCCGGCGCGATCTTGCGTGGTCTGCTGAACTGGGGCCCGCTCGCCGCCCTGGGGCTGCTGTGCATCGGCTTCGGCATGGCCGACCCGGAGTTCGCGACGCTGGGCAATCTGCAGACGATTGCCAGCCGAAGTGCGGTGCCGCTGGTCCTGGCCGTCGGCATCACCTTCGTCATCATTCAGGGCTCCATCGACCTTTCACTCGAGGGGCTCATGGCGGTGAGCTCGCTCACCTTTGCCATGTGCGTGCTCAACAGCCGAACGGGCTACGATCTGGGCGTCCTGGCGATCGTGATCTCGGTGGGCGTCGGAACCGCCCTGGGTGTCGCCAACGGGCTTGTCATCACCCTGCTGCGGGTTCCGTCCTTCATGGCCACGCTCGGGATGTGGTCGTTCAGTTGGGGAGTGGCGATGCTCATGTCGGGCGGCGATCCTCCGCTCGTGCACGACGAGACGCTGCGCGCGTTCGGTCTCGGCCAGACCCTGGGCGTTCCCAATCTGGCGCTGGTCGCCCTGCTATGCCTCGCGATCGGCTACTTCCTGCAGCAGCGCACACGGCTTGGCCGCTACAGCTATGCGATCGGCGGTGGCGAGGACCTGGCCCGGCTCTCCGGAATCGAGGTCAACCGGTACAAGATCCTCGTCTTCGCCTTCTCGGGCTGCATGGCCGGTTTGGCGGGGGCACTGGAGTCTGCCCGCATCGGCGTCGGCCACAGCGAGGTGGGCCTGGGTCAGATGTTTGCTGCCATCACCGCCGTGGTCATCGGTGGCACACCGCTGAGCGGCGCACGGGGCGGCGTCCTCCAATCCGCGATCGGCGTGCTGATTATCGCCGTTCTCGGCAGCGGCATGATCTTTGTCGGCATCTCGCCCTACCTCCAGAAAGCCGTGCAGGGCGCGATCATCCTGGTCGCGGTCGTTGCCGCCACCTGGCACATGCGCAGCCGGCTGAGGGTGGTCAAATGAGCGAGCCTGTCCTGCGGGTGGACGGGCTCAGCAAACGCTATCCCGGTGTCCAGGCGCTTGAGGATGTCTCGCTGGAGATCCGCGCGCGGGAGGTGGTGGGTCTGGTCGGCGAGAACGGCGCGGGCAAATCGACGCTGCTGAAGGTGTTGGCGGGCCTCGTGCGCGGCGACAGTGGCAGCATCACCGTCAGGGGTCGGGAGCTGGAGCAGGGAAGCTACCGCGCCGCCGCGGCGATGGGCATCGGGATGGTGTTCCAGGAGCAGTCGCTCCTGCCCAACCTGCGCGTGGCTGAGAACATTCTCCTCGGCCACGAGGGCGATGCCGTGCGCCTGGGCGTCTACGACTGGCGCAGGATGAGCGCTCTGGCCGAACGGCAGCTCACGAAGCTCGGCGTCGCGATCTCCCCCATGGCCATCACCGAATCGCTGTCCTTCGCCGAACGCCAGCTCGTCGAGTTCGCAAAGGCCCTCACGCTCGAGGAGCGGACTCGGCACGAGCCGGTCATCCTGCTGGACGAGCCGACCTCAATTCTGGAATCGGGCGAGATCGATCTGATACTCGGCGAGGTCGAACGGCTGCGCACGCGGGCATCGGTGGTGTTCGTCTCGCATCGCCTCGACGAGGTGTTGCGCGTATCCGATCGGGTCTACGTGATGACCAACGGTCGTTGCGTGGCTGAACGCGATCCAGGCGATTGCGACACCGCCGAGCTGCAGCGGCTGATGCTCGGGCGGGATCTCGCCATCCAGTATCAGCAGAAGCGCTCGGCGAAGGTCTCGCCGGCGGCCGCCATCCGCCTGGAGGCACGCGATCTCTCGCTCGCGGGCGCATTCAGGGACGTCGGCTTTGCCCTTCGCGCCGGCGAAGTCCTGGGTGTGGCCGGGGTCGAGGGCTCCGGTCGTGAGATGCTGTGTCGGACCCTGTTCGGGGCGGCAAAGCCGACCGGGGGTCAGATTCTCCTGGACGGCGGGCCGGTGACCTTCGCCAGCCCTGCCGATGCGGTCAGGCACGGCGTCGGCTATCTTCCCGCGGAGCGCCGCACCGAGGGCATCATCGGCGGCCTGAGCGTCAAGGAAAACATCACCCTGGCCCATGCTGACGTCATCCAACGCGGACCGTTCCTCGACCTGCGCCGCGAGGAGGGGCTTGCGCGACGCTGGATCGGCCGCCTGAGGATCAAGACGCCGTCGCCCGACACGCCCGCGGCCAATCTCAGCGGTGGCAATCAGCAGAAGGTGGTGCTGGCCAAATGGCTGGTCGGCAACGACACGCGCATCCTGATCCTGGATCATCCGATGCGGGGCCTCGATGTCGGCGCCAAAGCCGAGATCTTCGAGCTGATCAAGGAGCTGGCGCAGAGCGGCATCGGCATCGTCCTCATCGCCGATACCCTGGATGAGCTGATCGCCCTGAGCGACACCTTCCTGGTCATGCGCGACGGCCAGATCTCGGGGCGGTTCGATGCGGCCGCGGACGGGCCTACGCGGCTGGACCTGCTCGAGCGGATGGTGTGAAAACCATGGCCGCCGACGCAACCGATCGACGCCGCGCCGTCCGCGACGGGTCTCTTCCATCCAAGTGGTCGCGGGCCCCGAACATTCTGCGACCACTTGCCCCCGTCCTCGTGCTCCTGGGCCTCGTTGCTGCGCTGGGCGTGTTCGAGCCCTCGTTTCTTTCGTTCTACAGTCTCACCGTCCTCGCAGGCGAGTCGAGCGTCATCCTTCTTCTCGCCACCGCACAGACGGTGGTCATCCTTCTGGGCTGCATCGACCTGTCGATGGCTGCCCTCGCCTCGCTGGCATCGGTCCTGATCGCGTTTGCCCTCCCGTTCGCGGGCCTTCCAGGCTTGCTGGCCGTCCTCGGGCTGACGACCGGCCTGGGCGCACTCCAGGGTTTCATCCACGCCCGCGCGCAGGTGCCCTCCTTCGTCGTTACGCTGGCCGGGATGGGCCTGTGCTCGGGTGCGGCACTCGCGATCTCGCCCGCGACCATACCGGTGGCTGCTGGCTACGAGATCGTGGGCTGGCTGCGCGGCAAGCTCCTCGGTCTGCCGACCGCCTTCGTGTTCGCCGCATCGTTGCTGGTGCTGCTCGC
Source organism: Geminicoccaceae bacterium (assembly GCA_050246385.1). Lineage (GTDB taxonomy): Bacteria > Pseudomonadota > Alphaproteobacteria > Geminicoccales > Geminicoccaceae > Benzoatithermus. The sequence continues at coordinate 44,259 of JBFWWD010000003.1, forward strand.
GGCGCTGCTGCGCTGGATGCCGCTCGGCCGGCATGTCTACGCGATCGGCATGGGCGAGACGGCGGCGCTGCTGTCGGGAATTCGCGTCGCCCGCACCAAGGTGCTTGCCTTTGCGCTCACCGGACTGTTCGCCGGACTGGCAGGCATGCTGCTGGTGGCGCGCACACGGGGAGGTCATCCCAGTGTTGCCGACAGCCTGCTCCTGCCGAGCATCGCCGCCGTGGTCGTCGGCGGCACTGCCATCACCGGCGGCCTGGGCGGCATGTGGCGAACGCTCGCCGGCGTCCTGATCATCGCGGTGCTCCGGGTGGGCATCGCCGTGGCCGGACTGGATCCCGGCTATGAGCCGCTGGCCTACGGTGCCGTCATCGTCGCCGCCGTCGTGCTGACCATCGACCGTTCTAGGACCACCATCGTCAAATGACCGGCATGCCCACACCTGTATCGACGTTCCAGCATCTCGGACCCTTCAGCGACCTGGTCGCTATGGCGCGTGCTGGCCACGAGCTGTTCCCCCAGGCCCCGCCGGGGGCCGAGACGCAGCGAAAGATCGGGGAAGTGCTCGGGTTCGGGTCGGGCAAGGCACATGCCCAGGCAGTCAGGCTCGAACGGCGATGGACGGACCGCGGTCTCCTCGGTGAGGAGGTGTCCTGGTCGGTAGGCTTCGGCCCACGGACCCATGCGTTCGTGCTGCGGCCCGAAGGTCCCGGACCGTTCCCGGCGGTGCTCGCCCTGCACGACCACGGCCACTTCAAGTTCCTGGGCAAGGAGAAGATCGCCGACGGTCCTGAGGGGCCACTCCCCAGTCTGTCGGACTTCCGGACCATCTACTATGGCGGCCGTGCCTACGCCGACGAGCTGGCCCGGCGTGGCTATCTGATCCTCGCCAACGACGTGTTCCTCTGGGGCAGCCGGCGATTTCCACTCGACGTCATGCCGGAAACCGAGCGGGATCTGGCCGGGTATGTCGGCGCCACTCTGCAGCAGGAGACTGCCGGCGAGGAGATCACGGGCTACAACGGCGCGGCCTACCTGCACGAGCATCTGGTCGCGAAATATTGCACCGTTCTGGGCACCAGCTTTGCCGCCGTCGTCGCCTATGAAGATCGTTGTGCGCTCGACTATCTGCTCGGCCGGCCCGACGTCGATCCCACGCGCGTCGGCTGCATCGGCCTGTCCGGCGGTGGCGCGCGCGCGGCGCTGGTCCGGGCGACCGCGAACGAGCTCTCGGCCTGTGCCATCGTCGGCATGATGAGCACCTACGAGCAGCTGCTCGACCGGTGCATCGCGCCGCACACCTGGATGCTGTTTCCGCCGGGGTGGTCGACCCGGGGCGACTGGCCCGATCTCGCGGCCAGCGCCGCGCCCAGCCCGCTGCTGGTGCAATACCTCCTCGACGACGCCCAGTTCACGGTCGACGGGATGAGGGGAGCCGACCGGCGCATCGCCGGCCATTATGCCCGGTCCGGCGCGCCGCAGGCCTATTCCGGAGAGTTCTACCCCGGGCCGCACCGTTTCGACGTCGCGATGCAGGAGAGCGCGTTCGGCTGGTTGGACCGACAGCTCGCGCAACCGGCATGAGCGGGTTCCGGCTGCCTGACCTGGAGGAGCTCCGAGCTGCCGCCGCTCGTCTGGGCATCGATGCCTCCGAGGATCGTCTGCGCGCGGCGCGCGCGGCGATGGCTCCGATCGAGGAGACCTACCGTCTGCTCGACGAGCTCGACGACGGCATCGCCGCGGGACCCGGCGACAGGCCGTTCACCCGGCCGCAACCTGAAGAGAACCCGCACAACGCGTGGACACTGCGTACCTCGATCGCCTCGGGCACGAGGGGCTCGCTCTCGGGCAAGCGCATCGCGATCAAGGACAACATCTGCGTCGCCGGCCTTCCCATGCGGAATGGCGGGGCATTGCCACACGACTACGTGCCGGAGAGCGACGCGACGGTGGTGAGCCGGATTCTCGCGGCCGGAGGCGAGATCGTCGGGAAGACGGCCTGCGAGTGGGGCTGCATCTCGGGCGGAAGCCACACCGCAGCCAGCGGTCCTGTCGGCAATCCATACGACCCGCGGCGCACGGCGGGCGGCTCGTCGTCCGGCAGCGCGGCCGTGGTCGCGAGCGGCGAAGCTGACATGGCGCTGGGCACCGACCAGGGCGGGTCGATCAGGATTCCGGCGAGCTACTGCGGCCTCTACGGCCTGAAGCCCACCTTCGGCCTCGTTCCCTACACCGGCCTCGCCTCGCTCGAGGCGTCGATCGACCATTGCGGCCCGATCACGCGAACGGCCAGGGACAATGCCACCCTGCTCGAAGCCATCGCGGGCGCGGATGGGCTCGATGCGCGGCGGAGCGCGCCTCTCGCGGCGTCCTGTACCGCGGCACTCGACCTGGGCGCGCGCGGCCTCCGCATCGGGCTCCTTGCGGAGGGCTTCGGCGCCGCGAACGCGCATCCCGAGGTCGAAAGCCGGGTCCTGGCTGCGGCGAGGCGCCTGGAAGCGCTGGGCGCCTCGGTCGAGTCCGTCTCGGTTCCCTGGCATCACAAGGGAACGGCCGTCTGGTCACCCATCACCCACGAGGGCGGTTATCTCACCATGTGGGCAAGCTTCGGTCTCGGCGCCGGCCAGGACGGTCCCGCCATGGCGAGCCTGGCCGCCGCGTCCGCGGCCTGGTGCCGGGATCCGGACGCCCAGGCCGATACCACGCGGGTGATGCTATTGTTCGGCAGTGCCGTGCTGCAGCGCGATCACGGCAGCTACTATGCGAAGGCAAGAAACCTCCGCCGCTTGCTGCGGGCCGCCTACGACGCAGCGTTGGCCGAGGTCGATCTGCTGCTGATGCCCACCATGCCGACGACCGCCCCCGAGCTGCCCGCGGCGGACGCCGATCCCGTCACCTCGACCGCCGCCGCCTGGCCCATGGCGGGCAACCTGTGCCCGTTCAATGCGAGCGGGCATCCGGCCCTGTCCGTGCCATGCGGCACGCTCGGCGGCCTTCCCGTCGGCATGATGCTGGTGGCGAAGCATGGAAACGAGGCCACGATCTATCGCGCCGCCGGTGCCTTCGAAGCGGCTTTCGACTGGACGCGGCACTGATCACGACGCGATCTCGACCGTCCGCCCCGACGCCGCGGCCTCCTTGATCGCCGCCACGACGCGCAACGTCGCCAGGCCTTCCCGACCCGAGACGAGGGGCGGCTCGATTCCGCGGATGACGCGGCAGAACTGTCCGAGCTGCAGGCGCAGCGGGTCGTCGTCGGTGACCGGCAGCCGCTCGCAGGCGATGGGCTCCCACCAGCTGGAGCGTCCGGCGTGCCGCCAGATCTCGAGCCGGGGCACGGACAAGGATGCGTCCACGCCCCCGATCAGATAGCACGACTCGACAGTGTGGAAATAAGCGGGATTTTCCCCGCTGGTCAGCTCCCAGCTCCAGGGCGCCGCGATCGTGTCCGAGACGGTCAGCGTGCCGAGAGCCCCGCTCGCGAAGCGGAGCAGAATGGCGGCCGTATCCTCGACCTCGTGGCCACGCCGGGCGTTGCTCTCCTGGGCCTGCACCGCAGCGACCTCCCCGCACAGGTAGCGGAGATTGTCCAGATCATGGATCAGGTTGATGAATACCGGCCCAGCACCTTTGTTCCGGCGCCAGGCGGCATCGAAATATTCGGCCGGCTTTTTAAGCCAGCATTGCGCGTGCACGGCCACCACCGGCCCGAGCCGACCCGAGCCGACCACGGCCTTGGCCTCGCGCATGATCGGGTTGTGGCGTCTGTGATGACCCGTGAGCAGCGGAACCTGTGCGGCTTCGGCGGCCTCCACGAGCGTGCGGGCTGTGTCCAGCTCGTCCGCCAACGGTTTTTCGATCAGAGCGGGGACGCCCGCCTCGACACACAGCAGGCCCTGCTGAACGTGCAGTTGATTCGGCGTCGCCACGATCACGCCGTCCGGGCGCCCTTGTCCCAGCAGCTCGGGCAGGCTGGCGAACCAGCGGACCCCGAGTGCTTCGGCGAGCTCCCGGCTCGACGGCGTCGGATCGACGATCGCCGAAAGGCGCGCATCGGGCTCCGCCCGCACATGGTCGATGTGACGGCGACCGATGAGGCCGGCTCCGACGACTGCCAGCTCAAGCGGCTCGTCCCGGACTGACGGCATGTCGACTCCTCTTGTGAGCTGGCCCTCTACGGCAACCGCCGGAAGGCTGCGTGTGCGGCACCGACCGCCGGCTCAGCCCGGCGCCGCCAATGTTCAGGTGCGGTCGGTCGTGAAGCGGTGCACGGTCGTGGTGCGGTAGACCTCACCCGGCCTGAGCACCGTCGACGGGAACTCCGGACGGTTCGGCGAGTCCGGGAAGTGCTGCGTCTCCAGGCAGAACCCGTCGGATTGCCGGTAGGTCTTGCCGCTGATGCCGACCAGCGAGGCATCGAGGAAGTTGCCGGAGTAGAACTGGATCCCGGGCTCGGTCGTGTGGATCTCCATCACCCGGCCAGTCGTCGGCTCGTGCACCCTGGCAGCAAGCGTGAGCGCGCCCGGCTGCGGCTTGTCGAGCACGAAGTTGTGGTCGTAGCCCTTCGCGAACACGAGCTGCGGATCATCGCTGCGGATGCGCGCCCCGATGGCGGTCGGGCTGGTGAAGTCCATTGGCCCACCCGCCACCTTCGCAAGCTCGCCGGTCGGGATCAGCGTGGCGTCGACCGGCGTGAAGGCCGGGGCGTTGACCATCAGCTCATGACCGAGAATGCTGCCCGAGCCCTCGCCGGCCAGGTTGAAGTAGGAATGGTTGGTGAGGTTGATGATGGTCGGCTTGTCCGCCGTCGCCTCGTAGTCGATGCGCAGCTCGTTCTGCTCGGTGAGGGTATAGGTGACCTTGGCGACCAGCGTGCCCGGATAGCCCTCCTCGCCATCAGGGCTGGTATGGCTCAGCTCGACAGCGACGCTGTCCCGCCCGCTGATCTCGCGGGCGTGCCAGATCTGCTTGTCGAAGCCCTTGATGCCGCCGTGCAGCGCGTTCGGCCCGTTGTTGGTCGCCAGCTGGTAGCTCGTGCCGTCGAGCGTGAAGGCGCCCTTGGCGATGCGGTTGGCATAGCGCCCGGTGATCGTGCCGAAATAGGGACTTCGGGTCAGATAGTCCTCGAGCGTGGCGAAGCCGAGCGCGACATTGGCCATCCTGCCGTCGCGGTCGGGCACGTTGATGGCATGCACCACCCCGCCATAGGTCAGGATCTGCACGCGCATCTGCTGGCCGTTCGAAAGCGTGTAGACCTCAACGGCTGCCCCGTCGGGCATGCTCCCGAACGGCCTCTTCTCGATCCTGCCGGCCGATCCGGCCGCGCTTGCGGGCAGGCTTGCCATCAACCCTACCAATGCCAGTGATCTCGCGACGCGCCTGTGTTGCATCTTGTGGCCCTCCCGGCAATCAACCGGCACAGCAAACGACCTCGACCGCTCGATCACCTGCGCGCCTCGTCGCTGGGAATAGGGGCTGCGAACCGGAAAGATCGCCCGAGCGGAAAGCTATTGACTCGGCACCGGCGCCGTCGCTGCCTCGGACTGAGCCGGCAAGGAGAGTCTATGGCGATCGCCCGGACGGTTCTCGACAGCTTCCTGATCGCGTTCCCGGCCCTGTTCTCGATCGTCAACCCGCCGGGCGGGGCGCTGATCTATAGCCAGGTCACCGCCGATCGCGACCACGCCGCACGGGTCGGGCTGGCATGGAAGGTGGCGTTCTACTCCGCCGGCGTGATGCTGGTGGCGTTCTGGGCCGGGGCGACGCTGATCGGCTTCTTCGGCGTGACGCTGAGCGCTTTGCGCATCGCCGGCGGGCTGGTGGTGGCGTCGCGCGCCTGGCAGCTGCTGTCCGCACCCCAGGAGCATGAGGACCACAAGCAGGCGCAGGCGGCATCCGCGGTCGCCGCGGACGATGTGGCATTCTTTCCGCTCACCATTCCCTTCACCGCCGGTCCCGGCACCATCGCCGTGGCCATCGCCCTCAGCGCCAGCGCGCCGACCGGGGCGCTCGACCGCCTGCCGTTCTTCGCCGGCGGCGCGCTGGCGGCGGTCGCCGTGGCGATCACGGTCGGTCTGTTCTACGCGGCAGCGGATCGGGTGGTGGCGCTGCTCGGCGTGGCCGGGGCGCGGGTCGTCTCCCGCCTGACCGCCTTCCTCCTGCTCTGCATCGGCGTCCAGATCGTGCTCACCGGCGTGCAGGACGCGCTCCTGCCGCCCGGCTCCTGACGCACGCCCTCCGCTCCCAGCCGGCCCGCGCCGGATCAGCCCTTGAGGACGCCTTCGGCGAGGCCCTTGAAGAAGAGGCGCTGGGCGAAGGTGAAGGCGAGGATGCCGGGCGTGACCACGATCACGTAGACGGCGGCGAGGCGGGGCCAGGCCCACTGGCCGAGGCCGCCCTGCGCCGCGGCCAGGACCACCGGCATGGTGCGCGCCGTCTGGTCGTTGGTCAGCGTCGTGCACAGGAGGAACTCGCCCCAGGCCGTCACGAAATTGACGATGAACACCACGACCAGACCGTTGCGGGCCATCGGGATGCCGATCAGCCACAGCGTCCGCCACGGCCCGCAACCGTCGATCTTCGCCGCTTCCATCAGCTCGTGCGGCACCAGCTGGAAGACGCTGCGCATGATCAGGACGCTGATCGCGAGATTGAGCGTCACATAGGGCAGGATCAGGCCGCTGGTGCTGTTGATCAGGTTGAGAAAGCTCTGGATCTCGTAGACGCTGATCAGCGAGACGACGCGGATCGGAAAGTAGAGCGAGGCCAGCAGCATGGCGACGATGAAGGCACCGCCGCGTGGTCGGAGGTGGACCAGCGCATAGCCGGCCAGCACGGCGCAGACCGTCGTGATCAGGACCGTGCCGGCCGTGACGTAGATGCTGTTGAACAGATTGACGGGCAGCGTCTCGATCTTCTGGAAGACATACCCGTAGTGGGTGAAGTCGAAGCGTGTCGGCCAGATCGCGCCCTGCATCGCGTCGGGCAGCGACTTGACCGACATCAGGAGCACCCAGGCCAGCGGCAGCAGGATGATGGCGATGAACAGCCAGATCACCGCATGGCGGATCACCACCGGCCGGTTCCGCACCAGCCACTCGCCGATCGACGGCGAGGAGACCGTGTCGGCTTGTTCGATGGTCGCCGCCCGCGCCATGCCCGCTCAGCCCTTGCGTCGGAAGACGTAGAGCAGGCCGGCGACGACGACCATCATGGCCGCAGCGCCGATCATGCCGATCGCCGCGGCGAAGCCCTGCCGCCACGTGCCCAGCTTGAACGCCTGGTCATACATGAACATCGTCCAGGTGTAGGTCGGCGAGTCCCGGTTGAAGCCACCGAAGATCAGATACTCGTCGATCACGGCCATGGCGGAGCCGAAGCGCAGGACGATCAGGATCATCATGATCGGCTGCAGGCCCGGCAGCGTGACGTGCCAGAAGATCTGCCACTCGTTGGCACCGTCGAGCCGTGCCGCCTCGGGCAGATCCTTGGGGATCGCGGCCAGCCCCGCCAGGAAGAAGATGGTGTGGTAGCCCAGGCCCCACCACACCTCCATGATGGCGATGGACGGCAGCGTCAGCGAGGTGCCGCCGAGCCATTGCGGCGCGTCGTAGACGGTGAAGATGCCGAGCATATCGACGAGCACGTGATTGATGGGCCCGACCTGGAAATTGTACATCCACTTCCACAGGACGAAGACCAGCGTGCTCGGAATCACGGCAGGGATCAGCAGCACGACGCGATAGAAGGTGGCGAGCCGTGGCGCCGTCACCCGGTCGACCAGGATCGCCAGCAACAAGGGCAGGATGATGGTTCCCGGCAGGAACATCAGCGTGAACAGGGCGGCACGCCCGAGGCTCCGCCACATGAGCGGATCGCGCAGAGCGTTCGCGTAATTGTCGAGGCCGACCCAGCTGGCCGGCGCATTGGTCAGGAACTGGTAGTCGGTGAAGCTGATCCAGACCACGCGGACGATCGGGTAGACCTGATAGCCGACGAAGAACAGCAGCGCCGGCAGCAGGAACATCCACGGGCTGAGGCCCTGCCGGAGCGCAGTCGCCTGGGCCGCTCGCATCATGCGCTCGTTCTCGGGGCTGGAGATCGTGAAACGAGCGGGGCCGGCGGACATGACGGTCGCCCACCGGCCGCTCCGAGGAGCTGCGCTGCCTCAGCCGCGATTGATTTCCGCCTGGACGGCGTCGGACACCTTCTGCAGCGCCGCCTTCGGGTCGCTTTCCTCACCTTTCAGATAGGCCTCCCAGTAGGGCTGGCCGATGACGAACTGCTGCAGGCCGAAGACGTGGTTCTTGATCGCGCGGGCCTTGTCGAGCTGGCCTCGCACCAGGGAGACGAAGGGCGGCATCCACTCGGGCTTGTTCGCGTCCCAGCCGGCATAGATCGATTTGTAGGGTGGCAGCTGGCCGGGATGCGCCGTCTCGCTGCCGGCGATCGAGTCCTTCCAGATCTGCATGTTGTGGGTCAGCGCCGAGACATACTCGGCCACCTTCTCCTTGTTCTTGCCGTATTTGAACAAGGCGGAGCCGGTGGTCCAGAACACGGTCGAGCCCTCGCCATTGGCGAACTTGGGCAGGGGCGCCATGTGCAGCAGCTTGGGATCTTCCCAATACTGGGCCATGCGCAACGGCGCATTGAAATACTTCGTGTAGTAGCCGACGCGCTGGGCACCGAACGCGACTTCGTCCGGCGTGCCGTTGACACCGCCATCGGACGCACCGGCCAGCAGGATGTCGGGGTTCGCCATCGCCATGATCTTCTTCATCAGCATCAGCGCCTCGACCGAGGCGTCGCTGGTGAAGTCGAACAGGCCCTCGGAGGTGTAGACGTCGCTGCTCATGCTGTGCGTCATCGGCGCCAGCGAGCGCCAGCCATGGGCGTCGAAGGTGGCGCCGAAGGGGGCGGCACCGGAATCGACCACCGCCTTGGCGCTGGTCAGATACTCGTCCCAGGTGGCCGGTCCGGCATCCGGCAGGTTCGCCTGCGTCGTCAGGCCCGAGTGCCAGCCCGTGCCGATGACGTCGAGCAGGAACGGCCAGCCATAGAGCTTGCCGTCGATGGTGTTCTCCTCGCGAAGCGCCGGCAGGATGTCGTCGAGCACGTCCTTGGGAATATAGGGATCCCACGGCTCGATGACGTCGCCCTTGATCATCGCGGACATCTCGACGAACGGCGTCTGGCCGATATAGACGTCCCAGGTGCTCTGCTTGTCGCGCGCCTCGGCGACGAACCGCTCGATGCCGAAACCTTCGACCGGGGCGATCTGCGGGTTGAGGCCGGGGAACTGCGCGTTGACCTGCGGGATACTGGGATGCAGGTCGACGATCCACTGATAGTAGGTGGGCGTCAGCGGCCGATCCTGCGCCAATGCGGTGCCGAACCGCGAGGCGACGCTCACGCCCGCGGCGCCGAGCCCGGCGGTCAGCGCAGTCCCGAGGAACTGGCGCCTGTCGAATGGACTGCCGCCGACCTGCCGCCGTATACCCATTCGCCCTCTCCCATGATTGGCGGGTAAGTCCGACCCCGCTTTGCCGCGAAAACACTGTCACCAGATTCGAGTGCGCGCAACGCCAAGTCGGCACCTGCCCGACGAGCGTCCGCTGCGGCCGACCCCACTTGTCGCTGATGCCCCGCTGTGTTCACCTGCGGTCAACGGAACGAGCTGCCGGATAGCGGTGGACGGGAGGAGGGCAGCGCGTGGCTTATCGAGGCATCTACACCTATGCCTGGGATCTGGCCGACGAGGGGTTCGAGGCCGTCACGACACGGGTTCGTGACTGCGGCGCCAACACGGTCGTGCTCGCCAGCTCCTACCACGCCGGCAAGTTCATCCGCCCGCACGGCCGCTCCGGCAAGGTCTACTTCCCACAGGACGGCACGGTCTATTTCCGTCCGCGGCCGGACCGTTACGGGCGGGTCAAGCCGCAGCCGAACGACCTGTTGCGCGACATCGACCCGTTCGCGGAGCTGGCTCGGGTCGCACCGGACCTCGGCCGGGTGGGCTGGACGGTCTGCTGCCACAATACCCGATTGGGCGAGCTGCACCCGGACCTCGTCGCGCGCAACTGCTTCGGCGACCCGCTGATCTACAGCCTGAACCCGGCCGATCCGGAGGTTCGCGCCTATGTCGTCGCCTTGTGCCGCGACCTGGCGGAGCAGCACGAGCTGACGGCGCTGGCCCTGGAGACCCCCGGCTGGCTGCCCTACGACCACGGCTACCACCACGAGTTCGCGCTGCTGCCGCTGAACGAATGGCTGAAAGTGCTCCTGGGGCTGTGCTTCGCCCCTGCGACACTGGTTGCAGCCCGTCGCGCCGGGATCGACGCCGAGCCCCTGCGCCGGCGCTGTGCCGCGGCGGTCGAGAGCTGGCTCGCCGGCGACCACGATCTCGACGAGGCGCGCGCCCGCGACTGGCTGCTCGGCGATCTGGTGGCGGACCCGGACTGGGCGGCCTTCCTGCACTGGCGCTGCCGCTGCGTGGCCGAGCTCGTGGCCGAGGTGCGCGCCGCGGTCCCGCGGTCGACCGAGCTGTGGGTCATCCCCTCGGTCCAGCGCCCGAGCGCGCGCGGCTGGGTGGAGGGCAGCGATCTCGCGCTGCTCGCCCGGGCCGCCGACCGGCTCGAGCTCTGTGCCTACGAGCCGAGTGCCGCCGCCGTCGCCGCGGACCTGTTCGACGTCCGCCGGCGTGTCGGCCCGGAGGCGCGGCTCAACGCCATTCTGCGCCCGACGCACCCGGACCTGGCGGGCGGTGCCGACACCGTGGCCGCGGCCCAGGCGCTCAGGCTCGCCGGGGTCGAGGGCATCGCGTTCTACAATTACGGCCATTGGCGGCTGCCGGCGCTGGGCCGGATCCGCGATGCGCTGGCGGCGTGGAGTGCGGCATGAGGTTCGAGGGTCGGGTCGTGCTGATCACCGGCGGCGGTCGCGGCATCGGTCGCGCCACCGCGCTGCGCCTGGCCCGGGAGGGTGCCGTACTGGCGGTGGTCGACCGCGATGCCGAGCCGGCCCGGGCGGTGGCGGGCGAGGTGGGCGGGTTGGCGCTGGTCGCCGACATCGTCGCCGACGATGCCGCCCCCCGGCTGGTGGCCGAGGCCGAGCGCGCGCTCGGGCCGCTGGACGTGCTGGTCAACAACGCCGCCCACACCACGCACTCGACCCTGGCCGCCACCGAGCCGGCCGATTGGGACGCCGAGCTGGCGGTCACGTTGCGCGCAGCCTGGCTGATGGCCCGCGCGGTGCTGCCGGGCATGGTCGCGCGCGGCAAAGGCGCCATCGTCAACGTCGCCTCGGTCAACGGCCTGATGTCGTTCGGCAACCCCGCCTACAGTGCTGCCAAGGCCGGGCTGTTGAGCCTCACCCGCTCGATCGCGGTCGAGTACGGGCCCCGGGGCGTGCGCTGCAACGCCGTGAGCCCCGGCTCGATCCGCACCGAGCATCCGAGCTGGCAGCAGCGGCTGGCGCACGACCCGGCGATCTTCGACAAGCTCGCCCGCTGGTATCCGGTCGGCCGGATCGGCCTGCCCGAGGACATCGCCGCCTGCATCGCCTTCCTCGCCGCCGACGAGGCGGCGTTCGTCAACGGCACCAACCTGGTGGCCGATGGCGGCCTGACCTCCGGGATGGGCCTGTTCACCGACGAGCTGCTCGCGGGGGCGGAATAGGAGCGCCCTCAGGCGCTCGCGCGTCAGCTCCGCGGCTTCCGGTTCTCCGAATCGTAAAGCGCCCTGTAACCGACTGCGGCCACTTCGACGGGGTAGGTCTCGCCGAAATACTGCACCGCCAGTCTCCGACCCTCCCGGCAATGGGCCCAGGGCAGGTAGGCGAGCGCGATGTTCCTGCCGATGCTCGGCCCGAACGCGATCGAGGTCGTGAACGACCGCCGGCCGAGCTCGTCGACCAGCGTCTCGCCGGTGTCCGGGTCGAGCACGGGCAGGTTGCCGACCGGATAGCGGGCGACGCCCCCGCCGTCCCGGTTGTCGGTCATCACCAGCGTGCACAGCATCGCCGGCTGATGGTCGCGGGCGCGATGCTCGAGGTGCCTCGCCTTGCCGCGGAAGTCCGCCTCCTTGACCTTGGGCCGGGCGAGATCCGCCTCGAGCAGGTTGTACTCGGTCAGCAGGTCGGCGTTCTGCAGCCGCAGGCTCTTCTCCAGGCGGCGGGTGTTGGCGTAGGTCTCGACGCCGACCGCGATGGTGCCGGTCGAGCGCAGCGCGTCCCAGGCGGCGAGGCCGTCCTCGTAGGCCATGTGCAGCTCCCAGCCCTGCTCGCCGACATAGGAGATCCGGAACGCCATCACCGTCCGGCCGGCGATCCGCACCGGCCTGATCGCCGCGAACGGGAAGTTCTCGGCCCGCAGGCCGTCCGGGTCCTCGACGACCTTCTGCAGGTTCGTGCGCGCGTTCGGGCCCCAGATGCCGATCGTGACGTAGCGCTCGCTGACGTCGGTGATCGTCACGTCGAAGCCTTTGTCCTCGGCGACGCGCCGCATGTAGTGGAAGTCGCGCGGGCCGGCGTCGGCGCCGTTCACCATGCGGCAGCGATCCGCCATGCGGATCACCGTGAAATCGGCGCGCACCATGCCCTCGTCGTCGAGGAAGTGGGTGTAGATGCCCTTGCCGATATTGGCCTCGCCGCCGATCTTCGCCGCGCACAGCCACTCCAGCATCGCGACGTGGTCGGGCCCCGCGAGGTCGCAGATGTGGAAGTGCGACAGGTTGATGATGCCGCAATTCTCGCTCAGCTCGAGATGCTCGGCGTTCGAGACCCGCCAGAAGTGACGGTTGTCCCATTCGTTCTCGCGCACCGGAACGCGGTCGCCATACCTGGCGAGCAGGTGCTCGTTGGCCGCATAGCCGTGCGCGCGCTCCCAGCCGCCCAGCTCCATGAAATGGCCGCCCAGCTCCTGCTCGCGCTCCCAGAACGGCGAGCGGCGGATGCCGCGGCCGCCGGCGAACGGCTCGCGCGGATGCACCGGCGGGTTGTAGACCTTGCGCGCCGTCTCGGTGCAGCGCGCCGCGATGAACGCCTCCTCGAGCTGGAACGGGTAGAAGCGGGCATAGTCGATGCGGCTGTGATCGATCAGGGTGCGCCCGTCGGTCATCCAGTCGGCGACGAGCTTGCCGATGCCGGGGCTGTCCTTGACCCAGATCCCGACCGCGTACCACAGCCCCCGGACCTTCTGGCTCTCGCCGACCGACGACCCGCCGTCGGTGGTCACCTGCAGCAGGCCGTTGAAGGAATGGCCCTCATTGTAGCCGAGCTCGCCCAGGATCGGGGTCAGCTCCATCGCCCGCTCGAGTGGCTCCAGGACCTGCTCCATGGCGAGGTCGCGCTGCGAGGGCGACAGCCGCGACCGCTCCTTCTCCAGCAGCTCGCGCGGATGGACCAGGCGCGGCTCGTGCTCCTCGTAGTAGCCCCACTCGATCTGGCCGCCCTCGGCCGTGTCGGGATCGCCGGTGTCGCGCATGTAGGCCGAGTTGCCCTGGTCGCGCAGCAGCGGCCAGCCGATCTCGAGGCAGGTGCCCGCGAACCCGTCATGGGGGCCGAAGAAGGTCAGGGGATGGTCGATCGGCGACAGCGGCAGGTCCTCGCC
>JBFWWD010000004.1:0-52169 GCA_050246385.1 Geminicoccaceae bacterium
GATGCGCTCATTTATTTCCGACAAGGTCATTAGTGTCGTATAGAACGCCCACTTTCCGATCTGTCCCTTAAGGGCTGGCAGGTATGTCGAGCCGAGTTTCTTTGTCATCGGCTTACCCCCGCAAGACCGGTACGACGCGGCGAATTTCGGCGCTGAAGTCGTCAGTGACGCACAGCGGTATTACCGCGTCATTCAACAGCTCCTCGATTATCTTTAGGTCGTATTCCTGGTCGTCTATGGACGCGAAGAAGAAATCAAGATCGGCAGGCCATAGACTGAAGAGTTTCTCAAATTTTGGGCGTTTTGCGCCGCGCATACAATCTCGAACATACTCACGGTATCTTTGTCGAAGTGTTCGTGACGTTTCGCCAAAATACACCAACACTCCGTGGGGCGGCATTATGGTGTTCTTCATGCAGATGCAGAATGCATATACACCGCGCTGTTCCGGCACGTCGTTGATCGTTCCCGGACCAAACTGCACCTTTCCCCAATTAAGCAAATGTGCGGCCTTCGCGTCGCGCCATGCGTCAGGCCAAAGGAATACCTTAAAGGCGTGCTCACGAAAGAAATCCTCCGGCGTTTTGGGTTGACTCTTTTTGTTTGCGAGATCGAATAGCCCGCTCACGTTGGGTCGTCTTTCTCAATTCAATCCCATTACACAAGGCGTGCTTTCTACCAAGCCTTGATCTTGCGAGCGCCCGGATCGCCACGCCGCTTTACGAGGCATTGCCCCGTCTGAAGCGCGCCGAGGTTGGCACCTTTGCCGAGAATGCGCGCAGCGTTGCGGGGCGGGGCGTTGGTCGAGAAGGCCGCGACCAATCCCATTTCCGAAAGAAACTCGTCGTCCTCGCCCGAGAAATCGTCGGGCGATTGCGAGATCAGCATGATGGAGCCGCCCTTCGAACGGCTCATGCGGATCAGGTTCGAGAGCGACGGCAGCTTCGATCCAAGTATCTGATGGGCTTCATCCACCATGCATAGGATACGAAGACCGCGCGCGCCATCCGCGCTGCTTTCGGCATCGACAAGGCTGTTCAGATACTGGTCCAGCGCGTCGAGCAAGAGATTGACGACAATCGTGCGGCTGTCCTCGGCGACGTTCGGCGGCAGCTTGATGATCCAGCTTCTCACGAAGAATTCAGCCGGGTTGAAAGTCGGCTGGAACAGCGGGAAACGGCAAATCTCCTGCATCGTGGAGATCGCGCCGTCCTCTTTCATTTCATGGTTGGCATAGACGTTGATCAGCGCGTCCCGGATATGACGCAGCTCGCACGGGCTTTCTGCGCCCAACGCGATACTCGCGGCTTCATGCAGCGCGGTGCGCTGACGGTCGCCGAGGCGGCTTCCCTTGAGCCGCGAAAAGGACTCCCGGAAACGGGACGCGGCCTCGGCAACGTCGATCTCGCCCTTCGATGCGACGGAAAGGACATCGAGCGGGATCGGACTTCGCGGCGGCTCCAGCGTGTTCGCCTCGAACATCTCGTCGATGCGATAGCCGCCGCCTGACGCATCCGTGCCGAGATCGCCCTTGAAATCGAAAGCCAGAAGGGGGACGGAAGCCTGTTCCCGGATCGACCGGAGCATCGCGACCGCCGTTCGAGTCTTGCCCGAGCCGACGCCGCCCATGATCGCACTGTGCGGCGATCCGCCCTTGCCGTTCAGGCTCCAGACAATCTTTTCCTTGGTGGCAGCGTCTTCGCCGATTTCCCCAATCGGCACGTCGATCCGCCCGCTAGAAAATGTCGCGCCGCTCTCCGTTCCGCCAGCAGGCTGCAGGCCGCGCCCGGTGTTCGGCAGCCCGGCGACCTCGACCAGGCGCTTCACGAACTTCGCAACGTCCTGCCCGGCCTGATCCCATTCCTTGTCCAGGAGAGTGAGGCCCCGCCGCCAGTGCGCACCAACCAGCGCGACCAGCCTGCGAGTATCGACATCCTTTTCCCCGGCGCGCTCAATGATCAGGGCAAGCCACACCGAAAGCGCCGTGCCTGTCCCAAAGAGCGTATCGCCCTTGATCGCCTTGCCGGGTTCCAGCTCTTCGCCGTCCATGTCAGGCGGAGCGCTGATAGCAAGCGAGCGCGAGATCGCAAGGCGGGCGGGCAGGTAGCGCTTCCGCATCCCGAGCCGCCCCATGAATGCTGTGTTCAGCGTATCGCTTTGCTCATCGGCGCGAAAATTCGCGCCAGCGACCTCAACAAGGGAAATGCTCATGGCCGCGCCTCCGCTTCCTCGAAGTAGCCGGGCCGCGCGTTGGACTGGCCGATATCGCCGACACGCTCGAAATGCACCAAGTACTTCTTCTGCACGTGGGGCGCAATTTCGCGAAGATACTCGCCGACGACCTCCGTATTGGTCGATAGCAGGATCACCTGATGGTCCCGCTGTACCAGATGACTGAGAACACCCTTGCGGTGCTCGATGTCGAGCCGCCCGAGCGGCGTGTCGACCACCATCGGGAAACCGCGCCCTGATACCGATGACACCGCAGAAATCAGCGCCTGCGTGAATATCTGCTTCTCACCCGCCGACAGGTCGTAGCCGCGCAGGTCCATCCCGTCCGCATTCAGCAGCTTCACATCGCAGTTCTCATCAATGGCGATCCGCTCTACGAGGTCTTTCTTGTGTGCCATCGAACGGTGTGCCTTGGTCATCGCCGCAGCGATAGCATCGATCTGGCTCGGCACCGCCTTGGCCACGATCTCATCGACCATCGACGCAACCTGCAGGGCGCGCATGGCGCGGCGCACGGACGGCTTCGCCTGGTCCCATTGCCCGGCGAGCTTGGTCAGGTCCGTGTTCTTATGATTGATCTGGCTTTCAAGCGCGGTCATTTCGCGCTTCAGCGCCCCGATCTCCTGATCGTATTGCTGGATTTCCCCATTCAGCTGGCTCAGGCGCTCGCGCTTCTTGTCCACATGGGGCGCGACGGCCTCCGTTCGCGTGACCTCTTCGTGCAGACGCTTGAGGGCTTCCTCATTGGTCGCGATGCTGTTCAGCAGCTCCACAATCGCCGGAGCGCCCAGCTCATCCAGCTCTTCCAGACGGTCAACCACCTTCGAACGTTCCAGCTCGTTCAAGTAGGGGTGCAGGTAGTCTTCCGCGCAGTTCTCCGGAGGGGGATACCACAGCTTTTCCCAGGCGATGCGAGCGGTGTCCAGCACCGCGCTTCGCTGGTGATCGCTAAGCGCGGGGTCGATGACCGACATGCCGGAATCGACCGCGCCGATGAAGCGCTCAAGATTGCTGTCGCCCTGGCTCTTGCCGTTTTCCCACCGCTCGCGGACGGTTTCGCTTTCGAGCCGGGTCTTCAGGGCCTCGCGCAGCCCGAGGCCCGAAAGCGCAAGCGCAATATCCTTCATCATCAGCTCTTCGAGCTGCGCACGCCCCATCTCGATGGAACGCTCATAGTTCTTGATCTGCTCAAACTGCTCTTGCAAGAGCGCCTGCGATCCAGCGCCGAAGCTCGCCAGTTCGCGGGTCAGATGCTCACGCTCTTCCTTCAGCTCGGCCAGCGCGGGCTCGATTTCGCCGAATCGCTCCGCCTTCTTGTCCAGCTCGAAGGTGAGCTGGTGCCGCTCCAGCTCCAGCTTTTCAATCGTCTTGTCCGATACGTTCGGGGAATCCTTGCGCCGGACCTCGGCATAATTGCGGAGGTCTTTCGCGAGCGTCTTCAGGACCGGGATACCGAGCAGGCCCTCGATGCCAGCGCGTACCTGCGCCGACATTTCACGTTCGGCCAGTACGCTGACCTGTTCGCCATCGAACATGAAGAAATGCGCAAGGGTGAACGGCAGCAGGTTTTCCGCGATGTACTCCCGGAACCAGTCCACCCGGTCATTCCCCTGGAGCGCGCTGGGACCGACAGGCTTGCGGGTAGTTCCCTTGAAGATATGGATTTCCTCGTCTTGAGGGCGATAGACGCCCGCGTCGTTGAAATGCCAGATGCGCTGGATTTCCAGCGGCTCGTCGTCGTCATCGACGAATGTCAGCTTGACCGAACACGAATTGCGGCCCGCCGCCGTCGCGCCCCGGTGCAGCGTCTTTTCAAGGAAGTTCTTGTAGGACGTCGCAAGCCGCTCCTTGTCACCGCCAGAAAAGGGCGAGCGCGCGATTAGCGGCAGGCCGTCGCGCCCGAACATGCCAAGGATGATCGCTTCGAAAAGGCTGGTCTTGCCGTAACCGTTGGGCGCACCAATCAGGATAATGTTCCTGCCCCTTCCGGGCGCGGGAAAATCGAAGTTCGCCGTCGTGTAGGCTTTCCAGTCCCGGAGCGTGATTTGCGAAATATACATCCGACCTCAGTCTTCAAGCTGGATACGGTCTAGAATGTCATCGAAAGAATCCCAAAGGCCGGCCCGGCGCTGCTTCCCGGTCTGTTCGACCTCGGCCTGCACCAGCTCCTCGAATTCGGCGAACAGCAGGCCGCACTTCTTGCAGGCGTCCTTGATCATCGCCCGGCCTTCCGGGTTGTCCAGAAGCACAACCACGTTGCGCGGCACTATCGGTCCTTCCTGATTTCACGAACGCTCATGGAAGCGGCGCCCGTCCGGGGCGCCAGTTCTTCGGCCCAAAGTTCGTGGATGATACCGATTTCTTCTTCACTAACCAGCGTGCGGCCTGTTTCTGCTTCCAGCGCGCGGAGCCTCTCCAGAATCTCGTTCCGGGTGCTGAGCGTGAAGGGGCCGGGTACGAACGTACCGCCATCGGTGATCGTCACGCGCCCGTCGCGGCGGCGCGCCTGCCGCCGTTCCTTGTCGTTGCGGATCGAGGCGAGCCAATCGCGGAAGTCAAGTAGCGGCCCGAATTCCTTGAAACCGGCCTCCACGAAGCCTTCGAGGCTCCGGTCCTTCTCAACGACCGTGCAGGTCCAGCAGCCGAACCGCGAAGACGTTGTGCCGCAGGACGGCACGTCGGTCTTTTGAGTGACGACAGGACACTCCCCGCCGCTGGCGTTCCGGTAAAGCCCGATCAGCTTGAGGTGCGAGCCGCCCCACGGGGGATCGTTCAGCGCCAGGAACTCCCACACGTCATCCGTGCTCAGTTCCACAATCGGGCGGAACACCATGCAGCCCGTAAGATCGTTGTGGCGGTTCAGCCGCTCGCCGTTATCATAGCGGCCAACGGACGCCGCCCGTGTCGCGCTCTCGCTGCGTCTGACCCCTAGCAGCAGGATGACCTGCCCGGCTTCATCGACCTGGCTCCTGATGTAGCGGCTGGTCGGCAGAATCTTCATCCGGTCCGTGCACCAGCGGAACGAACGGTTCGGGGAAGGGTAGCCGCGTCCTATCAGGTTGACCCAGAAGGTCTGGTTAGCCGCCGGACGCGTGATCTTCGTGACGACGGGAAGCCCGAACGCCATCGCGGCATCCGCGATATCCGCGCTGCTTTCGATGATGTGTCGGACCACCAGCGGGCTTTCGACGAGCGTATCGTTTGCGACGATGTGGACAGGGCGCTTGCGCTCGCTGGGCGGCAGGCGCATCAGCATCTCGATCACCAGATGGGCGACGAGCGTGCTGTCCTTTCCGCCCGAGTAGCCGATGATCCACGGATAGTCGTGCTTTTGGCGATACTCGTCGAGAATTTCCGCTCGAATGCTCTCCCAAAGTGCAGCGCTGTCCGCTTCCGCCAGTACCACTTCAGCGCTGTCAAACCCCATCACCTGCCCCTTGCTTCCGGCTTCTTTTCTGCATCTCGTGTAGCAGCCTCAGGCATCCACTGTAAATTGCGCGCCCATGCGCCGCACGTGGCGCTCGGCACAGCTCGCCTTCTGCGCCAGCCTGTCAGGCTGCAGGAGCAGTGCCCAGTCTTGCCGCACCAGAGCCAGCTCCGCCCGGTTCTTCCGCCTCGTCCGGTGGAGACGCTGCCGCTCGGCTCGTGACGGTCCGGAGCACCCAGAAGCGCGAAATCCGACCTCGTGCTTACCCTGCGCTTACCCGGCGCTTTGCGATCAGAGGCAATTGTCCACAACCTGTTGATTTTCCTGGTGGGCGCTCCGGGACTCGAACCCGGAACCCGCTGATTAAAAGTCAGCTGCTCTGCCAATTGAGCTAAGCGCCCGCGCGCGGCGCATCATCGTTGCGCGCGGGCCTGCGTCAAGGGTGGGGTCAGATTGGGCCGCCGAGGCCGATGCCGTAATAGTCGAAGATGCGGCGGCCATAGGCCGGGTCGGCCCAGTCGGCCTCCTCGGTCCGCGCGTAGCGCGGTGCGCCCTGCAGCCGCTCCTTGCCGATGTCGGTGACGTAGCCGCCGAGGCCGGTGTCGTAGGTCAGCGACTGCCAGGGCAGCGGGTAGTAGTCGTCGCCGATGCCGAGAAAGCCGCCGAAGGACAGGACGGCGTACTCGGCCTTGCCGCTGCGCTTGTCGACCATGAAATTGTAGATCGAGCCCAGGCGCTCGCCGCGCGGATCGTAGACGGCCGTACCCTCGACCTTGTTCGACGCGATCAGCCGGTTGGTCTCGTCGGTGGCGGGGGTGGCCTCGTTCGTGGTCCGCATATGCTCGCTCCAGGCTGGTGGTGCAGCCAGAACGGGCGGGGCGGCGGCGACGTTCCGCTATTTGCTGTCGAGCTGGGTGATGGGCTGCCAGTCGGCGGGCGGGGCGGCGGCGAGCGCACGGCAGCGGTCGGCGAGCCAGCGGGCGGGGCCGTCGGCGGGCTCGGCGAGGAGAGCCAGGGCGGCGGCGAAGCGGGCGGCGCGATAGAGGGCGAGCGCCTCGGCGTAGCGGGACTGGGCCGGCGTGACCTCGGTGCCGGCGAGGCCGAGCAGCTCGAACAGGCGCACGCCCTGGTTGCGGCCGTAGACGGCGACGGTGTCGACCTCGCGGGTCACGATGGCGGTACCCGCGGCCGTGGCGGTGGCGGCGGAGAGCAGGATGCCGGTGCCGTAGACCTTGTTCACGCCCTCCAGGCGCGAGGCGAGGTTCACGGTGTCGCCCAGCGCCGTGTAGTTGAGGCGGCGGCTCGAGCCGACATTGCCGACGATGGCGGGGCCGGTGTGCAGGCCGATGCGGACCCGCAGCTCGCCCAGGGGCTCGCCGCGGGCACGGGCGGCCGTCATGCCGGCGACCAGCGCCAGGGCGGCACGGGCTGCGTGCAGCGCGTGGTCGGGGTCGGCGGCGGGCGCGTTCCAGAACGCCATGACCGCATCGCCGATGAACTTGTCGACCGTGCCGCCCTCGGCCTCGACCGCCTGGGAGGCCAGGTCGAGATAGTGACCGACGATCGGCACGACGCGGTCGCCCAGGCGCTCGCTGAGCGAGGTGAAGCCGGCGAGGTCGGCGAACAGGACGGTGAGCTCCTTCTTCTCGCCGCCGGGCTCGGCGCGCACACCGCTCTCGACCAGACGGCGGACAAGCTCGGTCGGGATGAACTTGGCGAAGTCGGCGAGGCCGGCCGCCATGCGCACCAGTGCGGTCGACAGGCGATCGATCTCGACCACACGCGAGGGCCGGTGCGGCACGGCCTCCAGCTCGAAGCGCTCGATATGGGCGAGATCGCCGGCGATGCGGGCGACCGGGTCGGCCAGAAAGCGCCGTGCGCCATAGGCGACGGCGGCACCGACTGCCAGCGCGAACAGGGCGAGCGCCACGGCCAGCATGGTGATCATGCGGTCGGCGCGGGCCAGGAACTCGGCCTCGGGCACGATGATCGCGAGCTGCCAGCCCTTGAACCAGAGCGGCGACAGCGCCACGGCGTAGCCGGCGCCGTCCACCGCCAGCCGCACCTGCTCCTCGATGTTCAGGCCGTCCGCGGGCCGGGCGGCGACGCGCTCGGCGGCGGCCCGTGCGACCCGCATGAGCTCCGGCGCATAGGCGGCGCCCGTCGCCATGGGTGCGATCACCACCTCACCGGCGGGGCCGACCACGAACGAGCCGCCGGTGCGGGCGACTGGGATCGAGCCCAGGAGTCGGGCGAAGCGGGCATAGTCGATCATCGCGACCAGCACGCCCCGGCTGGTCCGCCCGGCGAAGGCGACCGCCCGGCCGGCACCGTCGGGCGTGCGCGGCACGTCGAGCCAGAGCGGGTTGGCGGAGGCCATCGCCTCGGCGAGCCAGGGCTCGCCGCGGACGAGCAGCCGGTCGGGTGCGGGCGGTGCTGCCGGCGGCGTGGCGGCGTGCGGGCGCGGCACCATGTCAAGCACGCGGGCGGCGCCGTCCATCGGCCCGCGCAGCACGCGCAGGGCGGCGTCGCCCAGGCTCTGGACGGCGACCACCTCGCCCTGCGGCGGGACGAGCAGGAGCCAGGACAAGGTGGTCGAGGGCCGGCTCGCCGCCAGCATGACCCGCTCGGGCGAGAGGCCGCCGCCGGTGTCGAGCAGGTCGCGCATGCCTTGCGAGAGCTGCTCGACCTCGCCGACCACCGCCCACCATTGCCGCCGCACGGCCTGGGTGATCTGCGCCTCGAGCGTGCCGA
Source organism: Geminicoccaceae bacterium (assembly GCA_050246385.1). Classification (GTDB taxonomy): domain Bacteria; phylum Pseudomonadota; class Alphaproteobacteria; order Geminicoccales; family Geminicoccaceae; genus Benzoatithermus. Next base: position 8,414 of record JBFWWD010000004.1, read on the forward strand.
CCAGCTCGCGGCTGACCGAGGTCGCGGTGCGCCACCAGGCGAGCTGGAGCGCCGCCGCCGCCAGCAGGATGCCGCCGACCACGACGGCGACGAGCGCGGCGCGCAGGCCGAAACGGCGCTGGAGGAGCGGGCGCATCGGCGGAAGGATGCGGGTGCTACGGGGAATCGTCCAGCGGTGCTGCATTTGTGCGGCTGGCCACATCGGTCGCTCGATGCCGAGCGCAGCATGGCAGGACCTGCAAGGCGGGTACGGCCGCCGCCCCATCGGGCCGTGGATCAACCAATCCTGGATGGAGACCAGCGATGCGCAAGCTGATCGCAGCGGCCGTTCTCACCCTCGTCGGAGCCTCCGGCGCGCAGGCGCAGGCGATCCTGTCGGCTGGGGCGCTCTATGGAGGCGGGACCCAGTTCCGGGCGGTCTGCTACTTCTACAACTCCGGCGGCACGACCCTGCAGCTCTCCGGCGCGCAGATCGCGACACCCAGCGGCTCCGGGCTGGCACTGGTCGCCAACGAGTGCGGCGCCACGCTCGGGCCCGGGCGGTCCTGCGGCATCGCCGCCAACGTCGCGAACAACCTCGCCTACAATTGCCGGGTCACGGTCAGCCCCGGCAAGGGCAACGCCCGCGGCGTGTTCGAGATGCGCAACAGCAGCGGCACGCCGTTGATCAACGTCGAGCTGCGCTGAGCGCGCCGGCGGAGGCGGCAGGACCCGCAACACCGCCTCCGCCGAGTTCCGCACCGACCGCAGGTCCCTCGCTGATCGCCCGTGCCGAATCATGCTAGCTTCACCGCATCGAGGCACGACAAGGTCAGGGAAGCGGACCATGAGCACGAGCTTGACGCGCGATCTGGATGCGGTGCTGCAGGGCGTGGTGTCCGGCTCGCCGCGGGTGCCGGGCGTGGTGGCGATGGTCACCGACCGCGAGGCGAACATCTACGAGGGGGCGGCGGGCGAGCGGGTCATCGGCGGCGGCCAGCCGATGACCACCGACACCGCGTTCGCGATCTTCTCGACCACCAAGGCGATCACCGGCACGGCGATCCTGCAGCTGGTCGAGGACGGCAGGCTCGACCTGGACGCGCCGGCCAGCCGCTACGCGCCGGACATCGGCAAGCTGCAGGTGATCGAGGGCTTCGACGCCGCCGGCGCGCCGCAGCTGCGGGCTCCGCGCCGCCCGGTGACGACCCGGATGCTGATGCTGCACACGGCGGGCCTGGGCTACGACTTCTTCAACGCGACCTACAACCGGTTGGCGCAGGAGAAGGGCCAGCCGAGCGTGATCACGGCGAGCAGGGCGGCCCTGATGACGCCGCTCCTGTTCGATCCGGGCGACAAGTGGGAGTACGGCTCGAACATCGACTGGTGCGGCCAGGTGGTGGAGGGGATCACCGGCAAAAGGCTGGGCGAGGTGCTGAAGGCGCGGGTGTTCGAGCCGCTCGGCATGAGCGACACGACCTTCGCCCTGAACGACCGGCTGCGCGCCAGGCTCGCCGGCATGCACGCCCGCAACGCCGACGGCTCCTTGACGCCGATGGCGTTCGAGCTGCCCTCGCCGCCCGAGATCGACATGGGCGGGCACGGGCTCTACGGCACGGTCGGCGACTACATGAAGTTCATCCGCATGTGGCTGAACGACGGCCGCGGCCCGCACGGTCAGGTGCTCGAGCCCGAGACCGTGCGGATGGCCGAGAAGAATCATCTGGGCGACAAGAAGGTCACCGTGCTGCCCGGCGTGATCCCGTCGCTCTCCAACGACGCCGAGTTCTTCCCCGGCCTGTCCAAGTCCTGGTGCCTGACCTTCATGGTCAACGACGAGACCGCACCCACCGGCCGCCCGGCGGGTGCCCTGGGCTGGGCCGGGCTCGCCAACCTGTTCTTCTGGATCGACCGCCGGAACGGGCTGGGCGGCTATTGGGCGACGCAGATCCTGCCGTTCGGTGACCCGGCCTCGTTCGGCGGCTACATGGCGTTCGAGACCGCCTGCTACGGCGAGCAGGGCACGGCGCCGATGGCGGCGTGACAGGCGTCAGGCCAGCGGCGGCAGATCTCCCCTCGCCTGCTCCTCGTGGAACGAGGCGGCAAACCCCGCCAGCCGCCCGGCCTCGATCGCGGCCCGGAGGCCGCGCATCAGGTCCTGGTAGTACCAGAGATTGTTCCAGGTCAGCAGCATCGCCCCGAGGATCTCGTCCGACTTGACCAGGTGGTGCAGGTAGGCGCGGCTGTAGTCGCGCGCGGCGGGACAGGCGGATTCCTCGTCGAGCGGGCGCGGGTCGTCGGCGTGGCGGGCGTTCTTGAGGTTGACGGTGCCGCGCCGGGTGAAGGCCTGCGCGGTGCGGCCCGACCGGGTCGGCAGCACGCAGTCGAACATGTCGATGCCGCGCTGGACGGCACCCACGATGTCGGCGGGCTTGCCCACGCCCATGAGATAGCGCGGCCGCGCCTCGGGCAGCGCCGGGCAGGTGGCCTCGAGCGTGGCGAACATCAGCTCCTGCGGCTCGCCGACGGCGAGCCCGCCGACCGCGTAGCCGTCGAAGCCGATCGCGACGAGACCTCGGGCCGAGCGCTGCCTCAGCTCCGGGTCGGTGCCGCCCTGGACGATGCCGAACAGGCCGTAGCCGTCGCACCGGACGAAGGCGGCCTTGCAGCGCTCGGCCCAGCGCAGGGACAGCTCCATCGCGCGTGCCACCTCGGCCCGCCCGGCCGGCAGCTTGAGGCATTCGTCGAGCTGCATGGTGATGGTGGCGTCCAGCAGATGCTGGATCTCCACCGAGCGCTCGGGCGTGAGCTCGTGGCGGCTGCCGTCGAGGTGCGAGCTGAACACGACCCCGTGCTCGTTCAGCTTCCTGCGCTCGGCCAGCGACATGACCTGGTAGCCGCCGGAATCGGTCAGGATCGGGCCGTCCCAGCGCATGAACCGGTGCAGGCCACCCTGCCGGGCGACGCGGTCCGCGCCGGGGCGGAGCATCAGGTGGTAGGTGTTGGCGAGGACGATCTCGGCACCCGTGGCCCGCACCATGTCGAAGGTGACCGCCTTGACGGTGGCTGCGGTGCCGACCGGCATGAAGGCCGGCGTCTCGACCGTGCCGAAGGCGGTGGTGAGCCGGCCGCGGCGGGAGGCACCGTCGCGGGCGAGCAGGTCGAAGCCGATCATGCGGGCATCCGGGTGAGCAGGCAGGCATCGCCGTAGCTGAAGAAGCGGAACCGCTCGGCGATGGCGTGGGCATAGGCGGCCTTGATCCGCCCCAGGTCGGAGAAGGCGGCGACCAGCATGAACAGCGTGCTGCGCGGCAGGTGGAAGTTGGTCAGCAGCAGGTCGACGACGCGGAACCGGTAGCCGGGAGTGACGAACAGGCGGGTGTCACCCGAGCCGGGCATGACAGTGCCGTCGGGACGGGCGCGCGATTCCAGGGTGCGCAGGGCGGTGGTGCCGACGGCGACGACGCGCCCGCCGCTGGCCCTGGTCGCGGCGATGGCGTCGGCCGCGGCGTCCGGCACCTCGCACCATTCGGCGTGCATCACATGCCCGGCCGTGTCCTCCGCCTTGACCGGGGCGAATGTGCCGGCGCCGACATGCAGGGTGACGAAGCAGCGCCGGACCCCGGCGGCATCGATGCGTGCCAGCAGATGCTCGCTCAGATGGAGCGAGGCGGTGGGGGCAGCGACGGCACCATCGCGGCTGGCGAACACGGTCTGGTAGTCGGCCGCGTCGTGCGGATCGCCACCCCTCGGGCGGCGGATGTAGGGCGGCAGGGGCATGGCGCCCGAGGTGCGGATCGCCGCGAGCAGCGCCTCGCCGGACAGAGGGAACTCGAGGCGCACCCTGCCCTCCTCGTCCTTGCCGGCGACCATGGCGACAAGGCCCGGCGCCAGCTCGACCGCATCGCCGGGGCGCAGGCGCTTGCCGGGCCGCGCCAGCGCCCACCAGGCGTCGCTGCCGATGTGCTCGACCAGCGTGACCTCGACCGCCACCCCGCCACGGCGGCCGAAGAAACGCGTCGGCAGGACGCGGGTGTCGTTGAGCACGAGCAGGTCGTCCGGCCGCAGCAGGTCCGCCAGGTCGCGCACCTGCCGCTGGCGCAAGGGGCCGTCGTCGACGAGCAGCAGCCGCGCCGCGTCGCGCGGTCGGATCGGCGCCTGTGCGATCAGCTCGGGCGGCAGGTGGAAATCGAACAGGTCGACGCGCATGGGGCTCCGGGGGCGGGACGAGGCCGGATAGGGAATGGCCGAAACGGGGTCAAGCGCTGGCCGAGTGACGGGGTAGCACATATCCTCGGCCGCGATCGGGACAGAGGCTGCCGGCATGACCAGCGAAGGCGCTATTTCCCTGCACGGGTTCACCGAGGCCGACCATGGCACGGCGTTCCAGGCCTATGTCGATGCGCTGGAGGCGTTCGATGCGCTGGGCGAGCTGCAGGAGCTGAAGGTGCTGGCGCGGGAGCGGACCGGGACCGGGTCTGGCCGGGACGTGCTTGACGTCGGCTGCGGGTTCGGGCTCGAGACGCCGCGCCTGGCCGCGGCGGTGCGGACGGGCGGGAAGGTCTCGGGAATCGACAAGAGCGAGGAATTCGTTGCCCTGGCCCAACGCCGCGCGACTGCGGCCGGGCTGGAGATCGAGCTGCGAACCGGCGACGCCCAGGCCCTGCCCTATCCCGACCACGGCTTCGACATCGTCCGCGCGGAGCGGGTCATGGTCTATCTGCCCGATCCCGCCAGAGCACTGGCGGAAATGCGGCGGGTTGCCAAGCCGGGCGGGCGGATCGCGATCATCGAGCCGGATTTCGGCACCAACGTGATCAACGTCCCGGACCGGGCGCTGGTCCGCGCCGTGCTCGATCACGAGTGCGATGCGAACGTGCCGCAGGGCTGGCTCGTGCGGGACCTGCCGGCGATGCTGGGCGACCAGGGCTTCCGCGACGTGGAGGTCGCGACCCGGATCGTACGGTTCACGCCCGAGCTGGCCGTGGGCTACTTCACCCAGACCGGGCGCTCCGCCCTCCAGGCCGGCGTCATCGACGCCGCCGGCCTGGAGCGCTGGACGAGCGCGATCGCGGGCCTCGCGGCGCGCGGCCGACTGTCGGCGGCAATCGGCTACTACCTGCTCACGGCCACCGCCTGAGCAGCGCCTACTCGGCGGCCATCGCCATCCGGGCGAGCAGACCGGCGAGTCGGGCCGACGCCTCGCAGCGCCCCTGCAGGGCGGCCAGGCGGTACCAATGGATCGCACGCCGCCAGTCCCGCGGCACCCCGTCGCCATGCTCGTACAGCCGGCCGAGATGCGCCTGGGCGTAGGGGTGACCCTGCTGCGCGGCACGCCGGAACCAGTGGGCCGCCTCGGCCGTGTCCTTGCGGACGCCCTCGCCGATCGCATAGTCGACGCCGAGATTGTTCTGGCTCTGGGCGTCGCCATGCTCGGCGGCCATCCGGTACCACCGGGCCGCCACCACCGGATCCTTGCGGCAGCCCTCGCCGACATCCAGCATCAGCGCCACCCAGCGCTGCGCCGGGATGCAGCCCTGCATGGCGAGCCGGAGATAGAGTCGGAAGGCGAGGCGATAGTCGTGGGCGTCGTAGGCGGTGCCCGCCAGCCCGAGGCCCTGGTCGAACGAGTTGTCCATCATCATTCCCCGCGGCGGGCCGACGGCCCGCGCGTCGCGATCAATCGAAACCGGCGTGAGGGGAAGCTCTAGCGTGAACCGCGCACGCAGTTTGTGCGCCATCTCCGTCGGCGAAGATGCCGTTCCCAGAAGAATTGGGTGCGTGGCGCAAACATCATTGTGGTCTCGTCAGCTTACGCAGCCTCGATAACCGAACTCAAAGCCACATCGCAATCTTCTTGCAGCGCTGCCGCCGATCCGTGACAGACCTCGTCCGAGTGCCCCGGACAGGCGCCCGGATGGCGAAGGGCACCTTCGCCACGAATACCCGGAGATCAGCCGTATCCATGAGGCGCAGATCGTCTCCTGCCGTTCCGGATCAAGCGATCGGCCGCCGCCGCCAGGAGGAGATTGCGCCGGGATGGCAGACGCCGGAAGAAGAACCCGAATGCCGCCGGTGCGGTCATACCCGCATCCAGATAGGTGACGAACATGTCGCGTTCGTAGAGGTCGGCCAGGAGCAGGCTCGACGCCGGATCATACTCCGGGTCGAACCGAGTACTCCTTGTCCCGACCGAAGCCGGCGTTCGCGAAGGGCCGCCTACTCCGGCACCTCGGCGCCGCGACCGTTGCGCTTGAGCTCCTCCATGAACTCCGGCCGGCGCGGCTTCTGCCACCTGTAGTGCTCGCGCAGGGCCGCGTTCAGCCGGCCGCCGCGACCCAGGATGTCGTCGGCGAAGCCGATCATGCGCGAGTTCGGCCAGGCGATCGGGCGGATCGCGCGGATGCGCTCGAAGATGCCCTCCTCCTCGCCGACCGGCGTGTGGCGGGCGAGCAAGGTGGCCATCGCCGCGCTCGAGCGAGAGATCCCGGCATGGCAGTGGACCAGCAGGTGGCGCAGGTTCTCGCCCACCCCGTCCAGCTCCTCGCCGAACTCGACCAGCGCCTCGACATCCTCGCGCTCGGGCGCCTGCCAGCCGGGCCAGGGGCCGATGATGTCGTGGAAGCGCATGGTGAGCCGGCGGTGCGGCTCGTAGGCGGCGAAGGCACGCGGATCGGGATGGTCCGGGTCGAGGATCGACAGCACGTGGGTGACCTGGGCCGTGCAGTGCCCGTCGAGCTCCTCGATGCCGCAGATGGTCAGGCGCAGGTCGGGCTCAAGGAAAGTGGTCAGCATCGAGAAGAACTCCAACTCCAGAAGGTGGTCATGCCGCATCGGCGGGCGAGCGCCCGCGCTTGTTGTCGAGCATCGTGAGCACATTGCCGGTCACGAAGCTCGAGACGTCACCGCCGAGATGATGGATCTCCTTCACGAAACGTGAAGAGATGAACTGGCTGGTTTCCGAGGCCATCAGAAACACCGTCTCGATCCTCGGGTAGATGCGCTTGTTGTTGGCGGCCATCTGGAACTCGTACTCGAAGTCCGAGACAGCACGAAGGCCACGGATGACCATGTTCGCATTGTTCTCATGCGCGAAGTGCATGAGAAGCGACTGGAACGGCTTGACCTCGATCCGAGCACCGTTCAGCGCGTTGGCGGCCATCAGCGCATTGATGTCGGCCTCGACCATGCGTGTGCGCTCGTCGAGCCCGAACAGGGGATCCTTGCCGGCATTGATCGCGACACCGACGATCAGCCGGTCGACCAGGGCCGTGGCCCGCCGGATCACGTCGAGATGCCCGAGATGGATCGGGTCGAAGGTACCCGGGTAGATGCCGGTCCGGATGGAACTCATCGCCGGTCCTCGCGCAGGGGACGTGGGGGCCTTGCCGGCAGTCTCTAGGTCACGCCCGATGGCGGCGGCAGAGGGCATGTGGCCGCTGCCTCACTCCTCGGCGCCATCGCCATCGCCCTCGTCCTCGACCTCGGTGCCGTTCTCGGCTTCGGACAGGCGGGCGGCCGAGACGATGTGCTCGTCGGGCTCGGTGGTGAACAGCTTGACGCCCTGGGTCTTCCGGCTGGCGATGCGGATGTCGTGAACCGGGATGCGGATGGTCTGGCCCTTGTCGGTGACCAGCATCACCTGGTCGGCCTCGCCGACCGGGAAGGTCGCCGCGACCGGCCCGTTCCGGGGCGAGGTCTCGATGTTGATGATGCCCTGGGCGCCACGGTTGGTCACCCGGTACTCGTAGGCCGAGGTCCGCTTGCCGAAGCCGTTGACCGTGATGGTGAGCAGGAGCTGCTCGCGCGCCTCCAGCTCGGCATAGCGCTCTGGCGAAAGCAGCACCAGCTCGCCGTTCTCCGGCTCGCCATCGCCGTCCTCGCCCTGGCGCCGACGCGCGCCGCTGACCCGCAGATACTCGTCGCGCTCCTCGATCGCGACCTCGACATGGTCGATCACCGACATCGAGATCACCTCGTCGGCCGCGTGGAGGTCCATGCCGATGACGCCCTCCGAGCTGCGCGACTTGAACACGCGAACCGCGTCGACCGGAAAGCGGATCGCGCGGCCGTTGCGGGCGGCGAGCACGATATCGTGCTGCCCGTCGCAGACCTTGGCACCGATCAGCCGGTCGCCTTCGTCCAGCCCCATCGCGATCTTGCCGTTAGACGGCACGAACACGAAATCGGCCAGCTCGTTGCGCCGGACCCTGCCGCGGGCTGTGGCGAAGAAGACGCTCATCGTCTCCCAGGTCGCCTCGTCCTCGGGCAGCGGCATCACGGCACTGATGCTCTCCCCCTCGGACAGGGCCGGGAACATGTTGATCATCGCCCGGCCGCGCGCCTGCGGCGTGCCCAGCGGCAGGCGGTAGACCTTGAGCTTGTAGACCCGGCCGAGGCTGGAGAAGAACAGCACCGGCGTGTGGGTACTGGCCACGAACATGCGGGCGACGAAATCGTCGTCCTGGGTGCGCATGCCCGCCCTGCCCTTGCCGCCGCGGCGCTGCGAGCGGAAGGAGGCCAGCGGGACGCGCTTGATCCACCCCTTGTGGGTGACCGTGACCACCATGTCCTCGCGCTGGATCAGCTCCTCGATGTCGATGTCCGGCTCGGCGTCGAGGTCGATGAAGGTGCGGCGCGGGGTGTCGAACAGCTCCTTCACGCGCAGGAGCTCGCCCTTCATCACCTCGAGCAGGCGCTCGCGCGAGCGCAGGATCAAGAGCAGCTCCTCGATCCGGGCGGCGATCTCCTTGAGCTCGTCGGTGAGCTTGTCGCGCTCCAGCGCGGTCAGCCGCTGCAGGCGCAGCTCGAGGATCGCCTTGGCCTGCTCCTCGGACAGGCGATAGCCCTCGGGCGTCACCTGACCCGAGGACGCCTCCTCGGGCTCGATCAGTCGGATCAGCGGCAGGATGTCGGCCAGCGGCCAGGCCCGCGCCATCAGGCCGGCGCGCGCCTCCTGCGGGTCGGCGGCGGCGCGGATCAGCGCGATGATCTCGTCGATGTTGGCGACCGCGACGACGAGGCCGACCACGATATGGGCGCGGCGGCGCGCCTCGGCGAGGTCGAAGGCGGTGCGCCGGAGGATGACCTCCTCGCGGAAGGCGATGAACGCCTCGAGCATCTCCTTGAGGCCGAGCTGCTCCGGGCGGCCGCCGCGCAGCGAGACCATGTTGATGCCGAAGCCGGTCTGCAGCGGCGTGAACTTGAACAGCTGGTTGAGGACGATGTCGGGATCGGCGTCGCGCTTCACCTCGATCACCACCCGCACGCCGTGCCGGTCGCTCTCGTCGCGCAGGTCGGCGATGCCCTCGACCTTCTTCTCGCGGTAGACCTCGGCGATCCGCTCGACCATCCGGGCCTTGTTGACCTGGTAGGGCACCTCGTCGACGATGATCGCGGTGCGGCCGCGTACCTCCTCGAAGTGGGTCTTCGAGCGGATGATGATGCTGCCGCGGCCCTCGCGATAGGCTTGCAGGATGCCGTTGCGGCCGAGGATGACGGCTCCGGTCGGGAAGTCGGGGCCCTGGACGATGGCGGCCAAGGCCGCGAGGTCGAGATCCGGGTCGTCGATCAGGGCGATCGTGGCGTCGATGATCTCGCCCAGATTGTGCGGCGGGATGTTGGTCGCCATGCCGACGGCGATGCCGCCGGCCCCGTTGACCAGGAGGTTCGGATACTGGGCGGGAAGGACCGAGGGCTCCTCGCGGCTCTCGTCGTAGTTCGGCCTAAAGTCGACCGTGTCCTTGTCGATGTCGGCCAGGAGCGCGTCGGCGACCTTGGCCAGCCGGCTCTCGGTGTAGCGCATCGCCGCCGGCGGATCGCCGTCCATCGAGCCGAAATTGCCCTGCCCGTCGATCAGCGGCAGGCGCATGCTGAAATCCTGGGCCATGCGGACCAGGGCGTCGTAGATCGCGGAATCGCCGTGCGGGTGGTACTTGCCCATCACGTCACCGACGATCAGCGCGGATTTGCGGTGCGGCCGGCCGAAATCGTAGCCGGCGTCGCGCATGGCGTAGAGGATGCGCCGCTGCACCGGCTTGAGCCCGTCGCGCACGTCGGGCAGAGCGCGGCTGACGATCACGCTCATGGCGTAATCGAGGTAGCTGCGCTTCATCTCCTCCTCGATCGGGACGATCTCGAAGGCGCGCGGCGGAAGGTTGCTGGCCACGAAGGAAAATCTCGTCAGGCAAAGGAGTTAGCGCAGACGGCCCGCGCATTCTTGTGCAATGCGGAATCTAGCAGAGCACGCCGGAGAACACAAGTTTTGGGCCGGATCAGGCAGTCGGGTCGGCCGCGATCATGACCCTGGCAAAGGGCTCCCCGCGCCTTGATCTCCCGCATCCAGTCACCGAACAGGAGTGACTGGTCGTAGAACTTGCTCATGCTGGCCAGCTCGAGCAGGTCACGGCGTTCGGGATCGCGCTCGCCGACCCGGATGCCGTGTGCGACCACCTCATGACGGAGCGGACAGGGCGGCGCAGGCCCGGCCTACTGACCGTCGAGCGTGGCCGCCCCGTAATAGTGCCACAGGAACACCGCCGCGGCACCGCGATAGGGGCGCCAGGGCTCGCTCAGCGCGCGCAGGGCCTTGGCGCTGGGGCGCGCGTCGAGCCGTTTGACGCGCTGGCAGGCGACCTGGATCGCCAGATCGTCGGCCGGGAGCACGTCGGCGTGGCCGAGTGCGAACAGGAGGTAGATCTCCGCACTCCAGCGGCCGAAGCCGCGCAGGCGGACGAGCGCCTCGATCGCGGCCTCCTGGTCGAGCAGGGCCAGGGCGTCGGGGTCGAGCGAGCCGTCGGCGATCGCCCGGCACAGGCCGCGGGCATAGGCGGCCTTGGGCGCGCTGAAGCCGGCCGCGCGCAGGGCCGCGTCGTCCAGGGTGAGGAACCGCTCCGGCCCGACCTCGCCACCCAGGGCCGCCTCCAGCTTGCGCCAGATGGCGGCGGCCGAGGCGGTCGAGACCTGCTGGGCCAGGATGATGCGAAGCAGCGTCGCGAAGCCCGGATCGCGCCGGCGCGGCGCCGGGTAGCCGACCCGGGCGAGCGCCTGCGCCAGATCGGCGTCGATCGCCGCCAGGGCGTCGAGCATGACGCGCAGCCGCTCCGCGTCGAGCGGCGGATGGAACGAGAGCGCGGTCAGATCTCCTTCTTGCCCATCTGGTCGGCGATGTAGTCGGCCTGGCGGATGGCGAGGCTGACGATGGTGAGCGTCGGGTTCTCCGCACCGCCGGTGGTGAACTGGCTGCCGTCGGAGACGAACAGGTTCTTGATGTCGTGGGTCTGGCCCCACTTGTTGACCACGCCGTCGCTCGCCTTCTCGCTCATCCGGTTGGTGCCGAGATTGTGGGTGCTGGGATAGGGCGGGGTCTCGTAGACCTCCCGGGCGCCCGCCGCCTGATAGACCGCGCTGCCCTGCCGGAAGGCATGGCTGCGCATGGCGACGTCGTTCGGATGGTCGTCGAAGTGCACGTTCGGGATCGGCAGCCCGAAGCTGTCCTTCTCGGTCGCGTGCAGGGTGACCCGGTTGCTCTCCTGCGGCATGTCCTCGCCGACCAGCCACATGCCGGCCATGTTCGGATAGGTCTCCATCTTGCGCGTGAACTCGCGGCCCCAGGCGCCCGGGTCGAGGAACGCGGCCATGAACGGGATGCCGAGCGAGAGCGTCTCCATCTCGTAGCCGCCGACGAAGCCGCGCTTGGGATCGTTGGGCACCTCGTCCTGGATCACGCCCGCCATGGTCGTGCCGCGGAACATGTGCACCGGTTTGTCGAACGCGGCGTAGACCGAGCCGGTCATGTGCCGCATGTAGTTCCTGCCGACCTGCCCCGATGAGTTGGCGAGGCCGTCCGGATATTTGGACGAGGCCGAGTTCAAGAGCAGACGCGGGCTCTCGAAGCTGTTGCCCGCGACGCAGACGATGCGGGCCTTCTGGACCTGCTGCTTGCCGTCCTTGTCGGCGTAGAGCACGCCCGTGATCTTGCCGGCGTCGTCATGCTGGATCTGCAGGGCCATGCATTCGGGCCGCAGCTCCAGATTGCCGGTGGCCAGGGCGGCCGGGATCTCGGTGTAGAGCGTGCTCCACTTTGCCGAGGACTTGCAGCCCTGGAAGCAGAAGCCGATCTGCTGGCAGGACGGCCGGTCGGCACGCGGCTGGCTGTTGATCGCCATGTGACCGGTGTTGACGTGCTGATAGCCCAGCCGCTTGGCGCCGGTATAGAACACCTTGAAGTTGTTGTTGCCGGGCAGGCCGGGGATCCCGTTGGTCCGGGTCACGCCCATCTTGTCCTCGGCCTTGGCGTAGTACGGCTCGAGCTCGGCGAGCGTGATCGGCCAGTCGAGCAGGTTCGCGCCCTGGATGTCGCCGTAGGTGGTCTTGGCCTTGAACTCGTGCTCCTGGAAGCGGAGCGAGGCCCCGGCCCAGTGCGTGGTGGTGCCGCCGACCGTCTTGCAGATCCAGGCGGGCAGGTTCGGAAAGTCGCGCGCGACCCGCCAGGTCCCCGAGGTGGTGCGCTTGTCGAGCCACGAGATCTGGACGAAGCTGCCCCACTCGTTGTTCTGAAAGCTGTCGATGCTCTCCTGCTTGCCGGCCTCGAGCATCACGACCTTGATGCCCTTCTGCGCCAGCTCGTTGCCGAGGGTGCCGCCGCCCGCGCCGGAGCCGACGATCACCACGACCGAATCGTCGCCGAGATCGAACGTCGTCATGATCGTTGTCCTCCCTAACCCAGAAACGGCGGCGGGCTGGCCTCGGCATCGGGCGTGAGCGTCCAGCCGATGTCCTGGAAGCCGCGGAACAGATAGCCACCATCCTGCCAGGAGCTGCCCTGGTAGCCGAACTCGGGCCAGATCACCTCGTTGTTGTAGAGTGCCACGACCGTGTGGCCGCGCACGGCCTGGAAGAACGGCTCGGCCTCCATGCCCTCGAGCACCTCGGTCTGGTAGCCCTCGGACAGCTCGAGGAACGGGATGCCCTTGGCCTTGTCCAGCGCGGCGACGCCGTTCTTGATCAGCTCGGCGAGCGAGGGGTCGGCCTTGACCTTGGCGTCGAGCCCCTCCACGACCTCGGCATAGAACATGTCGCCGAGACCGTCGTGCGGGTACAGCCGGCGCGTCATGGTCAGGAGCACCTCGGCCTCGTTGGCCGGGATCACCTCGAGCTCCATCGCCCAGGCGCGGTCGCTGGCGAGGATCACGGTCCCGCTGGCACTCACCGCCACCGCGGCGGTGGCCGTCGCGGCGGATCTCAGGAAGCGCCGTCGGTCGAGAATGTGCTTGCTCATGCCTGCCCCTCCCTGTCAGCGATAGCGGCCATGCCGCTGCAGAACCTCGATCTTGTAGCCGTCGGGATCCTGAATGAAGAAGAACCGGGCCATCAGGCCGCCGTCGCGGAAGAACTCCTTGATCGGCTGCGGGCCGACCCCGGCTTCGCTCAGGCGCCGGTGCTCGGCGTCGAGATCGTCGATGCAGACGGCGACGTGGCCATACCCGTCGCCGTGCGAATAAGGTTCAGTGCGGCCCTTGTTGAGGGTCAGCTCGATCTCGAAATCGGCCTCGGCACTGCGCAGATAGACAAGGGTGAAGCTGTCGAAATCGAACCGGTCCGCGACCTCCAGACCGAGCGCCGTGCGATAGAACGCGATCGACCGGTCGAGATCGAGAACGCGGACCATCATGTGTATGGCCTTGGCCATGCCGATGCCTCCCCTGATGCTGCCTCAGTGGTAACAGGGTGTGAGAGGGGCGGGTAGTAAGCCCCTACTACTTGATCTGGGAGCGCCGGGTGAGCGGACGCAGAGTGGCATGGACGAGCCGACGGGCGATGCTCGGCGGGGCGCTGGCATTGGCCGGAGGGTCGCTGGTGCTGTCGGGCCGGGCGCGCTCCGCGATCGGCCCTGCCGTGGTCGAAGCGCAAGTCACGGCGCGACCGGAAATCCTGAGTCTGGGGGGCGAGCGCGTCGAGCTGCTCACCTACGACGGCTCCTTTCCCGGCCCGACGTTGCGGGCGAAGGCGGGCGAGCTTTTGCGACTGGAGTTCACCAACCGGCTCGACGAGCCGACCAACCTTCACTTCCACGGGCTGCACGTCACGCCGGAAGGAAACGGCGACAATCCGTTCGTCACCGTGCGGCCGGGCGAGCGGTTCCTGTACGAGCTGCCGATCCCGCCGGGCTATGGCGGGACGTTCTGGTATCATCCCCACATGCATCATCGGCTGGCGCGTCAGCTCTGGCGCGGGCTGGCCGGCGCCCTGATCATCGTGCGGCCGGAGGACGTGGAGTTCGCCGGCTGCGACGAGCAGGTGGTGGTGATCAAGGATCTGACGATCGTCGACGGCCGCCCCGCCGCCCACACCACCGGCGACTGGGCGCGGGGCAAGAGCGGTGAGCTGGTCATGGCCAATGGCAGGTTGCGGCCGGTCCTGCCGGCGCGGGCCTCCCCGGTCTGGCTGCGCCTGATCAACGCCTGCAACGGCCGGAGCCTGCTGCTGGCCCATGGCGACGGCCGGCCGCTCACCGTCGTCGCCCTGGACGGCCATCTGCTCGAGGCGCCGCTGCAGATGCCGGAGATCCTGATGACGGCCGCGCAGAGGGTCGAGCTGCTGGTGCCGCTGACCGAAGGCGAGAGCGTCGATCTGGTCCACCGGCCCTACAATCGTGGCGCGCGCCGGGAGCCGTCGCGCGTCGAGACCCTGCTGACCCTCGCCGGAGCCGGACCAGTCCGGAACGTGCCCCCGCCCGAGCGCCTGCTCGACGTGGAGCGGCTCGATCCGTCGACCATCGCCCGCCGGCGGACCTACCGCATGGCGATGGCCTTCCTGCACGCGGACGGGAGCACGGCGCAGGAGCACGAGCCCACACAGGTCCGGTCGGGCGATCTCGAATGCTGGGAGATCATCAACGTCGACACGCAGGACCATGTGTTCCATCTCCACACATGGCCGTTCCAGCTCTGGAGCCGCAACGGCGTGCCGGAGGAGCGGGCCGTCTGGCGCGACACGGTCAATCTGCGGCCGGCCGAGCGGGTCGAGCTGCTGATCCCGTTCCGCGACATCGCGGGGAAGAGCCTGTTCCACTGCCACATCGCCGAGCATGGCGATGCCGGCATGATGGGGATCGTGGAGGTCAGCCCCGCCGCTCGGCCGAGCGACCGAAACCGTCCTCCAGCGGACCGATCAGATCTCGCTCCCGCATGGCCGCCAGGAGGTCTTCCCGGATCGATCTGCGGTCCAGGAGGACCCGCCGGCGTGCCGAGCTGACCTCCGCCGCCGAGTAGGGGGCGAAGGCCGGGTCGACCTGCCCGTCGCCATAGGTGGCGAGCATCCAGTTCAGCACCGCCGCCAGCCGCGCATCGTCCAGCCGTGACCGCGCCACGCCGGGCACCCGCATCAGATAGTCGCGGCCGCCGGGGACCTGCGTGAACAGGCCGACGAAGCCGTCGAGCCGCGGGACATGCCCCGAGGTCCCTTCGCCCGCGAAGCCGTGGCAGCCGCGACAGCGCAGGGCGAAGTCGGCCCTGGGGCCGGTCAGCTGCTCGAGGGGTGCCCCCGGCTCATAGTCGGCGGCCGCCGCGCCCGTGGCGAACGCGAGCGCCAGCAGAAACAGTCCGACGCGACTCACGCCTTGCCGATCACCACCTGGCTCGAGCAGTGATAGACCATGGTCGGCGCGCCGAAGCACCAGATGATGTCGTTGTTGAGCTCGGGCCGATAGGTCGGCATCTCGCCCTCGGTGCCGAGGCAGGCGCACTGGCCGCAGGAATCCTTGCCGCAGCAGTCCTGGTAGGCGATCAGATAGGCTTGATTGTCATCGGGGTTGATGCAGGTGCCGATCCAGCTCGTCGGCGAGGCGATCGAGCCCGGCGGACATTCGTTGTAGGTGCCGCCACAGCAGGAGCAGAGATAGCCGTCCGAGGAGCAGTTGCGCCAGTAGTTGCACTGGGTCGGGTCGCTGGTCTGCGCCGTCTTCACGAACTCGTTGGCGTGCGCCATCTTCATGCGGCCGCTGCGGTCGATCGGCAGCATGGGCAGCACCGCGCCGCCCACGGCAGCGATGCCGATCCGGCTGAGAATGCTGCGTCGCGAGCTGCGTTGCGCGATCCGCCGCGCGCTGCTCTCCATCATGCGGTCGAACGCGTCGAGGATCATGCCGACACCCTCCGTGCTGCCTCGGCCGCCCCACCGCCCTGGCCGGCGGACGGTGGACGGGTGCCGAGAAGATAATCCTGCATGGATGCGAAACCGGTTTCCTGGGCCACCAGCAGGCTTTCCAGATGCTCGCGGCTGTTGACGATGCCCGAGCTACTGATCGTGCCGGCGGCGTCGATCAGCACCGCGTGCGGCAGTTTGCCGATCCCGAGCGTGATGCCCACGATCGGCGCCAGCGCCAGCGGCAGGTCCTGCAGCCGGTGCTCGGCGACCATGGCCTCGTGCGACGGCCGGTCGCCGTCGCCCATCAGCACCACATCGAGGTGGCCCTGCTCGCTGCGGGCGAAGGAGCGCGCGGTCGGCAGGAGCTTCTTGCACATCGGGCAGGTCGGCGAGACGAACAGCAGGAGCTGGGCACGCCCGTCGCCGCGCCGGCCGCCGATGTGCAGCTTGCGGCCGGCGAGGTCGGTGATGTCGAACTCGGGCGCGCGATCGCCGATCCCGACGGCGGTGCGCGTCGTCAGCGCGCCGAGTGGCGCCACCCGTTCGTGCAGGACGCCGATCTGGCGGGCCAGACCGAGCACGATCAGGCCGAGCGCAACCACCACGATCCACAGCAGCACCTGCGAGACGGCGAGAGCTTCCATGATTCAGCGCGCTCCCGTCGGGTCGACCGGGGCCATGCCGAACAGGCGCCCCGCGGCCGCATGCAGCAGAAGAAGACAGGCCAGCGCCGCGGCGATGGATACGAAGTCGAGCCATTCGAGCGGGCGTGGCACGGCCCGGCCCCAGGCCAGGAAGAGTGCCACGACCGTCAGCAGCAGGTTGCGCGCCACCAGCGGCCAGCCGATGCGCTCGCGCAGGCGGCCGATGGCGCAGCCGCAGTCGATGTCGCGCCGACCGCGCAGAAGATTGACCGCCATCGCCGCCGCGAACAGGAGCAGCAGGACTGCCGCCAGCAGGGCGGCCGCGCCGCGGGTCGCCGGCAGCAGCAGCCCCAGCGCCACCGCGATCTCCAGGCAGGGCAGGGCCAGCGCGAACGGCGTCACCAGCCGGTCCGGGAGCAGGCGGTAGTTGGCCACCACCCCGGCGAACGCGTCGCGCGCCATCAGCTTCGCCGGCCCCGCCGAGCCGAAGATCACGGCGAGCAGGAGAGCGCCCGCCAGTGCGAGGGTCGGATCTAGCGACATGTTGCAGAGGGCCTCGGCTCACTCACCCGGCGTGTAGAGGACGAAGGGCGAGATGCCGATGCCTTCCTTGGCACCCTTGTGCTCATAGGTGGTGGCATCGAACACGTGGACCGACTGGGCCTCGGTGAGGGAGAACAGGAGCGGCTTGTCGTCGGTCGTCACCACCAGCGAGAACGACGGGTGCTCTGCCTTGATCCGCTCCAGGCGCTTGCCGGTCGCGGCCTCGTAGACCCAGATCTCGGTGCCGGCATGCTTGTGGGTCCACTGCCCACCCTCGTGCATCTGCACGAACAGGCGGTCGGTGGGGGCATGATAGGCCACGGGCTGCCAGCCGCCCGGCCGCCAAGCGTCATCGCCCTCGCCCTGCAGCTTCCAGCGCTCGCCGACCTTGGGCGCGCCATCCATCGCCACCGGATAGACCCAGCCCGCGTAGGAGACGAAGAACGCCTTCTTGGCCGGTCTGGAGGTGGCCGGATGCTCGAACACCGGGTCGGTCTCGGAATCGAAGAACGGCTCGCTGTTCTCGATCGCCGCCTGACCCGCTTCGTCGATGGTGATGTGGGCGAACGACCCGTCGGGGCACAGCGTGGCGACGGTATTGTTGCCGGTCGGATAGGCCAGGCTGCAGCCGCCGGTCTCGATCTCGCCGATATACTTGTTGGCCTTGATGTCGACCAGGCTGAGGCCGAAGGCCGGGTCCATGTTGAAGGAGTAGAGATAGCGGCCGTCGTCGCTGAGCTGGAGATTGTACTTCTTGGGCACGACCAGGAAGCGGCCCTTGGGCAGGACCACCTCGCCGGTGACCTCCAGCGTCTTGGCGTCGTAGGTGGTGACGACATCGGTGCGGTCGCCGCGCGAGCCGCGCGACCAGTAGGTCTCGGCGATGTAGTAGGAGCTCATGTCCTTGGCCAGCGCCAGATTGGCGACATAGCCGGCGCTGGACATGCCTTTGAACTCGAGCGTGTCGCCGTCGAGGATCCAGACCTTCGAGGCGACCAGGTGCGGGAAGACCGGCTCGAGGATGTAGACCCAGTGGGGGCTCGCCTGCGGCAGGGTCCGCGTCGGGTGCGATTCCTGGGTGCCGAGTGCTGCGCCCTCGGGCACCTGGGCCGATGCGGGCACACCGGACAATGTCACGGCGGTGATGGCGGCCAAGCCGCAGCGCCAGAAACCCAGCATCGCCATGGTGCTTCCCCCCGGCTGTTCTTTGCGCCGCCTCACTCCGCCGGGCTAGCCGACGGGCGGCGGCACTACGCTCTATGTACGGACCGAGCGCCGGGAAGCTAACAAGCGATCCATGTTCGCGCCAGTGCCTAATTCATCCCGACGTGACCACTCGTCAGGCGAACACCTCGGCGAGCCGGGCCGGGAGTGCGGCGGGCTCCGGCCGAGCGCGACCGGGCTGCCCGAGATGGACCGCGCAGACGACCCGCAGCATGGAGGTGAAGTTGCGGACCTCGCCGTGCAGGTCGAGGACCTCGTCGTGCAGCTTGGCGATGAAGCGGGGCGTGGTGAGGCCCTCGCCCTCCGCCATCTCGTCGAGGATCGCCCAGAACCGAGCCTCCAGGCGGATGCTGGTGACCGCACCATGGATCCGCAGCGAGCGGGTGACGGGCTCGTACTCCGCCGGGTCGGTGCCGGCGTAGATCCGACACATGGCTGGAACTCCCTGGTGTGTTCTTGTCCACCAGAGCATAGACCACGCGACGGCGGCGAAAAGAGCGGAGGCTAGCGGACCAGCCGATAGCCACCGGGCTCGGTCACCAGCAGCGTGGTCTCGCCGGGCCGGGGCTCGATCTTCTGGCGCAGGCGGTAGATGTGGGTCTCGAGCGTGTGGGTGGTGACGCCGGCATTGTAGCCCCAGACCTCGTCCAGCAGCACCTCGCGCGAGACCGGCTTGTCGCCGACGCGGTAGAGGTATTTGAGGATGGCGGTTTCCTTCTCGGTCAGGTGAATCTTACGGCTGTCGGCCCGGGTCAGCATCTTCGCGGCCGGCCTGAAGCTATAGGGGCCAATCTGGAACACGGCGTCGTCGCTGAGCTCGAACTGGCGCAGCTGGGCGCGCAGACGCGCCAGCAGCACGCCGAGACGGAACGGCTTGGCGATGTAGTCGTTGGCGCCGCTGTCGAGGCCGAGGATGGTGTCGGCGTCGCCGCTGTGGGCGGTGAGCATGATCACGGGCGCCTTGAGGCCCTGCTTGCGCAGGAGGCGGCAGACGTCGCGACCGTCCATGTCGGGCAGGCCGACATCGAGCAGCACGGCGGCGAACGGGTGCTGCTTGGCGAACTCCAGCGCGTCCTTGCCGGTGCCGGCCTCGTGTGCCTCGAAGCCCTCGTGCAAGGACAGCTGCTCGACGAGCTCGCGCCGCAGCGCCGCGTCGTCGTCGACGATCAGAATGAGATTGGTCGAGTTCATGGTCCGCGCGAAATCCGTCCCGCAACCGGCGTGAGTGCCGACCGCGCCACAGATCGGCGCGGGACGCAAGGGTACAGACGCATCGCTATCGACCCGGACGCGACAAACGCCTATGGCCATTCCCGCAAATGACCCTGAGCGCGTGCCCCCAGAAGCGAAGCAATCCGGCTCGTCCGGCCGGTTCGGGACGCTGAGCCGTGGCGCTGGCGCTCTATCTCCTCGCCCTCGTCGCACTTGCGGTGCAGGCGCCGCAGTCGGTGTGGAGCCCGGGCACCGGCGCGTTCCTGTTCGTGCTCGGCTGGATCGGGGTCTGGCGGTGGAGTTGGGGTGCGGTGCACCTCGTCCGCTCGATCTGGTACCGCAGAATCGTGTTCCCGCGCTGGCGGACCCAGGCCGACCGGCTCGACGGGGAGGAGACGGCCGGCGAGCTGCTGGTCGGCGAGGTGTTCGTCATCGTCACCAGCTACCGCATCCCGGCGGAGACCTCGATCGCGGCGTTCAGCGCGGCCTTCGCCGAAGCGGCGCGCTATCCCAGGCCGGTGACCGTGATCGCGGCGGTCGTCGAGCTCGCCGACGAGCGGATGATCAAGGACCTGTTCCGCCGGCTGGCGCCGCCGCCGCGGGTCCGGCTGATCCTGGTGCGCGGCAGGGCCACGGGCAAGCGCGAAGCCCTGGCGCGGGCGCTGCGGGCGGTGAGCCGCGTGGCGCCACGCCACGACGCCGTGGTGATGGTGCAGGACGGCGACGCCGTGCTGCCTCGGGGCTGCCTGGCGCGGACATTGCCGTTCTTCCGCCTGCTGCCCTCGCTGGGCGCCCTGACCACGGACGAGGACTGCCTGGTCCCGGAAGGGAGTCGGGCGATGCGCGCGTGGCACCGCCTGCGCTACGCCCAGCGCCATCTGCTGATGAGCTCCTTGGGGCTGTCACGGCGCCTGATCACCCTGACCGGGCGGATGTCGGCCTACCGCGCCTCGATCGCGACCGATCCCAGCTTCATCGACCTGATCGCCAACGACACGCTGGACCATTGGCGCTACGGCAGGCTGCCCCTGCTCACCGGCGAGGACAAGTCGGCCGCCTACTGGCTGCTCGCCCGCGGTGTGCCCTCGCTCTACGTGCCGGACGTCTCCGTGCTCACCATCGAGCAGCCGCCGGCGCCGGATCTCCTGCGCGCCTCGACCGCGCTGATGCTGCGCTGGTTCGGCAACATGCTGCGCGCGAGCGGGCGCTGCCTCGAGCTCGGCCCGGCCAGGGTCGGGCTGTTCGTCTGGTGGTGCCTCGTGGATCAGCGTGTGTCGATGTGGACGCCGCTGGTCGGGCCGATCGCCGCCATCCTGCTGGCCGTTTCCGTCGATCCCGCCTTTCTCTACGCCTATCTGCTCTGGGTCATGGTGACCCGGCTGCTGCAGAGCGTGCTGCTGCTCAGCGTGCGGCCGGCGATCAACGGGCTCTGGCCGCCTTTGCTCTTCTACACGCAGCTCTATGGCGCGCTGGTGAAGACCTGGGTGCTGTTCCGGCTCGACCGCCAGCGCTGGACCCGACAGCAGATCGATCTCTCCCCGGCGCTGAGCCCTTCGCAGGCCGGGCTGCGCGCCGTGGCTTCTCTGGGGCTGCATCTGCTCGCGCTCGCCACCCTGGTCGCGGCGATCGCCCTCTCGACCGGGCTCGCGCCGCTGCCGACCCGGGCTCTGCTCGCATCGCTGTTCCAGGAGGCGGTATGAAGCCGCAAATCGTCCACGAGGCCGAGGTCCACCGTCAGCATGTGCGGCTGCGCATCCCGATCGCGGTCGAGATCGACGGGACCCGGTATTCGGTCGACGACTGGTCGATGGGCGGCCTCGGCGTGGCCAGCCCGATCACCTCGCGCCGGGAAGGCGAGCGGTTCGCGGTCCGCCTGATCTTCCCGTTCGAGGATTTCGAGCTGACGCTCCGTCTCGACGCGCTGATGGTCTACGTTCTGCCGGACCTGCCGCGCTTCGGCTGCAGGTTCCTCGACCTGTCGCAGGGCCAGATCAACCTGTTCCGCTTCGTGGTCGATTCCTATCTGTCGGGCGAGATCGTCTCCGGCGGCGACATTCTCAGCGTCGTCGGGAGCGAGCAGGCCGCCGAGGCGCGGGTCCAGCGCCTGTTCGCGGCGGTGAACGAGGAGGACAGCCTCGGGCGGCGCATCCGTCGTCTGGTCGGCGTCGGCCTGATGGCGGTCGCCGGCATCGGGCTCACCGGCCTGATCGTGGCCGGACTGTATCAGCGCCTGCTCGTGGTCAGCACCGATCGCGCGGTGATAGAGGCCCCCGTCTACCGTCTGGCGGCCCCCACCGCCGGTGTGGTCGAAGCGGGCAATGCCGGCCTGCTCCGCCGTGGCGACCCCGCGGCGCGCCTCGTCACCGCCGGCAGCCCGCCCGTGCCGGTGCCCAGCCCCTGCGAGTGCGTGCTCGCCGAGTGGGTGATTCCACCGGGCTCGACCGCGCAACCGGGGCAGACCCTGGCGACGCTGGTCGCGGCCGACCAGCCGCTCACCGTCCGGGCCCTGGTGCCGCTCGCGGACGCCCGCAAGCTGCGCGTCGGCCAGATCGCCGAGGTGACCGTTCCCGGCGTGCCGGAGGCGGTGCGCGGGCAGATCGAGCGCATCGACTTCCGCCTGACCGGCCGCCGCCCGGGTGAGCCGCCGCAGCTCGCCCCGGCCGATCAGGTGAGCGTGCCGGTGATCGTGCGGCCCGACCGGCCGTTCGAGTTCGACACGCTGGGCTATGCCGTCAGCGTGACCTTCCTGTGAGCGCACCCCTGGAGCTCGCCGTCACGGAGCTCGGCGCCGGGCCGCCCCTGCTGTTCCTGCACGGCCTGCTCGGCAGGGCGCGCAACTGGCTGACGGCGGGCCGCGCGCTCGCGAGCTCATATTCGGTGCGGCTCGTCGATCTGCGCAATCACGGCGGCTCACCCTGGTCGGACGAGGCGGGCTACGCCGCCATGGCCGCCGACATCGCACGCCTGATCGAGACCGCCGCGGCCGGGCCGGTCACCCTCGTCGGCCACAGCATGGGCGGCAAGGTCGCGATGACGCTGGCACTGACGCGGCCGGAGCTGCTGCGGCGGGTGATCGTGGTCGACATCGCGCCGATCCGGTACGCCTCGGGCTACGACCGCCTGATCCAGGCCATGCTGGCGGCCGACCTTTCGCCGGGCCGTCGCCGCGGGGACGTCGATGCCGAGCTGGCGGCCGCCGTGCCCGACAGGGCGATGCGGGCGTTCCTGGTGCAGAACCTCGAGACGAGCCAAGGGCGGCTCGCCTGGCAGCCGAACCTGGGCGCCCTGCTGCGCGCGATGCCCGAGCTCATGGGCTTCCCGCCCGATCTGCCGGCCGGGCACTATGGCGGCCCGGTCCGCTGTCTGCGCGGCGAACGGTCGGACTATGTCGGTGCGGAGGGCGAGGCGGCGTTGCGGCATCTCTTCCCCAGCGCCGAGATCACGGCCGTTCCGGCGGCCGGGCACTGGCCGCATGCCGAGCAGCCGGCCGCGTTCCTGGCGCTGCTCGAGAAGGCGCTGCGGGACTAGGCCGCGGCGACGCTCAGCTCGGCCACGATCCGCTCGAGCTCGGGCTCGCGGATGTCCATCGACTGGAGATGTGCCACCGTGTTGCGGACATAGTCCGCGCATGCTCCGGCCAAGCCATGGCCCAGCCGCACGCAGTCCAGGACCTGGTCCGGGCGGAGGTGACCCGCATAGTGCTCGTGCTCGGGTCGCGCGACATAGCACCAGGCCGCGACCTCGTGGTCACCCGCGAGCAGGCGCAGCGGCAGGCGAACCCGATCATAGACGTAGACGTCGAGCAGCTCGCGCGCGTCGAGATAGGCCGTCACCTCGGCCTCCCGCTCGGGGACGACGCCGATCGCCCGCCCGATGCAGCTGCCGCCGCGCTGCAGCCCGAGGACGAGGCCCGGGCGGGAAGCCGTGCCACGATAGTGCGTGGAGTAGACGCACAAGGCCCGGCTCCAGCCGTCGAGGCGGGCGGACTCGAACGCCTCGTGGGCGATGCCGGGATTCCACATCAAGGAGCCGTAGCCGAAATACCAGACCAGCTCCCGGTCCATGCCGGCGCTCAGGCCTCGCCGTTCGACTGCGGCTGCCGGACATAGGCCTGCCCGGCCTGGATGACGCCCCGGCGGATGGCACGGGTGCGCTCGAACAGCTCGAACAGGGTCTTGCCCTCGCCCCAACGGATGGCGCGCTGCAGCGCCACCAGATCCTCGGTGAAGCGGCCGAGCATCTCGAGCACCGCCTCGCGGTTGCCGAGCAGCACGTCGCGCCACATGGTCGGGTCCGAGGCGGCGATGCGGGTGAAGTCGGTGAAGCCGCCGGCGGCGTATTTGAACACCTCGGTGCGCGCCTCATCCTCGAGATCGGCCACCGTGCCGACGATGGTATAGGCGATCAAGTGCGGCAGATGCGAGGTGATCGCGAGCACCCGGTCGTGGTGCTCGGGCGTCATCACGTCGACGCTGGAGCCGGCCAGCTCCCACATCGCCCGCACGCGGTCCAGCGCCAGGGGATCGGTGTCCTCGATCGGCGTAAGGATGCAGCGGCGGCGCTCGAACAGGGTCGCGAAGGCGGCGTCGGGACCGGAATGCTCGGTGCCGGCGACCGGGTGGCCGGGAACGAACAGCGAGGGCGTGGGCAGGTGCGGCACCACCTCGCGCACGATCTGGGCCTTGATCGAGCTGACGTCGGTGACGATCGCGTCGGCCGGCAGGCCGGGCCGCATCGCCGCCGCGATCTCCCCCACGGCGGCCGGCGGGACGCCGATCACGACGAGGTCGGCGCCCGTCACCGCGGCGGCGGGATCGGCCTCGACGCGGTCGCACAACCCGAGCTCGAGCGCGCGGGCGCGGGTCCGCTCCCCACGTGCGTGAGCGACGATCTCGCCCGCTGCCCCCTGGCGGCGGAGCACGGCGGCGAGCGAGCCGTTGATCAGCCCGATCCCGAGCATCGCGACGCGGCGGAACGGGGTCATGCGGGCGCCTGGTGGGCGACGAAGCCCTTGAGCGCCGCGACGAGGCGGCGGTTCTCGGTCTCCAGCCCGATGCTGATCCGCAGGCAGTCCGGCAGGCCGTAGGATCCCATCTGACGCGGGATCACGCCCTCTGCCTCGAGATGGGCGTTGGCGGCCGCCGCATCGCGGCCGGAGCCCTTGGGAAACTCGACCAGCAGGAAGTTGCCCAGGCTCGGGTGCGCCTTCAGGCCGAGCGCCGTCAGCTCGCCGGCGACCCAGGGCAGCCAGGTGCGGTTGTGCGCGCGGGCGGCCTCGGCGTGCCCTTCGTCGGCGAGTGCCGCGACGCCGGCCGCCTGCGCAGGCAGAGACACGTTGAACGGGCCGCGCACCCGGTTGAGCACGTCGACGATTCCCGAGCCCGCGGCGAGCCAGCCGAGCCGCAGGGCGGCAAGGCCGTAGAGCTTGGAGAAGGTCCGCAGCATGACCGTGTTGGAGGTGGCGGCGGCGAGCTCCTGCCCGCTGTCGTAGTCCGACGCCTCGGCATATTCGGCGTAGGCCGCGTCGATGACGAGGATCACGTCCTCGGGCAGGCCGTCGCGCAGCCGCCGCAGCTCCGAGGCGGAAAGACAGCTGCCGGTCGGGTTGTTGGGATTGGCAAGGAAGACCAGACGAGTGCGCGAGGACACCTTCGACAGCAGCGCGTCGACGTCGGCGCACAGGTCGGTTTCCGGCGCGGCGACGGGATGCGCTCCCGCGGCGAGGGCCGAAAGCGGGTACATCAGAAAGCCGTGGCGACTGTGGAGCACCTCGTCGCCCGGGCCGGCATAGGCGCGGACGAGCAGGGCGATCAGCTCGTCCGACCCGGCGCCGCAGACGACGAGGTCGGGGTCGAGATTGTGGCGGCGGGCGATGGCGCGGCGCAGCTCGATCGAGCCGCCCTCGGGGTAGCGGTGCAGCTCGGCGGCGAGCTCGCGATAGACCGCCATGGCATGCGGGCTGGGGCCGAGCGGGCTCTCGTTGGAGGAGAGCTTGGCGACCGGCAACGCGCCGCCTACCGCCGACTTGCCGCCGACATAGGGCACGATCTCCAGAATGCCGGGCCGCGGCCTGGGCGAAGTCATCGGAAGTCCTCGAGTGCGGCGTGCCGCGGTCAGTCGTCCACGGCGAGGGGACGGGCATAGCCGCCGAGCCAAGCGCAGCGCAAGACCGGCTCGCAGAGCTTGGCCAGAGCGGCACCTTCCGGTGCGAGCAGGCCGTCGATCTCGACCAGATGGAGCTGGCGGCCGTCATGCGCCCTGGCCTGAGCCAGGGCACGCCCCATCAGCCCGACCGAACCGAGCATGGCCGGCAGCCGGTCCGGTGCGAGACCCGAGGCGGTCTCCAGCAGCAGCAGCGTGAGATCGTCGCCGGAAGGATCGGGACCGGCGGCACCGAGCACCAGCGCGCCGCCGGTCCCCGGGCCCGCCACGAACGGGATGCGGGCGAGGACGCGCGGCGCCTGCTCGGCCAGGCCGGTCCACCAGCCTGCACCGTCTTCCGCCAGCGGCAGGACGACGAGGTCGGCCTCGCCCTCGGCGACGAGGCGGATCGCGTCCATGCTGTCGTGGACGCGCCGGATGGGTGCCGTCGAGCCGAAATGGTCGCGGGCGAGGTCCCACAGCTCCGTGCGGTCCGACGGCACATAAGCGGCGATGGCGAGCGGGGCCTGAGCACGCGTGGTCGCCGCCAGCAGCTCGCGCCACATCCGCACCAGGGTCGCCGTCGGCAACCGGGTTCCGGCCTGCGTCACCAGGCGCCGCAGGATCGCCGCCTCGCGGCCGGGGCGGATCGCCGGCCCGCCGGCGCCGTCGCGATTCTTGAGCGCCGCGATCGACCGCACCACCTGCAGCCGCTCGGCGAGCAGCTCGACCACGGCGCGGTCGATGCGGTCGACCTCGCCGCGTAGGACCTCGAGCTCCGGTTCGGGCGGGCTGACCATGTGTCGCGCGGCTCTCGCAGTGACGGGAATGCCCGGCGCGACAAAGTCCAGCGGCGACCGGTTGTCAATCGGCGAGCTGTCCGGCCGTCATCGCTGCACGGCCGTCGAGCCGGCCGATACCGCCCCGGCGAACTCCGGCGTGTCGGGCGGCAGATGCGCCCAGCGCGCGGTCTCGTTGACGGAGTAGTAGGGCAGATAATGGGGCAGCCTTTCCTGCGGCAGCACATCGTCCGTGAGATTGTCCAGAATGAGGATGCGATCGCCGAGATAGACCGCGAGCACCGCGTGCGGCAGGTCGCGCTCGACGTCCTGCAGGACCACCATGCGCAGCCGCTCCGCCGGCATGCCGAGCAGGCGCAGCGAGCGATACTTGGCGATGACGTAGTCCTCGCAGTCGCCGGAGCGCCGGAAGAACTGCAGCGGGGTCGCCCAATAATCGCTGCGGCCGTAATTGTCGCGATCGGCGCGGTAGCGCCAGCCATTGACGAACCGATTGACCTCGCGCAGCTGGGTGAGTGGCGCCGCCCCGTCGAGAGAGCGGAGCAGGCGCGACCAGTCGCGGGTCGCCCGCGTCGGGCAGCGCTCGCTCGCCGCCCGGCAGTCGGCGATCGTCGGCGCCTCCTCGGCCATGCGCGCGACGACGGCCTGCCACTGCGGCAGGTCGCGAAGCGATTCGGCCTGGAACTCGGTGGTCCCGAACAGGCCGGGAGTGACCGCCAGCGCCGGCGTTCCGGCAAGGCCGGCAAAGGCGGCGAGTAGCGTGGCGCGAACGACGCTGCGCACGGGAGCCGGCTCCGTCCTCGAGGCGATCCGGCGCATCCGGACCGGTCATGGGCGCGAGCCTGCGCCGACGCGGTGAACGAATGGTTCCCGGCCGCCTGGCGATGCGCGCAGTGCGCATCTCCGTACGATCAGACCGGCGAGCGCCGCTCGCCCAGGCGCAGCACGTAGGAGATGATCTCCGCCACGGCCTGGTAGTGGATGGGCGGGATCAGGTCGCCGGGATCGCAGGCCGCGTGCAGCGCACGGGCGAGCGGCGGGTTCTCGATCACCGGGATGCCGTGCTCGGCCGCGACCTTGCGGATCCTGAGCGCCAGGCCGTCGAGACCCTTGGCGAGAACCTCCGGCGCCGGGGTTTCCCCGACCCGATAGCGCAGCGCCACGGCATAGTGGGTCGGGTTGGTGATCAGGACCGTCGCGCGCGGCACGTCCGCCATCATCCGGCGCCGCGCCCGCTCCAGCCGGACGGCTTTCTGCCGCTGCTTGACGTGCGGGTCGCCGTCGCTCTGCTTGAGCTCGTCGAGCAGCTCCTGCCGCGACATCCGCATCTGGCGCATGAACTCGACGTGGCGGTGGCCATAGTCGATCAGCGCCACGATCGACGCGGCGACCGCGAGCACGAGCAGTCCGCGACCGGCCAGGGCCGCCATCAGCGCGAGGAACGGCCCCGGCTCGAGCGCGCTCGAGCCGAGCACCTGCGGCAGCTCGGGGCGAAGCAGCCACAGGACGGCGCCGCCGACGAGCGCGAGCTTCACCAGGCTCTTGCCGAGCTCGGCCAGCGAGCGGAGCCCGAACAGGCGTCGCGCACCCGCCAGGGGCGAGATCCGCTCGAGCTTGGGCTTCAGCGGCTCGGCACTCCAGACCACGGCGTTCTGCAGCAATGCCGCCAGGATCGGCGCGGCGAACAGCAGCAGCAGCGGCAGCAGGACGGGCGGGCCGAGCGCCGCCGCCAGATTCCAGCCCAGCGCGGCGAGGCCGGTTCCGTCGAGCGGCAAGGCATGCGCGTCGCGCAGCAGGGTGGCGCCCGTGGCGGCGAGCGAGCGGCTCGCCTGCGGCGCTCCGACAACGGCAAGCAGGGCCGCCGCTCCGAACAGCAGCATGGTCGCGACCTCGCGCGAGACGACCAGCTGACCCTTGGCCCGCGCCTCCTCCAGCCGGCGCTGGGATGGCGCCTCCGTCTTCTGGGCGTCGTCGCGCTCCTCGGCCAGCTCAGCCGCCCGGCTGCAGCCAGCCCAGCCCGGCGCCGAGCGAGCCCTGGAACAGCTCGAGCGCCGCCGGCAGCGAGAGCTGCAGGATCAGGAATGCGGTGAGGAGCTGCAGCGGCAGGGCCAGGAACAGGGCCGGCAGCGAGGGGACCATCCGCCCGAGCGCGCCGAGTGCCAGATTGACCAGGAAGCCGGCGAGGATCATCGGCGCCGCGATCCGGGCTCCGGTCGCCAGCATGGCGCTCACCAGCCGCAGCAGGAGCTCGCCGGCCGGCGCCGGAGCGAAGGGAAGGCCGAGCGGGAACAGGAGGTAGCTCGCGGCGAGGCCGCGCAGGATGAGATGGTGCAGGTCCGCGGCGAACAGGATCGCCAACGCCGCGACGGTGAGGAAAGTGCCGGGGAGCGTTCCCGGCGCCGCCTCGTTCGGATCGAGCATGCCGGCCGCCGAAAGGCCGGACTGGCTCGCGATCAGCGAGCCGCCGACATGGACGGCAGCGAGTGCCAGGCGCGCCGCGAAGCCGATCAGCAGGCCGAGGCCGAGCTCGGGCAGCAGCCTCGCGGCCAGTGCCAGGGGCTCGGCAGGGATCGTCGCGCCCGGCGTCGCCACGATCGGCGCGAGCAGCAGGCTGAGCAGAATGGCGAAGGCGAGCCGCAGCCTCGGCTGGACATGGTGCTCGCCGAAGCCCGGCAGCACCATCATGGCGGCGCCGACGCGCGCGAAGACGAGAAACACGCCGCCGAGGCCGCCGGCGACGATCTCGGCCGGCGCGGCGAGAGCCGGGCTCACGAGGTCCCGAGCTCGACGATCCGCGCGAACAGGCCGCGGGTGAAGTCGCCGAGCACGGAGATCGCGAACGGAAGGGTGAGGAGCTGCACCAGCAGGATCGCGGCCAGCTTCGGCAGGAACGAGAGCGTGCTCTCCTGGATCTGGGTCAGCGCCTGCAGCAGCGAGATCGCCACACCGACGACCAGTGCCGCCAGCAGACCCGGCGCGCTCACCAGCAGGCTCACCCAGAGGCCCTCCCGCGCGATCGTGAGCACGTTCTCGGCGGTCATGGCCCGGTCACCGCTCAGATCGGCATCCGCATGATCTCCTGATAGGCGGAGATCACGCGGTCGCGCATCGCGGTCATCTTCTGCAGGCTGAGCTCGGCCTCGGTCACCGCCTCCACCACGTCCTGCAGGCTGGCACGGCCGGTCAGCGCCTCGACCGCCTTGGTCTCGCTGGCCTCGAGCTGTGCGCTCGTGCTCTGGAGCCCCGCCCGGACCATCGCCCCGAAGTCGCCGGCGAGCGGCTGCGGGGCGGCTGCCGGCGCCTCCACGGCGCGGGCGGCGGCGGAGTAGGCCTTGAGTGCCTGACCGATGCCGACGATGGCCATGGCCGCACCTCCCTTCCCCGTCAGCGCAGCAGATCGAGCGTGCGCCCGATCATGCTGCGCGCGAGCTGCAGGGCGTTCAGGTTCGCCTCGTAGGAGCGCTGCGCCTCCCGCATGTCGACCAGCTCGATCAGCGGGTTGACGTTCGGATATTTGACGTAGCCGTTCGCGTCGGCGGCGGGATGGCCCGGCTCGTGGCGCAGCTCGAACGGGGCGGCGTCCTCGCCGAATCGACCGACGCCGACCAGATCCAGCCCGCTCGTCCGGTCATGCCGCTCGGCGAAGCTGACGGTGTGGCGTCGGAACGGATCGCCGCCGGGCACGAGCCCGGTGGTCTCCGCGTTGGCCAGGTTCTCGGCCGTCACCTGCAGGCGCGCGGACTGGGCCCGCATGCCGGCGGCGGCGATGGTCATGGCGCTGCTCAGATCCATGCTCGCTCCCTCAGACACCCGAATTCAACGGTCAGGCCTGCGGCATGCCGACCGCGGTGCGCATCATGCCGACATAGCGGCGGTAGAGATTGGTCGCGAGCTGATGTTCCTGCTCGGTGGTGGCCATCCTGCGCATCTGGTCGGGCAGATCGACGCCGTTGCCCGAGGGTTTCAGCTCGGCATCGCGGTCGACCAGCTCGCGGAAACGGCCGGCAACACCGGCGAGCGGCGGCAGATGGGCCGCCGCGGTACGGGCGGGCTCCAGCCTCGACTCCATCCGGCCGGCGACGAGCGCGGCGAAGTCGGCGGGTGCCAGATCGCGCGGCCGGTAGCCCGGCGTGTCCGCATTGGCGACGTTCTGGCCGAGCACGGCCTGGCGCTGACCGAGCCAGGCGAGCCGGCCGGAGATCAGCTCGAACAGCGTGGCGCGCGACTGCAGCATGGGCTTGCATCTCTCGGGCCGGCACGGACCTCGGCCGGCGCGGATTGCAGTATCCGATCGGTAAGGTTAACAGCGCCTTAAGATCTGCCTGCGAGACTGGCGCCTTCGCAGCCGGAGGCAGGTCATGCTCTATCTCAGCCGACGCGAAGGCGAGGCCGTCGTCATCAACAACGCCATCGAGGTGCGCGTGGTCGCCGTGCGCGGCAAGACGGTGCGGTTGGGTCTGCGCTTTCCGCGGGAGGTGTCCGTGCTGCGCGAGGAAGTGTTCCTGCAGATCCGCGAGGTGAACGAGAGTGCCGCCCGGGCTGCGGCGCGGCTGCTCGGCGAGGACGCCGCGGCATGATCGGCGCCGGCGCGCCGCCTCCCGTCGCCGTGGTGATGGGCAGCAACTCCGACTGGGCGACGATGCGCCATACGGCGGCGGTGCTGGAGGAGCTCGAGGTCGCGTGCGCGGTGCGGATCGTCTCCGCGCACCGCACACCGGAGCGGCTCTACGCCTTTGCGCGCGGCGCCCGCGAGGCCGGGTTCCAGGTGATCGTCGCGGGTGCCGGCGGGGCCGCCCATCTGCCGGGGATGATCGCGGCACTGACCACCCTGCCGGTCCTCGGCGTGCCCGTCGAGAGCGCCGCCCTGCGCGGCGTCGACAGCCTGTACTCGATCGTGCAGATGCCCGGAGGCGTTCCGGTCGGGACGCTGGCGATCGGCCGCGCCGGGGCGATCAACGCCGGGCTGCTGGCCGCGTCCATCCTCTCGCTCGCCGATCCGGCCCTGGTCGAACGGCTGGCCGCGTGGCGCGCCCGGCAGACGGACGCCGTGGCCGAGACACCCGGCGAGCTGGAACCGTGAGCGCGATCCCGCCCGGCGCCACGATCGGCATCCTCGGCGGCGGCCAGCTCGGCCGCATGACGGCGATGGCGGCGGCCAGGCTCGGCTATCGCTGCCACGTTCTGGCACCCGAGGCCGAGAGTCCCGCTGCCGAGGTCGCCGCCGCGTGGACCCGGGCCGACTATGCCGACCGTGCGGCCCTCGACGCCTTCGCCGCGGCGGTCGACGTGGTGACGCTCGAGTTCGAGAACGTGCCGGTCGACGCGCTCGATCATCTGGCCGAGCGGCGCCCGGTCCGGCCCAGCGCGCGCGTGCTGCGGGTGACGCAGGACCGGCTGGCCGAGAAGGCCTGTGCCGCCGGGCTGGGCTGCCCGGTGACGGCCCATGCCAGGGTCGAGACCACGGCCGACCTGGCCAGGTCGCTGGCCGAGATCGGGCCGGGCGTGCTGAAGACCACGCGCTTCGGCTATGACGGCAAGGGCCAGATCCGGGTGCCGACCGGCGCTGCGCTCGAGGCGATGGTGGCGAGCCTGGGCCAGCCCGTGCTGATCCACGAGGCCTGGGTCGACTTCGCGCTCGAGCTGTCGGTGATCACCGCCCGCAGCCCCGGCGGCGAGGTCCGCAGCTACGTCCCGGTCGAGAACCGGCACCGGCACCACATCCTCGACGTGACCGTGGCACCGGCGGCGATCCCGACCGAGACCGCCGCCGAGGCGGTGGCGATGGCGGAGCGGATCGCGGCGGCGCTGGAGCTGGAGGGCCTGCTGGCGGTCGAGATGTTCCTGACGCGCGACGGCCGGCTGCTCGTGAACGAGCTGGCGCCGCGCCCGCACAATTCCGGCCACTGGACCATCGACGCCTGCGCGGTCAGCCAGTTCGAGCAGCTGGTGCGCGCGGTGTGCGATCTGCCCCTGGGCGATCCGGCGCGCTTCGCCGACGCCGAGATGACCAACCTGATCGGCGACGAGGCGGGGCGCTGGCCGGAGCTGCTGGCGGAGCCCGGCGCCCGCCTGCATCTCTACGGCAAGCGCGAGGCGCGGCCCGGCCGCAAGATGGGGCACGTCACCCGGCTCAAGCGATGATGTCGGGAATCCGATCGCTCTCCAGATGCGCGATGCGGTCCTTGAGCGCCAGCTTCTGCTTCTTCAGCCGCTGCAGCTCGACCTCGTCGCGCGTGCCCTCGCCGGCGAGCTGCGCGATCCGCTGATCGAGCGCGCGATGCGCCGCGCGCAGCGTGTCCAGCCGGGTGTCGATCTCCGTCTTGGCCGGACCTTCATCCATCGTGTCATGCCATTGTCGCGCGAACCCGCCCGCTATAGCACAGGGCCACGAGCCGAGGCCACTTCCCGGGTGGCCACGCGGCGGCCGCAGGAAAGGACGCGACGATGAGCAGGCTGATCGCCGACATCGGCGGGACCAACGCGCGGTTCGCGCTCGTCGAGACGGACGGCATCCACGACGAGCGCACGCTGCTCGTGCGGAACTACCCGGACCCGGCCGCCGCCGCCGAGGCCTATCTGGCCGGGCGGCACGTCGAGGAGGCGGTGATCGCCGTGGCGACGCCGGTCGAGACCGAGGAGATCAGCTTCACCAACAGCCCGTGGCGATTCTCGAAGGCCGGCCTCAAGGCACGGCTCGGGCTGCGCGAGCTTGCGGTGATCAACGATTTCGCCGCGCAGGCGCTGGCGACGCCGCATCTGGCCGACGACGAGAGGGCACACATGGGCGGCGGCCCGGCGGCACCGGGCCGGGCCGTGGGCGTGCTGGGTGCCGGCACCGGCCTGGGCGTGTCGACGCTGGTTCCCGGCAAGGCGGGCTGGACCGCCCTGCCGGCCGAAGGCGGACACGTCTCCTTCGCGCCTGGGAACGCACGCGAGGACCGGGTGCTGGAAATACTCCGGGCGCGGTTGGGGCACGTCTCGAACGAGCGGCTGCTCTCCGGCCAGGGGCTCTTGAACCTGGCGCAGTCCTTGGCCGCGATCGACGGGCGGACCACCGAGGCCGGCTCCGCCGAGGAGGTGACCGAGGCGGCGCGCCGCCGGAGCTGTCCGGCCTGTGTCGAGGCGGTGACCATGTTCAGCACGCTGCTCGGCTCGGCTTCCGGCGACCTCGCGCTGACGGTCGGCGCGCGCGGTGGCATCTATGTCGCGGGCGGGGTCTGCCTGCGGCTCGGCCCGTTGTTCGACCGCGCCGCCTTCCGGAGCCGCTTCGTCGACAAGGGCCGCATGCGCGCCTACCTCGAGCCGATCCCGACCTGGCTGGTCCTGCGTGGCGACACGGGCCTGATCGGTGCGGCGCACTACCGTCTGGGCGAGGAGTGAGCGAGGCGACGGCGGGCGCCTTCTGGCGGTTCTCGCTCGCGCGCTATGCGGCACCGGGCGTGGCCGATGCCTGCCTGGCGCTGCAGGATCGGGACGGTGCCGACGTCAACCTGATCCTGCTGGCGCTCTGGCTGGGCGAGCGCGGCCAGCGTCTGGAGGCGGAGGCCGGCGGGCGTCTCGCGCAGCTGGCGGCCGACTGGCAAGGCCCCGTGATCGCGCCGTTGCGCGCCGTACGGCGACGCCTGAAAGAGCGCGCCTCGGGCCAGTGTGGTGGTGAGATCACGCGGTGGCGCGGGCGCATCGCCGAGGCCGAGCTCGCGCTGGAGCGGATCGAGCAGCTCATGCTCGAGCAGGCGGTCGGGCCGATCGGCGGTGCGCCGCCGCACGGGGGCGCGGCGCGTGGCAATCTGATCGCGCTGGGGCTGGGCCACCTGGCGGACAGCACGGAATGGGCCGATCTGCTGGCGACGGTGGGCCGCGGACCGTGACGAATCCTTGACAGACTCGTCACCAATTTCCGGTGGAAATGCCCGACACTTGTCACTACGTTGTCTAAGTCGGTCGGATTGCCTTGGAGGGTTCCTACTCAATGTCCGTTCAGGAGCACGTCGACAGCCTGCGCAACAAGCATGCTCACCTCGAGCATCTCATTGACGAGGAGTTGCACAGGCCGATGCCAGACCAATCGACGGTCGTGCGAATGAAGAAGGAAAAGTTGAGGATCAAGGAGGAAATCGAACGCCTGCGGCATGCGCCCGAGGTCCGGGGGCTGACGCCCGCTCACGCCTGAGCCGAAATTGGAACGGGGCCGCTAGGGCCCCGTTTCCCTCAGCGGTCTAGAGCAAACCGCGGCGCGCCAGATTCCGCATCAGTGCACCGGCACCGAAGTCCCACAACGGGATCTTGGTGCAGTCCTCCACCCTGTTGACCAGGGTGCCCAGACGTGGCGTGGCGATCGCGACGAGATCGCCCGGATGATGGGTGAAGCCGAGCCCCGGCGCGTCGCGGTCGGCCACCGGCGCGAACATGGTGCCGCAGAACAGCACCATGCCGTCGGGATAGGCATGGTGCCGCCCGATCGCATGGCCGGCGAGTTCGGTCACGTCGCGGCTGATCTCGCGCATCGAGCTGGTCGCCTCCAGCCGGAACCCGTCATCGCCCTCGATGGTCAGGCCGATGTCGGCGGTGCGCAGATCGTCCAGGCCGTAGCCGCCGTCGAGCAGCCTGATGAACGGGCCGAGGGCCGAGGAGCCGTTGTTGTCCTTGGCCTTCCCCAACAGCAAGGCGCTGCGCCCCTCGACATCGCGCAGATTGACGTCGTTGCCGAGAGTGCCCCCGACGATGTTGCCGCGCGAGTTCACCACCAGCACGAGCTCGGGCTCGGGATTGCTCCAGCGCGACACGGGGTGAATGCCGACCTCGGCGCCGTGACCCACCGACGCCATCGGCTGGGTCTTGGTGAAGATCTCGGCATCCGGCCCGATGCCGACCTCCAGATATTGCGACCATGCGCCCTGGGCGACGAGATGCTCCTTCAGCCGCGTGGCGGCGTCGCTGCCGGGCCGGACGGCGCGCAGGTCGGCGCCGACCAGCTCCTCGATGCGGCCGCGAATGGCCGCGGCCCGCGTCGGATCGCCCTTCACCTGCTCCTCGACCACCCGCTCGAGCATGCTGCGGGCGAAGGTGACGCCGGCCGCCTTGACCGCCTGGAGATCGATCGGCGCCAGCAGCCAGGGCTGTGCCGGATCGCGCCGGTTCCAGCGGCTGTTGGCCAGGACCGGGGCGAGCGGCCCGAGGGGTCGAGCATCGGGCGATCGCGCCAGCGCGACCGGATCGTCGGCCTCGCACAGCTCGCTCGTCGTCCGGCACAGCGGCGTGAGATCGAACAGGCTGCCGTCGCGGATCGAGACCACGGCCGGCCCCGGCTGGTCGCCGGGCAGCCAGACGCGCCCGACCAGGATGGCGCGATCCGCATCCTCCGGCAAAGTCGCCGCCAGGCTCAGGCATTCGTCGAAGCCGCTCATGCCCTCACCTCCCGCCCGAGATGTTGTACAGGGTCGCCGTGACGTAGGACGCCTTGTCCGACAGCAGCCACAGCACGGATTCGGCTACCTCGTCCGCCGTGCCGGAGCGGCCGAGCGGGACCGACGGGCCGAAGCGCGCGATGCGGCTCTCGATGCCGGTGTCGACCTGCATGTCGGTGTCGATCAGGCCCGGCCGCAGGCCGGTGACGCGGATGCCTTCGCCCGCGACCTCCTTGCCCAGCCCGATGGTCAGCACGTCGATGCCGCCCTTGGCGGCGGCGTAGGGAAGAAACCCGCCGAGCCCGTAGAGCTCGGCGGCCATCGACGAGATCAGGACGATGGCACCGCCCTGCCCGCCCCGCTTGTTGGACATGCGCCGCACCGCCTCGCGGCAGCAGATCAGATGCCCGGTGAGGTCGATGTCGACCACCCGGCGGATCTCGGCCACGGGCAGGTCGGCGAGCGGCCCCGCCTTGTTGATGACGCCGGCGTTGCTGACGAAGTGCGTGATCGGGCCCAGCTCGGCCGTCACCCGATCGAACATCGCGGCCACCGCCGCATCGTCGGCCACGTCCGCCTGGAACGTCACCGCCCGCCGGCCGGCGGCCCGCACGTCTGCAGCGACCTGCTCGGCCGCGTCCGCGCGGCCGGCGAAGTTGACGGCGACGTCGTAGCCGTCGCGCGCGCCCAGCCGGCAGACGGCAGCTCCGATGCCGCGCGAGCCGCCGGTCACCAGCAGCACCTTTCCCATGAGGTCCCTCCCCGATTGCCGGCGGCACCATGCCGGCTCGACCGGGCGCGGTCGAGCCCTGCCGCCGCGCTCCGGCCATGCGGGATGGCCGCGCAGTCAGAGCGCCTTCGCCTGCTCGCGCAGCTGGAACTTCTGGATCTTGCCGGTCGAGGTCTTGGGCAGCGGGCCGAAGACGATCGCGCGTGGCGCCTTGAAGCGGGCGAGCTCATTGCGGCAATGCTCGATCAGCTCCTCGGCCGTGGCGGTCGACCCCTCGCGAAGGGTGACGAACGCGCAGGGGCTCTCGCCCCATTGCGGGTCGGGCCGGGCGACGACGGCGGCCTCGAGCACGGCCGGGTGACGGTAGAGGGCGCCCTCGACCTCGATCGAGCTGATGTTCTCGCCGCCCGAGATGATGATGTCCTTCGAGCGGTCCTTGATCTCGACATAGCCGTCGGGGTGCATCACGGCGAGGTCGCCCGTGTGGAACCAGCCGCCGGCGAAGGCCTCTTCCGTCGCGGTCGGGTTCTTGAGGTAGCCCTTCATGACGTCGTGGCCGCGCATCATGATCTCGCCGATCGTGGCGCCGTCGCGCGGCACCGGCGTCATCGTCTCGGGATGCATCACCTCCAGGCCCTCGAGCACCGGGTAAGGAACGCCCTGCCGCGCCAGCTTGCGCGAGCGGTCGTCCTTGTCGAGCGCGGCCCAATCCTCCTGCCAGGCACAGACGGTCGCAGGCCCGTAGACCTCGGTCAGGCCATAGACGTGGGTCACGTCGATCCCGAGCGCCTCCATCCGCGCCAGCACCGCCGCCGGCGGCGCCGAGGCGGCGGTCATCATCCGCACCTTCTGGGCGAACGGCCGACGGGCCGAGTCCGGCGCGTTGACCACCATCCCCATGACGATCGGCGCGCCGCAGAGATGGGTGACGCCGTGCTCGGCGAAGGCGGCGAAGATCGTCTCGCTCGCCACCCGGCGCAGGCAGACCTGCACCCCTGCCTGGAGCACGATCGACCAGGGAAAACACCAGCCGTTGCAGTGGAACATCGGCAGCGTCCACAGATAGACCGGGTGCTGCGGCATGCTCCAGACCAGCACGTTGCCGACCGCGTTCAGATGCGCGCCGCGGTGATGGTACACGACGCCCTTGGGATTGCCGGTGGTGCCGGAGGTGTAGTTGAGCGCGATCGCCTGCCATTCGTCGGCGGGAAACAGGGGCGCGTAGGCCGGGTCGCCCTCGCGGAGCAGCGCCTCGTACTCGACCGTGCCGATCCCCTCGCCGCCCGGGCCTTCAGGGTCGGCAACGTCGATCACCAGAATCTGGCGCCCGGCAAGGCGTATGGCCTCGCGCATCAGCGACGCGAACTCCGTGTCGGTGATCAGGGCCCTGGCCTCGCCATGCTGCAGGATGAAGGCCAGCGCCGCCGCATCGAGCCGGGTGTTCAGCGCGTTGAGCACCGCACCGCACATCGGCACGCCGTGATGCGCCTCGATCATCTCGGGAATGTTGGGGAGCATGGCGGCGACCGTGTCGCCGGGCGCGATCCCACGGCGCTCCAGGGCCGAGGCCAGCCGCAGGCTGCGCTCGAGCAGCTCGCGGTAGGTCCGACGGATCCGTCCATGCGCAGCCGCCATCCGCTCGGGATAGATGGCGGCGGTCCGGATGAGGAAGGAAAGCGGGGTCAGCGGAGCGTGGTTCGCCTGATTGCGCTCCAGCCCCTCGGCATAGGGACCGTGGCCGGGATGCACGCACCAGCGCAGATTCTCGCTCATCGACCTCTCTCCCGCGGACGCGATGCGAGCGTTGGCGCGGCCCGATGGTACCGTCAAGCGCGCCGGAAGCCCTGCCGCACCACCCCTGTGGGTTGCGCGAGACCGGCCGGGCGTGCAGCCTGAGCACACCTGCTGTCTCGGCTCACTCGCGTCGGACCTGTCCTACCATGCCATTCGCCCTTCCAGCGACCCTCGCCCCCACCATTCTGGCGGGCGGCTCGGGCACGCGCCTCTGGCCGGTCAGCCGCGCCGCCTTTCCCAAGCATCTGGTCGAGCTGTTCGGCGAGGAATCGCTGCTGCAGACGACCGTGCGGCGGGCGCTCGAGGTGGCACCCGCCGGGCGCGTGATCACGGTGGCGGCCGCCGGGCAGGCCGTGCTGATCAGACGACAGTATCAGGCGATCGACGCGGCACTGCAGGACCATCTGCTGCTCGAGCCCTCCGCCCGCAACACCGCCGCCGCGGTCGCGCTCGCAGCGCTCCACGCCGAAGCGGCGCTCGGGCCTGAGACCATCCTCTGGGTCTGCCCGTCCGACCATCTGATGCTCGACCGGCAGGCGCTCTACGCCGCGCTGGCGCAGGCGATGGCCGCCGCCGC
Organism: Geminicoccaceae bacterium; assembly: GCA_050246385.1. Taxonomy (GTDB): domain Bacteria; phylum Pseudomonadota; class Alphaproteobacteria; order Geminicoccales; family Geminicoccaceae; genus Benzoatithermus. The sequence goes on from JBFWWD010000004.1 coordinate 47,608, forward strand.
CGAAGGCTGGCTCGTGACGTTCGGGATCACGCCGTCCCGCCCGGAAACCGGCTTCGGCTGGATCGCGCCGGCCGAGCCGCTGGCGGGAGTGAGCGGCGTGCACCGCGTGGAGCGCTTCATCGAGAAGCCCAAGCGCGACCTCGCCGAGGCCCTGCTCGCCAGCGGCACCAATCTCTGGAACAGCGGCATGTTCGTGTTCCAGGCCCGGCGGATGCTGGGCGAGCTGGAGCGCTGGTCGCCCGACATCCTGGCCGCGACCCGTGCCGCGGTGCCCGATCCGACGGGACCCATTCTGGCGGACGCCTATGCCGCGATCCGCTCCCAGCCAATCGACAAGGCGGTGATGGAGCAGTCGGCCCATGTCGCCGTGGTCCCGGTCGATCCCCAATGGTCGGACGTCGGCTCCTGGCATGCGATCTGGGAGCTGATGGACAAGGACGCGGACGGCAATGCGGGACGCGGCGACACCATCGCCGTGCAGGCCAGGGACAATCTGATCCGCTCGGAAAAGCGCCTCGTGGCGGTCGCCGGCGTGAGCGGTTTGGCGGTGATCGACACGCCCGACGCGCTGTTGGTCGTCGACCGGGAGAACTCCGACGCGGTGCGCGGGGTGGTCGACCGACTGGTGGCCGACGGGCGCCGGGAGTCTGCGATCCATGCCCGCGAGGTCCGGCCGTGGGGTGCCTTCACCGTGCTCCAGCAGGAGGGCGATGGCGGGCCGGGCTACAAGGTGAAGGAGGTCGTCCTCGACGGGCACGGACAGCTCACGCTGCAATATCATCCCGGGCGCGACGAGACCTGGGTCGTGGTCGAAGGCGAGGCGCTGGTGGAGCTGGGCGACCGCACCGAGCGGCTGGCCGCCGGCCAGAGCATCCGCGTCCCGCGCGGCATGCGGCACCGGCTGAGCAATCCGTCCGCCGCGCGGCTGAAGCTGATCGAGATCGGCTATGGCGAGGCGCTGGGCGACGAGGACACCGTGCGGCTCGAAGGCTGATCCGGGCCGGCGAGCACCAGGCGGTCGAGCGGCACGACGGTCGCGAGGTCGCGCTCGGGCGGAACCGCGCGCCGGCAGGTGTCGAGCGCGTAGGCGTGCCGGAATGTGAGCCGCCCGCCCTCGAAGCCGAACACGCAGGACAGGCAGGCCACGGCGCCGCTGGACGGGTCGGCAGAGCGTAGCAACGCACGGTAGGCGATGCGGTCCAGCCAACCGTCCTCCACCTCGCCGACCGATCCCGGCAGTGCCGCCTCGCGCCGCCGATAGCCCGGATCGCCGACCTCCTGCGCGGACGCGACGATCAGCCAGCCGCCGTGCGCCGGCGGCCGCAGGCTGGACCGGCCCGCCGACCCGAACTCGTCGAGGCACCTCCGGAGGTCCACAGGGCGCACCTGCGCGAGCGCGGATTCGATCAGAAGTGCGGTCCGCATCGCCGTCGGATCGGGCAGGTAGCCGTCCAGCGGGCGATCGGGAGGCACCGCCACGGTCGCAACAGGCGGATCCACCGCACTGGTGCACCCGGCCAGCAGGAGAAGCACGGAAAGACACGCGCGAAGGGCCATTGGCGGAAAATCGGCAATCCGCGCCGCGCCGCAACCGGGACTGCGCCCTTGCCGCCCTCCCGTACCGTCGGGCGGTGCGCGGAACCGGGCGTACGGAGCGGCGGTTGCTCAACCTGAAGCGAAGCGTCGACGCGATGCGGCGCACTGGAGGGGGAGTTGACCATGAGCGAGGCGCCCAACACTCAGATCATCGGAGTGTTTCACGATCGAGCTTCGGTCGAGGCCGCGATCGAGTCGCTGCAGAGCCGCGGCCTGGAGCGCAGCCAGCTCACGGTGCTCGGCAGCGCCGACGCGATCCGGGAACGCTTGGGAATGCCGGTCGAACCCGCCAGGGCCGGCAAGGCGGAATCGGCTCCGGTGGACGAGTCCGAGAAGCAGAACGTCACGCCGCTGCTCGCCGGCGTGCCCGCCTACGTCGCCGCCACCCTTGCCGCCGGTGTCGCCGTTGCTTCGGGCGGCACCCTGGCCGGTGCGGCGGTCGCGGCACTCCTCGGCGGTGCTGGCGGCGGCGTGTTGGGAGCCGGCGCCGCCGGTCTGTTCAGGAACTCGGTGGACGAGAGCTATGCCGAGCAGCTGGCGAGCGGAGGCATTCTGCTGCTGGTGCATCCCCGCACGGACGAGGATCTGGATCGGGCTCGCGAAATCCTGGCCGAGCATGCCGGGCGGCAGATCGAGACGCCGCCGGATCGAACGATGGTCTGACCCTCGCCGAGGTCGGCGGCGAGGGTCAGCCCCGCTGCTAGGCGGCTTCAGCCAGATTGACCGAACGGCTGGCCCGCCAGCTCTCGAGCTGAATATGCGCTTCGTCGAACGCGTGCTCGCCGATCGCGTCATGTTTCAGCGAATCCGCTTCCGTGGCGCAAACCACGATGATTCGGCTCGCCATCCGGCTGGCATGCTCCCAGGGGATGCCGCCGTCACTGAGATAATCGCGAATTCGGTCTTCCAGATAGCGCCAGACGAACGGGGCTGGATCGGAACGACCAGAAGCTTGGCTCATGTGCAGCGCTCCGCATGTGGCACCAATCAAGCAACTGCTGCGCCAAAGGTTCCCTACCGGCGGGAATGAATTCTTCGTCGTGCCTCAGCCGCGCAACACGCGATGCTGCGCGACGGGAAGCATCTCGCGCACCTTGGCGAGATAGGCCGGGTCGAGCCGAGCCGTCGCGAAGCCGGGCCGGTCCGACACCTGGGCGAGCACCTTGCCCCAGGGGTCGACGATCATGCTGTGCCCCCAATTGTGCCGCACGTCCTTTCCGGTCGAGAAGGCCCCGACCTGGGCGGCGGCGACCACATAGCACTCGGTCTCGATCGCACGGGCGCGCAGCAGCACCTCCCAATGGTCCTTGCCGGTCTGCAGCGTGAACGCGGCGGGTACGGTCAGCAGCTGGGCACCCTCCGCCGCGAGGCGGCGATAGAGCTCGCCGAACCGCAGATCATAGCAGATCGAGCAGCCGACACGCAGGTCCTCGGCAGGGTAGGTCACGACCTCGGTGCCCCGGCCGACCGTCGCCGACTCCCGATACTCGCGGCCGTCGGGCGTGACGACGTCGAACAGGTGAAGCTTGCGGTAGCGGGCGATCTCCTCGCCGTCGCGCCCGAACACGACGGTCGTGTTGAACAGCTGCTCGGGCCCGCGCTCGAGGAAGCTGCCGCCATGGACGAAGATCCCGTGCGACCCGGCCAGCTCCTGCAGCAGGCCGTAGGCCTCGCCGCCCGGGATGGCCTCGGCGGCCGCGCGCCGCTGCTCGAGGCTGCCACCCTGAAAGGCCCAGACCTCCGGCAGAAGGACCAGATCGGGCCTGTCCTCGCGCACCGCCTGCTCGACGAGGCCGCGCGCCTGCGCGAGATTGGCGGCCTTGTCGTCGATCGAGCTCATCTGGATCACGCACACACGCATCGTCGCCGACCTCCTGCAAGATCGGCCGATGCTACCGGCCTGCCGCCGGCGGCGGAAGCCCGCGCTCAGTCGGTCGCGATCCCGATCACCCGGCCGACCGAGGGCACCCCCTGCCCGTTGAGCGCGAACAGGAGATAGTGGCCGGGCAATAGGCGTTTCGGGTCGCTCGGCAGGCTCACGCTCAGCTTGCCCGAACCCGACGTGAACGACAGACGGTTGAAGCGCTGGTTCATGTTGAAGGTATGGGTGACCGAGCCCAGCCGCACCAGCGTGACCTGCGCGATGCTGGCGGCGTCCGGGGTCGTGACCTCGATCTGCTGGCCGAGCGCGGCCGTGGCGGGCGCTTGCGTGACCTCGGGCCGCGTCCCCTTGAACAGGTAGGGCGGCTCGAAGATCTCGCAGTTGCTGTTGTTGGCGCCGCCGTTCTTGGCCTTGGGCCTGCCGCCGCCGGCCGACAGCACACGACCGTCCGGCAGCAGCAGAGCGGTCGAGTGATAGATCCGAGGTACCTGGGCACTCGCCATTCGCGTCCAGCCTTCCGTGGCCGGATCCCAGAGCTCCGCCGCGAGGATCGCCCCGGCGGCATCGTTGAACGCCGAGGAGCGGGAGCCGCCGGTGACCAGCACGGTGCCGTCGGGCAGGATGGTCGAGTTGGCGTGCTTGCGGGCGAAGGCCATCGCATCGATGGCACGCCAAGCGGGCTTGGGCGCGGTGAAGTCGATCACCTCGGCGGTCGCGGTCGGCGCGGTGCTGTTGGTCGTGGCACCGCCGGCCACCAGCACCTTCCCGTCGCCGTAGAGCACGGCGCAGGCATAGACGCGGTTGCCGAAGACGCGCTTGGGGCCCGAGGTCCATTTGCCGGCGCCCGAGGTGTCGAGATAGCGCGTCAGTTTCTCCGTGGCGACGGAAACGACGCGGCCGTCGGGCAGCACGAACAGCTTGGGATAGGTCTTGAGCTTGAGACGTGCGCCGGTGAGATCCCGCAGCCCGCCGCCGGCGTCGGTCTTCCACACCTGCGGCAGAGGATTGATGTCGGTCGTTCCGGCGGTCGTGCCGCTCACCACGAGCACCTCGCGGTTCGGCAGGCTGATCACGCTCGGGTACC
>JBFWWD010000005.1:0-51997 GCA_050246385.1 Geminicoccaceae bacterium
GACGCCGTCCGTCAGGTGCGCCAGCTCACCGAGCAGATCGGGCTGCTGAGCCGGCAGCTCGCCGAGCTCGACAAGGCGCTCGACCTCAAGCAGTCGCAGATCGACGAACAGGACGCGACCATCGCCAATCTCGGGCAGCGGCTGAACGTGGCCCTCGCGAGCAAGGTCGAGGAGCTGGCCCAGTACCGGTCGGAGTTCTTCGGCGCCCTGCGGCGCGTGCTCGGCGAGCGCAACGACGTCCGGGTGGTGGGCGACCGGTTCGTGTTCCAGTCGGAGGTGTTGTTCCAGAGCGGCTCGGCCGACATCGAGCCGCAGGGCCGCGAGCAGCTCGCCAAGCTCGCCACCGCGCTCAAGGAGATCGTCGACAAGATCCCGGGAGATCTGCCTTGGGTGCTCCAGGTCGACGGCCACACCGACCGGGTGCCGATCAGCACGCCGCGCTTTCCCTCGAACTGGGAGCTGTCGACCGCGCGCGCGATCGCCGTCGCCCGCTTCCTGGTCGACCAGGGCATCCCGCCCGACCGCGTGGCGGCACGCGGCTTTGCCGAGTTCCAGCCGCTCGATCCGGGCGACAGCCCGGATGCCTACGCCCGCAACCGGCGGATCGAGCTCAAGCTGACGACCCGTTGAGGTGGCGGCTCAGTCCTCGAGCCGCTCGCAGAAGCGGATGATCCGGCGGCACGCCTCCTCGAGCAGGCCGGTGCCGGTGGCGTAGGAGATGCGGAAATAGGGGTCGAGGCCGAAGGCGGTGCCGTGCACGACCGCGACGCCCTCCTCCTCGAGCAGGGCGGCGGCGAACTCGGCGCTGGTCGCGAGCAGCTTGCCGGCCGGGGTCCGGCGGCCGATCGCACCGGCGCAGCTCGGATAGACGTAGAACGCCCCTTCCGGGCGGTGGCAGCGCAGGCCCGGCGCGCGATTGAGCTGCTCCACGACCAGGTCGCGCCGCTCGCGGTAGACCGCGTTGCGCTCCGGCAGGAAGCTCAGATCGCCGTTGAGCGCCGCGACTGCGGCCGCCTGGCTGACCGAGGAGGGATTGGAGGTCGACTGCGACTGGATCACGCCGATCGCCTTGATCAGCTCCTTCGGCCCGCCGGCATAGCCGATGCGCCAGCCGGTCATGGCGTAGGCCTTGGACACGCCGTTGACCGTGAGCGTGCGGTCCTTCAGGCGCGGCTCGACCTGGGCGGCGGTGGTGAAGCGGAAGCCGTCATAGACCAGATGCTCGTACATGTCGTCGGTCATCACCCAGACATGCGGGTGCCGTACGAGCACGTCGGTGAGCGCCTTGAGCTCCTGCTCGGAATAGGCCGCACCCGTGGGGTTGCTCGGCGAGTTGAGGATCACCCACTTGGTGCGCGGCGTGATCGCCTCGTCGAGATCCTCGGGCCGCAGCTTGAACCCGGTCTGCTCGGGGCAGTTGACGAACACGGGCGTGCCGCCGGCGAGCAGCGTCATGTCGGGGTAGGAGACCCAGTAGGGTGCCGGGACCACGACCTCGTCGCCGGGGTTCAAGGTCGCCATCAGGGCGTTGTAGAGCACCTGCTTGCCGCCCGTGCCGACGGTGATCTCGTCGGCCCGGTACTCGATGCCGTTCTCGCGCTGGAACTTCGCGACGATCGCCTGCTTGAGCGCGGGCGTGCCGTCGACCGCGGTGTACTTGGTCTCGCCGGCCCGAATCGCCGCGATCGCCGCCTCCTTGATGTGGTCGGGCGTGTCGAAGTCGGGCTCGCCCGCACCCAGCCCGATCACGTCGCGGCCCTGCGCCTGCAGCTCGCGCGCCAGATTGGTCACGGCGATCGTGGGCGACGGCTTGATGCGGCCAAGGCTCGAGGCGAGGATCGACAAGGCAGCCTCCGGGAACGAGGGGACGCGCCCTCTTAGGCGTCGTGCGCGCGCGTGACAATGCGTCGGCCGCGGTTCGCGCTACGGCCCGAGCGACGCCACCATCCGCCGCGGTGGCGCGAGCCGGGTGAGGGTGGTCGCCGAGCGCCGTGGCGGCCGCACGATCGGCCTGAGCTGGCGATCCGCCGAGGGGCGCAGCACGGCCACCCGGTCGCCGGTGCCACGCAGGCTGAGAAACCCGTTGTGGCGGGAGCTCTGGCCGAGGGCGGCCCGCTGCGCGCCCGACCCGAGCTCGCGGATCGGCCGCAGCTGACGCAGGCGGCGCGGCTCGCGGCCGGCGGCCGTGTCGCCGAGCGCGTGGGCGTCGAGGCTGGCGGTCAGCACCTGCGGCCTGGCGGGTGCCGCCGGCTCTGCCGGCGCACCGGCCCAGCGCTGGTAGACCCGCTCGCGATAGGCCCGACCGCGGTCGGGATCGGCCGTGTGATAGCGCTCCACGGCCCGGTCCCAGGAGCGCGTCTCCTCCTCCAGCGCGCGCAGGAAGCGGGCGCCGTAGGCGACGTTGCGCGCCGGCTCGAAGGCATCCTCCAGGCTCGCGAACGCGTCGGGGTGATGCAGCAGGTTGATCTGCATGCAGCCGACGTCGATGTTGCGCGCGCCGGCCGCACGCAGCCGCTCGACATGCGCGATCGCCTCCCGCTTGGAGCCGAAATAGCGGCCGTCGCCGGCATTGTTCACGGTCCACGGCCACGGCGCCACGCCCCGGCGGACGCGGTCGTAGCGGCCGGATTCCGAGGCGGCGACCGCCGTCAGCAGGCCCGCCGGCAGCGCGCCGGAAGCCTCCGTGCGCGCGATCGCTCCGGCGCAGAGGTCGGCATCGTCCTGGGCGGCGGCCCAGCCTGCGCCGGGCAGCAGCCAGATCACGAGCGCCAACCAGGTCCGGATCCGCACGGCCGCTCCCGCCCTCGATCGCCACATGGAGCGATCCTGACGGAGGCCGGTTAAGCCGACCTTAGCGCGCGGTCCCTCCGTTCGGTCGCGCCGATGGTCGGCCGGGGCAGGGCGAGCAGAGCGGCTCCCAGCGCCTCGACCAGCTCGCGCAACAGGTCCTGCAGCGCCACGAGCCCGTCATGCGGCACGTGGCTGTGCTCGTCCATGAACAGGCTGCGGCGGAACTCGAGCTGCAGGGCGTGGCTGCCGCGCCCCGGCCGGCCATGTCGCTCGGTGATGTGGCCGCCCGCATAGGGCCGGTTGCGCGCGACCCGCAGACCCGCGCCGGCGAGCGCACGCTCCGCGACCTCGACCAGCCGTGGATGGCAGCTGCGCCCGAACCGGTCGCCGAGCGCCACGTCGATCGGCGCCTCGCCGCGCGTCATGGGCGGAAGGGTGGGCATGGAATGGCAGTCCAGCACCAGCGCCGCGCCGAACCGCCGTCGCTGCTCGGCCGCGAGCCCCGCGAGCAGATCGTGATAGGGCCGGTAGGCCCGCTCGATCCGCTGCCGCAGCTCGGCCGCGGCGAGCTTGCGGGCGTAGATGGCCTCGCCCAGCAGCCGGGTCGGCACCACGCCGAGCCCGGCGCGCGCCTTGAGGGTGGCGCGCAGGCCCGAGATCGCGTCCGGGTCCGCGAGCGTGTCGGGATCCTGCTCCAGCTGGTCCCGATTGAGGTCGACCATCGCCCGCGGATAGGTGGCCGCGATCATGGTCGCACCGCAAGCGCAGGCGCGGGCCAGCAGAGCGTCGACCGGGCCGTCGTCCAGAACGCGGAGCTGGTCGCGGGACAGCCGTGACTGCGCCACGAGCTCGGCCGGATAGCAGCGGCCGCTGTGCGGTGATGACAGCACGAGCGGCAGCGGCCGGGCGCTCGGGGCGACGGTGAGATAGGGCGCGGCAGGTCCGTCCGGCATCCGTGACTTTCACTGATCGCCGAAAACCAGACCACAGGCCGACGGGTCCCGCAAGCCGACCGGTCTGGAAAGGCCTTGCGGCGCAGCGCGAACCTTTCTAGGAAGACGCGACCGGGCGCGTAGCTCAGCGGGAGAGCACTACGTTGACATCGTAGGGGTCACTGGTTCAATCCCAGTCGCGCCCACCATTTCCGTCCGCGATCTGCCAGCGCCGCTGCGCGGCACCGCTTCCCGACCGGGTCTCGCCATACCTCTCAGCGCAGCGTCAGCGCCTCGGCCGTGAGACACTCCCCGAGGGCGTCGCGCGTTTCCCGCGCGGCCGTCTTCAGATCCGCGATCATCGGCTCCGGGTCTCCGTCGGCGGCCATCTGCTCCTCCAGCAGACCCGCCACGGCCGCGATCCGCCTGAAACCGAACGAGCCCGCGGTGCCGCGCAGGCGATGCGCCTCCTGGGCGAGCTGCCAGCGATCGCCGGGCGCCATGCGCGCGCACGCGTCCTCGATCCCGGTCAGGGCGCGGCCGACCAGCCCCTGGAACTGGGGGGCGGGGATGTTCGCCTGCAGCTCCTGCAGCACCGCACGGTCGAGCAGCGGCGACGCCATGGCGGCGACCGTCGAAACGGGTGCGAGCCTTGGCGCCGGCGCTTCGCTCGGCGTGCCCGCGGACCGCGCGGCGATCGGCGCCAGCGCCGCGAACAGGTCCGGCCAGATGATCGGCTTGGTCAGGCACAGGCTCATGCCGGCGGACAAGCAGCGCGCCCGCTCCGGCGCCATGGCGTGAGCGGTGAGAGCGTAGATGGCGACCGCGCCATGCGGCGGCGGAAGCTGGCGAATGCGCCGGGTCGCCTCGATCCCGTCCATCACCGGCATCTGAACGTCCATCAGGATCAGGTCGAGCTTCTCTGTCGTGGCCACGGTCACGGCCGCCCGACCGTCCTCGGCGAACAGCACCTCGTGACCTTGCATGCGCAGCATCTCGCCGAGCAGCTCGCGATTGGCCAGGACGTCGTCCGCGACCAGAATGCGCAGCCGCACGCCATCTTGGGGTGCCAGCTTCGCGACGCTGGGCCGCACGGCCGGAGCGCCCCGCCGGAACGGGATCTCGAACCAGAACAGGCTGCCGCCGCCGAGCTCGCTCACGACGCCGATCGTCCCCGCCATCGCCTCGACCAACGAACGGCAGATGGCGAGGCCAAGGCCGGTGCCGCCATAGTTCCGCGCGATCGAGCTGTCCGCCTGCACGAACGGCCGGAACAGCTCCGTCACTCGCTCGGGCGAGATGCCGATGCCGGTGTCCTGAATCTCGAAGCGGACGCCGACCGACGTGTCATCGGCCGATTTCTCCACGACTCGGAGCGTGACGCTGCCCTTGGCGGTGAACTTGATCCCGTTGCCGACGAGGTTGACGAGAATCTGGCTCAGGCGGGTCGGGTCGCCCTGCAGCACGAGGTCGGCGGGAGCCTCGCTGGCGACCACCAGCTCCAGGCCGCGCTCGCTGGCCTGTGGCGCCAGCAGCGAGCGGACCTGCTCGAGGCAGGCCGACAGCGGGAAGTCGATCTGCTCGAGATCGAGCCGCCCCGCCTCGATCTTCGCCATGTCCAGGACGTCGTTGAGCAGCGTCAGCAGCTGCTTGCCGGTGGCTCTGATGACCTGGACGTAGCGCTCCTGCGCCTCGGTGAGGCCGGAGGCGGCCAGCAGCTCCGCGAAGCCGAGCACCGCGTTCATCGGCGTCCGGAGCTCGTGACTGACGCTGGCCACGAAGCGGTCCTTGGCGTGACTGGCGGCTTCCAGCTCGCGATTGCGGTCGGCGAGCAGCTGCGCCTGCTCCGCAAGCTGGGCGTGCGCCAGCTGCAGGGCGCGCTCGCGCTCCATCCTCTCGGTGATGTCGAAGCTGACGCCGAGCAGGCGAGCCGGCGTGCCGTCGGCTTCGCGGATCAGTCTGCCGCCGCCGCCGATCCAGCGGACGCCCCCATAGGGCAGCACGATGCGGTAATCATTGGTGAAGGACGGCCCGATCCGGCCGGCGATGACGTCCTCGCCGATCTTCTCGATCTCCGCCCGATCGCGCGGATCGACCAGGGCGAGGAAGGTCTCCGAGCTCGGCGTGAAGGTCTTCGGGTCGACACCGAACAGCCGGTAGTGGACGTCGTTCCAGCGCTCGTCGCCCGTGCGGAGATCGACATCCCAGGTGCCCATGCCGCCGGCGGAGAGCGCCAGCTGCAGTCTGAGCTCGCTCTCCTGCAGGGCGAGCGCGGCGAGCTTCTCCTCGGTGATGTCGATGATGTAGCTGTCGAGGTAGCGGCGATCATCCTCCGGTGCGTCCACCACCCACGCGACCTCGCGCATCCAGCGCTCGGCGGCGGTGTCGGGATGCCGGATGCGGTACTCGATCGTGTAGGGCCGACCCTCCTCCTTGCGCCGAAGCTCGGCGGCAAGATAAGCTGCTTGGTCGGCCTCATGGATCGCCTCGTACCAGGTGCCGGGATTCGACCGCTCCCCCTTGCCGCTGGCCCCGAGGAGCGCCGCTGCGTCCGCGCCGAAGATCCGAGCGCCTTGCTCGTCATAACCGTGCGGCCCGTCCCCGGCGACGCCGTGGCAGAAGATGATGCCGCGCAGGTTCTCGACCAGCGACCGGAACCGCTGCTCGCTCTCCCGCAGTCGCTGGCCCGCGTCCCATTCCTCGGTGATGTCGCGGCCGACGCCGCGATAGCCCTGGAACTGCCCATCGGGGCCGAACACGGGACGTCCGCTGGAGCGGAACACGCGGAGCTGGCTCGCCCCGGCGCGCACCGAATAGGTGAAGTCGCGGAACGGGCGGCGGTCGGCGAGCTTCGCGAGATGGTCGCTCCAGGGCGGATGGTCCGGGCTCGCTCCGGCGATTTCCGGGCGCGTGCGGCCCAGAACGCGCTCCGTCCTGATGCCCGACAGGAGTGGAAAGTTCCTTGAGATCCAGGTGATCCGGTGCTCGCGGTCGGATTCCCACCACCAGTCCGGCGAGGCATCCGCGAAATCCCGCAGGCGCGCCTCGTTCGCGCGCAGATCCCGGGTCAGGCGCAGCCCGCGCAGTGCGAGACTCGTGAACACGACGAGCGTGAGCAGGCCGCCGATGAGCGCAGGCAGCACCCAGATCAGCTGATCCCGCCCCGGTTGCCGCGGCTGCCAGACGATCCGCCCGACGACTTGTCCGGTGGGGCCCGAGAGTGCGACGCTCGCAAGCTGCGGGTCCGGCGAAGCGACCGCCACCCTCAAGGCTGCCAGGCCGAAATCGCTGGCGAGATCTGTCAGATAGGCCTGATCCAGGCGGGTGGCGAACAGGAGCAGAAACGGTCGGCCGGGCGGCATGGCGAGGGTGGAGCCCGGCTCCGGCCTGATCGGCGTGGTCGCCACCATCAATGGCACATCGCCGGCCTCGACCACGCCGACCACGGCCTGACCCGGTGCCAGGTCCGGGGCGCGTGCCCTCCGCGCGAACAGCCCCAGCGAGTCGCCGATCGAGTTGGCCGCGGCGGTGGTATTTTCCTCGCCGTCGACCTGCCCGAAGAGCGCTCGGTCCTCGCCATCGACCACGAGACCTATCTCGTAGCCCAGGGTCTGGTCCACCGACGGGCCGAGATTGCGCCGGGCCCAGGCCGGATCGAAGGCCATGGTCAGGTGCTGGACGGCATCGTCCCAGTTCGCGTAGTCCGCGACGTTGCCGGCGAGCGAGCGGGCCAGGATATCGAGGCTGGATCGGACGATCTGCTCCTCATTGACGCGCTCGGTCCGATCCTGCCGCATGCTGGCGGAGTAGATCGTCGTGGCGATCATGATCAGCGCGGCGAGAAAGATGCCACCCAGGGAGACGACCCAGATCGTCTCGCGTCCAGCACCCGCCGTCGGCCGAGGGTCGCCGAACGGATCGTCTCCCGAGGACTGCAGGATCATGCGGCCCGGCATGGCTCAGAGCAGGTCCACCCGGCTGCCGGCGGCCTGCGTCACCTTATCTCGCGGCGCCCGCATGTCTCGGCGACTCCACTCGCCCACCATCCGCACCCGGGCCTCATCGCGTCCCCAGCAGGCGCTTCACGGCGACCAGCAGCTGTCCGAGCGCGATGGGCTTGGTCAGGTATTCCTGGGCGCCGAAGCGATACCCGGTCAACATGTCGACCTGGGTCGACCGCATGGTCAGCATGATCACCGGGAGCTTGGCGGTCGCGCGTTGGGTTCGAAGCTGCTTCAGGGCGTCGAACCCGTCCATCTTGGGCATGTTGCCGTCCAGGACGACCAGGTCGGGTGACCATTCCCGGACGAGCGCCGCGACCTCGGTGCCGTCCTGGCCCTCTCGGACGGTGTATCCTTTACCCTCCAGGGCCAGCCGGATCATCTCGCGCAGATGAGGGTCGTCGTCGACGAGTAGGATCTTTCCCTTGGTTGGCTTCGGCGGATGATTGTCCTCGACCTTGTCAGGGGTCTGACGCTGCGGTCTGAAAAGCCGTGCAAGCATCTCCCTCGATTCCGACTGGCAGGGCGCCGGAGCCCGCGAGGCAACCTCTACCGGACACGTCGAACGGCTGAGGACGACGTTGAGGCGTTTCGGCAATACTTCTTCCCTCTGCCCGATTTTTCGATACATGTCGACCGCTGTTAGACATCCTCCGCGTGAGGAAGGGGCAGGAACTTAGCTCCATGGTTGAGTTCTCGTCGGGCTCCACACGCGCAGAGCGATCAGGCGGTGGTCTGTTGAAGACCCGCTTCTGCGAGATGCCGTTCAGCGGCGTCTCGGTGCGCGACGTGATCCGATTCCTCGAAACTCGCACCGTAAACGACCCATTCGGCTACATCGTCACGCCGAACGTCGATCACATCGTCCGCAACTGGCGCAGCGGCGGCAGGATCGTCGAGGTCTACGAGGATGCCGACCTCTCCTTGTGCGACAGCCGGATCGTCAGCCTGATCGCGCGCTTCGGTCGCATCTCCCTGCCCGTCGTGACCGGCTCCGACCTCACGGCCATCCTGCTGGACTATGTGGTCGATCCGGACGAGCGCCTGACCGTCGTCGGCGGGTCGCACGATGTCGTGGCGCGGCTGGCGAGCCGCTACGGCCTACGGAACATCCGGCACCACAACCCGCCGATGGGCTTCATCCGCGACGAGATGGCGATTCTCGAGACCGCGCAGTTCGTCGAGCGCAACGCGTCGCGATTCGTCCTGTTCGCGGTGGGCTCGCCCCAGCAGGAGATGCTGGCGCATCGGATCAAGGAGCGTGGGCTCGCCAGCGGGATCGGCCTGTGCGTCGGCGCGTCGCTGCTGTTCCTGACCGGGGACCTCAAGCGTGCCCCCGAGTGGATGCAGCGGGCGCGGCTGGAATGGTTGCATCGGCTGCTCCAGGAGCCGAAGCGGATGTGGCGGCGCTACCTCTACGACGGGCCGCGCATCCTCCGCATCGCCTCCGCCCAGCTCTCGACGCAGCGTGCCAAGCCGCAACCGGCCGTGCTCGTCAGCATCGTCGTGCCGACCTTCCGCCGCGAGGAGCTGCTGCCTCGCCTCCTGGAGCGCTGCGCCGTCCAGGGCGGTCTGGGCTCCGCGGCCCTCGAGGTGGTCGTGGTGGACAACACACCCGAGGCCTCCGCGCGCGCGATCGTCGAACGGGTGGCCGCGCGGACGGCGACGGCGATCCGCTACATCCACGAGCCTCGCCCGGGCATCGGGCATGCCCGCAACCGCGGCATCGCCGAGAGCCGCGGCGAGTTCATCGCCTTCGTCGACGACGACGAGCTGCCGGCGCGGGTCTGGCTGGAGTCGCTGCTGCGTGCCTACCGCGTGTTCGGCGCCGACGTCGTCCTGGGTCCGGTGCGGCCCGTCTTCGAGGTCACCCCGCACAGATTCGTCACGACCTATCGCGCCTTCTTCTCGCAGAGCAGCGATGCGGCGACCGGCACGCCGATCGAGCCGCACCGTCCATGGCGCCTGCGACGCCAGGGCGCCTGCTATCGGCCGCTCGCCTCCAACAACGCGCTGCTCCACCGCGCCACCTGCTTTTCCGGCGCGGAGCCGTTCGATCCCGATCTCGGCCTGACCGGGGGCGAGGACACGCTCTTCTTCACGCAACTGCAGCGGGCCGGGAAGAAGATCGTCTGGTGCCGCGAGGCGCTGGTGCACGAGCGCGTCCCGACGAGCAGGCTCACCCCAGGCTTCCTGCTCCGGCGCAAGTTCCGTGACGGCCAGATCACCTCCTCGACCTGCCTCCGCTTGACGCCACCGGCCTATGGCGAGCTGGCCGGCTGGATGACGGTCGGCCTCGCCCAGCTCGTGCTCGGCGGCGCGAAGACCGCCGTGTTCGGGCCGATCAGCCGGCGCCGCGGGCTGGAGGGGCTGTGCGTCGCGGCCACCGGCCTCGGCAAGCTGGCCTTCCTCGACCGTTTCCGCGGCCATCACTACGGCGCGCGCGCCTTTGCCGCGAACGCCGTGCCCAAGGCGGGCTGATCCGGGGGCGGCCATGCGCGTGCTCGTCCTCGCGGAATCCGCGCATCCGGTCTCGCAGAGCGTGTCCTGGGTCGGGTGGGCGCACACGCGAGCCCTCGCCGAACGCCACGACGTTCACCTGGTCACCCGCAGCGCGAACCGAGAGGCGATTCTCGCTGCGGGATGGCGGGAAGGTCGGGACTTCACGGCGATCGACCTCGATGCCCTCGAGCAGCGGATCCTGCGGCTGGCCTCTCGGCTCCGAGGAGGCGACGACAAGGGCTGGACGGTGCTGATGGCGCTCTCCCTGCCGCTCTATCTCGCCTTCGAGAGGCAGGCATGGCAGCGGTTCGGCGACCGGATCGCGGGGCGCGAGTTCGACGTGGTGCACCGGATCACGCCGGTCAGTCCGACCATGCCCAGCCTCATGGCCAGGCGTTGCGCGCGGCACGGGACGCCGTTCGTGCTCGGGCCGCTCAATGGCGGCCTGCCCTGGCCGCGCCAGTTCCCGGGCATCCGCCATGCCGAGCGCGAGTGGCTGTCCTATCTGCGCTTCGCCTATCGGCTGGCGCCCTACTACCGCGCCACCCGCGAGCACGCGGCCGCCATTCTCGTGGGCTCGCGCGACACCTACGGCCAGCTGCCGCGCCGCTATGCCGGCAAATGCGTCTATCTGCCGGAGAACGGCATCGATACCGGCCGTTTCGCCGACCTGGGCGGATGCGACGCGGCGCCGGCCGCCCGGCCGCGGGCGCTGTTCGTCGGCCGGCTCGTCCCCTACAAGGGCTGCAATCTTGCGCTCGAGGCGCTGGCGCCGCTGCTGCGCGAGGCGCGGCTCACCTTCACGATCGTCGGCGACGGGCCCGAGCGCGTGGCGCTCCAGGCGCAGGCGAGGCGGCTCGGGATCGAGCAGGCGGTGACCTTCGCCGGCCGCGTGCCACCCGACCAGGTCGCCCGCCATTACCGGGAGGCCGACCTGTTCGTCTTCCCCTCGCTTCGGGAGTTCGGCGGCGGCGTGGTCCTCGAGGCCATGGCGATGGGGGTGGTGCCGGTCGTGGTCGCCTATGGCGGCCCGGGCGAGCTGGTCACCGGCGACTGCGGCCTCGCGGTGCCGATGGAGGTGCAGCCGCGGCTCGTCGCCAGCCTGCGCGCCGCCGTGGCCGGGCTGCTGGACGATTCCCAGCGGCTGGGCGCGATGTCGGCCGCGGCCCGAGCGAGGGTCGCCTCGCTGTTCCGTTGGGAGCGGAAGGCGGAGCAGACCACCGCGGTCTATGAGTGGGTGACGCGCCGACGAGCGACCAAGCCCGACTTCCACTTCCTCTCGCCGGATAACGATCTGGTGGCAGGCCCGCCCCGACCGTAGATCGGCTCAGTCCGAGCGCACGGGCAGCACCTCGGCGCGGTGGCCGTAGCGGCGGTAGTTGCGCCGGACCACGCGCGTGAGCACCGTTCCCAGGGGGCGCACCCCGACGCTGGCCAGGCGCGTCAGCGCCGCCCGCACCGCCTCCGCCCTGGTATGCTCGAACCGGACCAGCAGGAGCGTGGCGTCGGCCTGGGTCGCGGCCGCCAGCACGTCGGGCACCGGCACGATCGGGGGTGCGTCGAGCAGGACGACGCTGTGCCCGGAGGCGCGGCGGCAGACCTCGCTCAGCCGGCGCGCGAAGGCCGCCGAGCGCGACACGCCGCGGGGCATGCCGGTGACCGGCAGCAGCTCGAGCCCGGTGGCCTCCTCGCGCAGGACCGGGCTGCCGTCGATCTCCTGGCCCGTCGGCGCAGCCGCCAGCCTGTGCGCGGTCCCGGCGAGGCTGGGGCGCCAGAGGTCCAGGTCGACGAGCAGCACGCGCGCGTCCAGCTGGGCGAGGCAGCGTGCCAGCTGACTGGCGAACAGCGACTTGCCCTCGCCCCGCAGCGAGGAGGTCACCGCGATGACCGCGCATCTCGGCGCGACCTGCTCGCGGGCCGCGCGCAGCATGTAGGCGAGGCTGCGGATCGGGATGTCGGCCGCGGTCGAGTCGGGCCTGCGCCACTGGCGGCGCAGCTCGCGGCGGCTCAGCTCCGGCACCATCTCGAGCGTCGGCAGGCCGGTGACGCCTTCCAGGCGCTCGGCGCTGCCGAACCCGCCGCGCCACAGGCCGAGCAGGACCGCGATCAGCGTGCCGAGCGCGGTGGACGCGATCAGTCCCGCGGCGACCACGATCGAGCGCCCCGGACCGGTGGGGTGCAGCGGCGGCCGTGCCGGTGCGACGAGGCGGATCTCGCTCGACAGCGCCCCCGCCTCGCGCACGAGCGATGCGGTGTAGGCTCTGAGGACCTCCGCATAGATCGCCCGATTGGCCTCGGCCCGCCGCTCGAGCTCGGCGAGCTCGACCGTGGCCGGCGCGAGCGTCCGGCGCTCCTCCTCGAGTGACTTGAGCTGCTTGTCCAGCGTGTCGATCTCGCCCTGGGTGGCGGTGACCTGCGACTGCAGGCCGGCGATCACCCGTGCGATCTCGCTGCCGATCCGTGCGCGCAGGCCGGCGAGCTGGCCGTCGATCTCCTGGAGCGAAGGGTGGCGCGGGCCGAGCTGGCGCTGCAGCTCGCTGCGTCGGGCCTCCAGCCCGGCTTCCTCCACCGTGAGATCCTGGATGGCGGGCGAGCCCAGCACGGCGGGTGCGGAGTGGCCGAGGTCGCGACGCATCGAGGCCTGGGCCTCGGCCAGGGTCGCCGCCTGTCCGCTCAGCCGCGTGCGGGCCGCGGTGAGGGCGCGGTTCACGTCGTCGATGCGGCTGTCCAGAGCACTCATGTTGGTGCCCTGGGCGAGCCGGTTGGCCGTACGGAAGTTCTCCGCCGCGTCGTCGCTTTCCTGGACGGTTCGCTGCAGCCCCTCCAGTCGCGCTCTGAGCCAGTTGCTCTGCGCGTCCCGCTCGGCGTCCTGCAGGCGCTGTCGTTCCGCCAGATGCACGTCGGCCACCGTGTTCGCGATCTGTGCCGCCAGCGCCGGATCGTCCGCTTCGGCACGCACGCGCAGCACGTAGGAGCCGCCCTCGTTCGCCACCGACACCTGTCGGGCGAGCGCGTCGACCGCCTCCTCGACCCGCTGCTCCGGCGAGGCCTGGCCGCGATCGGTCGAGGCGGTTCCGTCGGGCAGGGGAAGCCAGGTCGGCGCCCATGAGCGCGCCCGGTCGAGCAGGGCGCGAAGCGAGACGGGCTGCGGCTCGGACTCGGCGATTTTGGCAAGATCGAGCCGCGTGACGACCTCCCGCAGCACCGTCGGCGAGGTCAGCATCTCCGCTTCCGTGCGGATCGCCGAGAGGTCCGCCTGGCTCCGCGACAGCAGGGCCTCGGTCGGCGCCTGCAGCTCGCTCACCTTCGAGCGCCGGGGATCGAGCACCAGCATCGCCTCGGCGACGTAGCTCCGGCGCATGGACAGGGAGAGCGCGAGCGACAGGGCGGCGCCCAGCGCGGCGACCAGCACCACCGTGCGCCAGCGGCGCCGGACCAGCGTGAGGACGTGGACGAGGTCGAGCCCAAGCTCGCTGCCGTGATCGGCGCGATGGACAGGACCACTGTCCGCGACCGTCTGTCGCGACGCCTCCTCCAAGGTCTGTCCGCGCCAGGGCGCAACTGGAGCCGACGGCTCGTAAAACGGGCTCATTCTGCCCCCTGGCGTGCTTGCCACCTGTCCCGAACCCGACCTTCGCTCGCCGATCATTACCTTTGCGCGTTGTAAATATCCATGGCATGCAGCTTCCGGTAGGGTTCGCGCTTGGGCCGGGTGCTCGACACGGACGCGCCGCCTCAAATCGGACGTGACCGGGAGCAAGCCCGTTGGCGCTGAACATCCTCCTGCGGGATGAGGGTGCCCAACCCGAATCCGAGCACCGGATCGCGGTGTCGGAGAGTTCGGCCGCGATTGGGCTTGTCGTCATCGACCTCGCCTTCGTGGCGGTTGTCTTCCTCGCCCTGGCGCTGAGCGGCATCCAGAGCGGATCGAGCTTGCCGATCGTGCTGGGGCAGCTCCTCTGCTTCGTCGTGGCCAAGGCGTTGCTCGGCCTCTACCCGGGACACGGGATGGCGGGCGCGGAGCGAATGCGCAATGTCGTTCTGGCGATCGGGGCCGGCCTGCTGGTGAACGCCGGCCTTCTGTTTCTGATCATGCGCTCGGGCATCGTCCTTACCGACCATGCGGTCGCGGGCCTCCTGATCGGGGCGGTCGCCCTCGGAGGCAGCGACCCGGTCGGTCGCCGGGTGCTGCACCGATTCCATCGCTGGCAGGAGCCTGTCTTCATCTTCGGCGGCGGCGAGGCGGCCGCCGGCCTGGTACGCCAGCTGTCGCTCTATCCGCAGCTCGGCTTCCGTGCGGTCTGTGTGGTCGACGACAGCTCGCTCTACATCGCGGACGAGCATCAGGGCATCCCGATCATCCGCTTTCGCGAGCTGGGCGCGCACTCCGAGCAGCTGGCGATCACCACGACCGCGCTGGTCGTCGAGCAGCTCGTCGAGCGCAGCTTCGTCCAGCGCCTCTACACGACCGGCATCTTTCAGCGGATCCTGCTCATTCCGAGCTGTCACGATCTGATCAGCCTCAACTCGAAGATCCGCCGGGTCGGCAGCATGTTGACGATCGAGGCCGGCAGCGACCGCCCGTCCAGGCCGGTGGCGCTCTGCAAGCGAGCGTTCGACATCGTCGCCAGCGCCACCGCGCTCGTCCTCCTGGCCCCCTTGCTCGCCGCGGTCGCGTTCCTGGTGCGTCAGGACAGCCCCGGCCCGGCGCTGTTCTCCCAGCCTCGCTGGGCCGGCGCGGACCGTCAGTTCACCGTCCACAAGTTCCGTACCATGTATCTCGACGGCGACCGCCGGCTGCGCCGCTATTTCCTGAGCCGCCCGCATGCCGAGCGCGAATATGCGCGCTACCGCAAGCTGGACCACGACCCGCGCGTGACGCGGGTCGGCCGCATTCTGCGCGCCGCCAGCATCGACGAGCTGCCGCAGCTCCTCAATGTCCTGAAGGGCGAGATGAGCATTGTCGGTCCGCGCCCGTACACCATGGACGAGGTCAGCAAGCTCGGGCCCGCGGCAGGAATTCTCGGATTGGTTTCCCCCGGGATCACCGGCTTCTGGCAGGTGTCCGGCCGGAACCAGCGCACGTTCCGCGAAAGAATAGAGATGGACTGCTATTACGTCCGGAACTACTCCGGCTGGCTTGATGTTTGGGTGATCTATCGGACGGTCATCTCTGTTCTGCTCCGGGATGGAAAATGAGTGTGGCCCGGTCCCGGGCGCGGGGAGCTGGCGCATGCGCATCGGGGTGAGCGATCTCACCTCGCCCGCCCGCTGGTCAGAGCTGCTGGCGGACCGGAACCACCGCTACCTGCTCGTGCACAGCTTCCTGGGCACGCTCGTGCGCGTGGTCGGCGTGGCGCTGATGATCGTCGTCACGATGCTGTTCACCCGCCTGATGGGTGCGGCGGAATATGGCAAGGTCGCGTTCCTGTTGTCGGGCAGCTTCGTCATCGTCCTGTTGTCCGGCCTCGGCCTCCCGACCGCCTCGCTCCGGCTGCTGCCGCGCTACGCCGTCCGCGGCCGCGCCGCCCTGATCGGCCACTATCTCGCCGCCGGCCTGTTGCTGACCGGCGCCATGGCCGTGATCGGTGGGCTCTGCCTCAGTCTCGTGCTCGCGCTCGTGCCGCAGCTCGCGCGCGACTACGGCTTTCCCTGGTTCCTCGTCGTCGGCCTGGTCCTGTCGGTGGCGCTGATGCGCTTCGCCAGCGAGACCTCGCGCGCCTGCGGCCTCCAGCAGATCGGCTTCGCGGCCGAGTCCGTCGGCGCCCGAGCGATCCTGCTCCTCATGCTCGGGATCTATCTGCTTCTCGGGGCCAGTCTCCATGCCGATGCGGCGGTGACCCTCTGGGCCGTTTCGCAGGGTGCGGTGGCAACGGCCGTCACCGCCGTGGTGCTCTGGCGGGTCAGGCCCGGCGCGGACATGCTGCGGTTGCGTCCGATCCGACAATATTGGGGTTGGCTGCGCATCTCGACCGTGATGCTGGTCACCCCGGTCTACTACTTCCTGTTGTTCGAGACCGACGCCGTCATGCTCGGCGTGATGGCCGGGCCGGAACATGTCGGCGTCTACCAGGTCGCACGGCGTCTGGCGGAGTTCGTGGTCTTCTGCACCGCCGTCGCCAGCTCGGTCGGTCTGCCCCGCATCGCCGAGGCGCACGCGGCGCGCCGCCCGGACCAGATCCAGGCCACCGTCGATGCCGTGAACGGGATCTCCCTGGTCAGCACCGTGACCATCGTGCTGGCGCTGGGCCTCCTGGGGCCCTGGGCGCTGACCCTGTTCGGGCCTGAGTTCGGCAGCGGCTACCTGCCGATGATGATGCTCGCGACGGCCCGGCTGGTCTCGGTGCTGTTCGGGCCGGCGAGCGATCTGCTGCTGATGACCGGGCACCATCGCCTGCTGGGCAAGGTCAACCTGATGTGCGCCCTGCTCAACATCGTCCTGAACCTGGTCCTGATCCCGCCGTTCGGCATCGCCGGAGCCGCTGCGGCCACGAGCGTCGCGCTGGTGTGCTGGAGTGCTTGGCTCTACGGCCTCAGCAGGCGCGACACCGCGATCGAGACCTGCCTGATCCGCAGGGTGCCGGCACTCCTCACGCTCCAGCGGGCCCGGGGCTGAGGCGATGCCGAAGATCGCCTATCTCACCACCTGCTCGCCGCTCGGGCCAACCTGCGGTCACGCATTGCGCGTGAATGCCAACTGGTGCGCGATGCGCGCGATCGGCGAGACGCGCGTCTGGGCCTTCGCCAGCCGGCCATCGCCGGCGGAGCGGCTGACCGCGCGCGAGCAGGGGGTGATCGCGCTTCCGGCTCGGCACGAGCCCCGCCGGGCTCTGCTGATGCGCCATCTGCGCGCCTGCGCCGCCGGCCGGAGCATGCTCTACGCCAAGGCGATGTCGCCGCGGCGGATCGGGCGGATCCGCCGCGAGCTCGAGGCGTGGCGCACCGATCTGCTGGTGATCGGCGACACGTGGCTCGCCGACCTGCTCGAGCCGCTGCGCGGTGCCGCGCGCCGGATCGCGATCGACACGCACAATGTGGAGTCCCGTCTCTACCGACAGCTTCTCGCCGAGCAGCGGGGCGTCGGCGGTAGGATCAAGTATCGGCTGTTCCTGCACAATGTCCGCCGGCTCGAGGCGAGACTCGCCGCGGCCGACGCGGTGTTCGCGGTCTCCGAAGCCGATGCGGCGGCCTATCGCGCGGAGCAGCGGCTGGCGCATGTCCACGTGCTGCCGAACGGTCTCGACACGGACCGCTATCGGCCGGGAGGCGAGCCGGTCGAGCCTGACAGCCTCGTCTTCACTGGCAGCTACGGCTATTGGCCGAACGCGGCCGCGGCCCTGCACCTGATCGCCATGTCGAAAGCCCTGTCCGGGCGCGGCGTGGCCCATCGCATGCTGCTGGTCGGACGTGATCCCACCCCGGCGATGATCGAGGCGGCGAGCGGGGCCCCGCAGGTCACCATCGTCGGGCCGGTTCCCGAGATCCGTCCCTACATCGCGCGGGCGGCCCTGATCGTGGCGCCGCTGACGTCGGGCTCCGGCACGAAATACAAGATCCTCGAGGCCATGGCGATGGCGCGCCCGGTGGTCACCACCCCAGTGGGTGCGGAAGGTCTCGACCTTGTCGACGGGCGGCATGCGGCGATCGCCCCGGATCTCGACCGGTTCGCGGAGCGCGTCACGCTTCTCCTGGCGGAGCCCGAGCAGGCCACGGCCATGGGCGTCGCAGCCCGCGAGCATGTGCTCGCAACCCACAGCCTGGCGGCGCTGGAGCGATGCCTGCGCCGTGCCATGGCCTCGATGCAGGAGCTCGCGCCGTGAACGATACCGGAGCCGCAGGCTTGGCAGCGACACACGAGATCCGACCTTCGCCGCGCCTGCCGCGCATCGCCTATCTCATTCCCGAGTTTCCCGGCCAGACGCATACCTGGATCTGGCGGGAGCTGATCTGGATGCGCCGCTGGGGGGCGGACGTGCGTCTCGTCTCCACGCGGCCGCCGCTCGACCGCGACCGTGCCCGCCACGCCTTCGCCGCCGAGGCTGCGGCAGAGACCTTCTATCTGCTGCCGCACGGTCGCAGTGCGGCCGCACGGCTGCTCGCCGATACCGTGGAGGACGGAGTTGCGCGTCCGGGCGATCTGTGGCGCGCCATTCGCGCCGCCCGGACGCTTCCCGTGGAGGGCAATCGCTGGGGGCGCAGGGTTCTGCCGCTCGTCCCCGCCGCGGCCCGCCTTGCCCGGCTGTGCCGCAGCGAACGGATCACGCACGTGCACTGTCACACCTGCGCGCGCGGCGCGGTCGTGACGATGCTGGCTCAGGCCATGGGCGGCCCGCCCTATTCGCTGTGCATCAACGCCAACCTGAGCTGGTGGGGCGGTGCCATGGCGGAGAAGATCGGCGGATCCGCCTTCTCCACCTCGACCATGCGCTGGGTCACCGACGAGATCATCCGCGACTACCCGCCGGAGATCAGCGCGCTCGTGCACTACGCTCCGGTCGGGGTGGACACCGAGCTGTGGCGGCCGCTGCCCGTGCGCGAGCCGCTGAGCGGCCACGCGCTCAACCTCGTCTGCGTCGGCCGCATGCATGCCAGCAAGGGCTTCGACGTGGCCCTGCGGGCGGTGCGGCAGTGCCTCGACCGCGGCGTCGACGTCTGTCTCCGGCTGCTCGGCGACGGTCCCGAACGGGCAGCGCTCACGGCGCTGGCCGAGCAGCTCGGTCTCGGCCCCAATGTCGACTTCCGCGGCTCGGTCCGTGAGGACGAGGTGCGGCGAACCATGGGCGCGGCGGACATCTTCCTGCTTCCCAGCCACGCCGAGCCCTTGGGCGTCGTGGTCATGGAGGCCATGGCGATGGCGACGCCGGTCATCGTGACCGCCGCTGGCGGCGTGGGCGAGATCGTCACCGGCGGTGTCGATGCCCTGACCGTGGCGCCCGGCGATGTGGACCAGCTCGCCGCCGCGATCCTCGACCTCGCCGCCGATCCGGCACGACGCAGGGAGCTGGGTCTGAGAGGGCGCGAGTCGGTGGTCGCGAGGTTCGACGCGCGGATCGGGGCGCGGACCCTGTTCCGCCTGATCTACGGCCGCGAGCCGATCGACCGCGGAGCGAGGCCCGACGGCGAGACCTCGGCCGCCTCGGCTTCGGCCTCGGCCAGGGTCTAGTTCATGTCAGGGAGCCCGGCCATGTCTCTCTCCCGGATCATCCACTCGGCAGCAGTGGGCCTTTGCCTCGTGTTCTCCGCCCTCGCCGCACGACCGGCGGACGCGCAGAGCCGTCCGTTCCCGCGCCACACCGCCTATACTTCGGGCACGATCCTGCCGAACCACAAATCCCGCGCCATTCTCGACGATACGGTCGAGCAGTTCTACGATTCGTGGAAGGCGACGTTCATCCGGCAAGGCTGCGGCACCGGCCGCTATTACGTCACCATGGATGGCCGGCTCGCCTCCACGCCCGCCAACGAGACGCTCACCGTGTCGGAAGGCATCGGGCTCGGGATGCTGATCGTGCCCTACATGGCGGGTCACGATCCCGATGCCCGGCAGATCTTCGACGGCCTCTATTTGTTCTCCCGCGACCATCCGAGCCAGCACGATCCGAACCTGATGGCGTGGCGTCAGCTGGGCGACTGCTCGAGCAGCAACGATCCCAACGCCGCGACCGACGGCGATCTGAACATCGTGTTCGGTCTCCTCTTGGCACACGCGCAGTGGGGCAGCGGGGGCTCGATCAACTACCGCGCCGCCGCCCTGCAGATCATGGCGGCCATCCGCCAGCGGCTGATCCATCCCACCAGCCTGATCGTGCAGATGGGCGACTGGGTGCATCCCGACTATCCGTTGGAATACGAGGCGGCGCGGACCTCGGACATCATGCCGATGCAGCTGCGCTCGTTCTATCGCGCGACCAACGACCAGGAATGGTGGGACATCCTGACGGCGAACCTCAACCTGCTCGCCCGGATGCAGACCGCCTGGGCATCGGGCACCGGGCTGGTGCCGGACTTCGCGGTCGACACCACCAATCAGGGCCGTCCGGCCGACCCGGGGTTCGTCGGCGAATCGCGCGCCGGTCAGTTCTCGTTCAACGCCTGTCGTGTCCCCTGGCAGATCGCCGTCGAATATCTGCTCAACGGCGCCGCCAAGGCGAAGATGATCAGCGACCGGATGCTGAACTGGCTCTCTGGCAGCGTCGGCACCGACATCTACCAGATCTATGGCGGCTACCACCTGAACGGCACCCCGACCGTCGGCTGGAACTATGTCTGCTTCACCGGCTCGTTCGGCGTCGGTGCCATGCTGAACCCCGCGCATCAAGGCCTGCTCAACCGCATCTGGGACGATGTCGCGCACACGAGCGTCTCGGACCAGGGCGACTATTACGGCGGCACCATGCGCATGGTCTATGTCCTGGCCATGTCCGGCAATCTCTGGCGGCCCTGAGCCCGCCCCGCCGGGGCTCTGGTGCCGGGCGATGATCGGCGAGGTCAATCGGCCGCAAAGGCCCATGCCAGCTCGAGGGAACGCATGGTGAAGCAGCTACTCAAGCGCGCGCTCGGCGCCCACTACACCCCGCGCATGCGCCATCTGAAACGGCGGCTCGAGGTGCGCTTCCTCGGCAAGGGCGAGCCGGAGCTCGCGCTGCTGCCGCGTGTGCTCGACCCGGGCGCCGTGTCGATCGACATCGGCGCCAACATCGGCGACTACCTCGACGTCCTGACACGCCATTCGCGTCGGGTCATCGCCTTCGAGCCGCATCCGGTCTGCTTCGCCAATCTGCAGGCGATCGGGCTCGGCAAATGCACCATCCTCAATCTCGCCTTGTCCGACCGGGCCGGGACCGCAATGCTCACCGTGCCGGTCGAGGCCGAGGAGGTCACCGGCCTCGCCACGATCGAGCCGGCGAACCGGTCGTTCGCGCCGACGGCCGCGCGGTTGCAGGAGTATGAGGTGCGGGTGGCCCGGCTCGACGACGCGCTCGCCGAGCAGTTGCGTCCCGACGAGCGCGTGGCGTTCATCAAGATCGACGTGGAAGGGCACGAGCACGCGGTCATCGCGGGAGCCCAGGCCACCATCGGGAAGCACCGCCCGATCGTCCTGCTCGAGACCGAGTACCGCCACGGCGCCCCGATCCGGGCGATCTTCGAGCTGTTCGCCGCCCGGGGCTATCTCGCACGGATCCTGCATGTCGGGCGGATGACGCCGGTCGATCCGGTGCGCCTGCGCGAGCTGCAGCGTGATTATGCGGTCGGCGACATCGTCAAGGATGTCCAGGTCAACGACTATGTGAACAATGTCTGGTTCATCCCGGGCGAGCAGACGGAGGCCCTGGCCCGGCTGGGCGCCGACGGTTGATCTCGTTCACTGAGCGCTCGGCCTGGTCGGGACCGCCGCGCCCGGCACGATGGGATCTGCAGCGGCAGCAGCGGCTCGCGAGCTTCCTCGCACCGCTCGTGCTGGCGCTGTTCTTCCTCGTCTACATCGTGGGCGACCATCCGTTCGCCGTCACCGCCGTCGACAAGGCGACGGCGACCGAGAGCGGCAGCCTGCTCAACCGCCTGCTGATCTTCGGCACCTTCGCCGTGAGCGTGCCGCTGATCCTGCCGGGCGCCAGCGCGGCACTGCGGGTGCTGCTGGCGGGCTGGCTCGGCGGGGCGATCGTCGCCTGGTCGCTGCTCAGCTACCTCTGGGCCAGCCATCCCGACCTCACCATCCGCCGGGGCGTCGCGTTCGCGCTCGTCTACCTGACCATGGTCTTCCTGGTGGCCGCCGCCCGCTCCAGCGTCGGCGTGTTCCGCGCGCTGGCGGGCGTGGTGGCGGCGATCACGGTGCTGAACGTCTTCGTCATGATCGCGCTGCCGCAGGTGAGCTCCTCGCCGATCGGGCAGAAGGGCATCTTCGACGCCAAGAACACCGCCGGCACGATCGGCATGCTCACCGTGGTGATGCTCGGCGTGTCGATGTTCCTCTTGCGCGTGCGCTGGCTCCGCCTGCTGCTGGCGCTCGTCTACGTCATGTCCTGGGTGTTCCTGCTGCTCACCAAGTCGAAGACCAGCATCGGCGTCGCCGTGCTGATCACCGCCGCGGCGCCGCTGTTTCATCTGCTGCTCGGCCGCGGCGGCGGCTGGCGCAGCCTCGCCTTCCTGGCGGCGGCGGCGGGCCTGGGCGGCGTGTGGGTCGCCGGCGTCCTCGCCGGCATCACCGGCGACGATCTGGTCCTGGTGATCTTCGGCGATCTGACCTTCAGCCAGCGGACG
This sequence comes from Geminicoccaceae bacterium, assembly GCA_050246385.1. Lineage (GTDB taxonomy): Bacteria > Pseudomonadota > Alphaproteobacteria > Geminicoccales > Geminicoccaceae > Benzoatithermus. The sequence continues at coordinate 22,484 of JBFWWD010000005.1, forward strand.
CCGATCTGGGCAGACGTCCTCAAGTCGATCGGCGACCGGCCCTGGCTCGGCCACGGCTTCGGCTCGTTCTGGGAAATCGGCGAGCCGCTCAACCCGTTGAGATATGCGCCTTGGGACGCCTTCTATGTCGACGCCCAGGTCATCAACACCGCCCACAGCGGCTATCTCGACCAGCTTCTCCAGACCGGCATCGTCGGCTTCGGGCTCGGCCTGGCTGCCATCCTGCGCTGCCTGTTCGTCCTGCACTCTACCGCTGCGCGAACCCGCGACCCGCTCGAGCGCACCGCCCTGGTCGGCTGCCTGTGCATCGCCTTGTGCCTGATTCTCAACAATTTCCTGGAGAGCTACCTGTTTCGGACCGGCGACGGCCTCGGCTATCTGTTCTTCGTCCTGATGCTCCAGGCCGAGCAGGCGCGTCTCGCGCTGCGTGATCGCGCTTTGGTAAAAAGCTCTTGACGTAGCTCACGCTATGGTTGATGATGCTCGCGTGTTTGGGGCTCTTCCCCCGACACCCGACTTGAGGCGTTTCCTCCCCTTACTAAGGCCGCGGGCAACCGCGGCCTTTCTTTCTTTCGGCCGCCATGCCGAGCGCCTCAGAGCTGTCCGGTCATGCCGTACCAGGCATAGGTCCGGGCGAGCATCGCACGCAGGTCGCGGAAGTGCGGCGCGTAGCCCAGCTCGCGGCGCGCCTTGCCGATGTCGATCCGGCGGTCGGCCAGGAACAGCTCGATCCGGCCCGGCGAGAGCGGCGGCTCGCGCCCGACGAGCCGGGCGAGAGGGGTGGTGGTGACCGCCGCGGCCCAGGCCAAGGGCAGCGGCACCGGCAGGTAGGGCCGGGGGTTGCCGGTCAGCTCGCCGGTGATCGTCAGCATCTCGCGCATCGAGTAGTGGATGCCCGAGGTGATCAGATAGACCTCTCCGGCAGGGCCGCGGTCGGCCGCCAGGATGATCGCCTGGGCGAGATCCTCGACGTCGACCATCGGCTTGTGCTGCTCCAGCCGGCCGCCGAAGGCGGGAAACCAGCCCTTGCGGCAGAGCTGGAACATCCGCAGCAGCTGGCCGCCGAGCTGCCCTTCACCGGCGACCACGCAGGGGCGGAGGATCACGACCTCGAGCCCGGTGCGTGCCCCCAGCTCCAGCAGGCCCTGCTCCGCCCGACGCTTGCTCTCGCCGTACGGGTTGGTCGGGCGGCACGGTGCCGTCTCGTCGATGCGCTCGCTGGTCGGCGACCCCATGGCGGCCGTGCTGGAGACGAACACGAAGCGGCGCACCCCCGCCGCGGCCGCGGCTTCGGCGAGCGCCAGGGTGCCCTCGGTGTTGGTCCGCCGCAGCTCCTCGGCCGTCGCCTGGCGTCCCGGCCGGTTGGGCATCAGGGCCGCCGCATGGAGCACCGCCTCGACGCCGGCGCACAGTGCCGGCAGCCCGCCCGGATCGGTCAGGTCGCCCTGGGCGAGCTCGCTGCAGCCACGCGCCGATTCCGGCAGGTCGGCGACGGTGCCGTGGCGCACCAGCAGCCGCAGCGCGGTCCCGCCGCGATCCCCGAGCGTGCGCACGAGATGCCGGCCGACGAAGCCGGTGACGCCGGTCACCAGGAGCCGTCGCGAGCCTGCCGCATCCGCCGACCGGTCGCTCTCCGTCGCTCGGGACATGTCGTCCGTCATCACGCACCCCTCGCCGCACTCGCGCCGGTAGGTATACTGGGCGCGTGCCGAGGGCGAGGGAGAGGGCGATGACAGGCGCGGTTGTGAAGCGGCTCGACGGCGGCGAGCAGCGGGGGAGGGTCGATCTGGCGGCCGCCTTCCGGCTGACGGCGCGGTTCGGCTGGCACGAGTCGGTGGCCAACCATTTCAGCCTGGCGCTGGACCCGGAGGGCCGGCACATCCTGATCAATCCGCGCTGGCGTCACTTCGCGCGCATCCGCGCCAGCGACCTGCTCCTGCTCGACGTCGAGGATCCGGGCGTGATGCGGCGGCCCGACGCGCCCGACCCCACGGCCTGGTGCATCCACGGTGCCTTGCACCGCCTGCGCCCCGAGATCCGTTGCGTGCTGCACACCCACATGCCCTATGCCACGGCACTGACCAGCCTCGAGGACAGCCGTGTCCTGCCGATCGACCAGAACTGCGCGCGCTTCTATGGCCGGATCGCCTATGACGAGGTCTATGGCGGCTTCGCGACGGCCGAGGACGAGGGGCGGCGGATCGCCGAGGCGCTCGGCGACAAGCCGATCGCGTTTCTCAAGAACCACGGCGTGATCGTCACCGGCCGCTCCGTGGCCGAGGCGTTCGACGAGCTCTACTCGCTCGAGCAGTCCTGCCGGCAGCTCGTGCTCGCCTACTCGACCGGGCGGCCGCTGCGCCTGATCTCCGACAATCTGGCGACCCAGGTCGCCGCCGAGTGGATGGAGTATGAGGGCTTCGCGCAGGCGCACTTCTCCGAGCTCAAGGCACTGCTCGACGCCGAGGATCCCAGCTACGCCCAATGAGGGGCTGACAGTGATCGGCCGAAAGTGAGGCGACATGGCGAAGGGCTACTGGATCGCACGCGTCGACGTGCATGACGCGCAGGCCTACCGGGCCTATCTCGATGCGAACGGGGCGGTGTTCCGCCGGTTCGGCGCCCGGTTCCTGGTCCGCGGCGGGCAGAACGAGCTGGTCGAGGGCCGCGGTCGCGAGCGCAACGTCGTGCTGGAGTTCGCGAGCTACGAGCAGGCGCTCGCCTGCTACCGCTCACCCGAATACCAGCCGGTCAAGGCGCTGCGCGCGGCGGCGTCCGAGGCCGACATCCTGATCATCGAGGGCTATGACGGGCCGCAGCCGTGAGCGGCACTCCCCGGCGGCGCTGGTGAGGTGACTGTCTGACAGCTTCCGGTAGGAAAGCCGCTCCATTTTTGTCACATCGCGCCGGCCCATCCCCGCGGATGACGGGGCGTTGCATTGACGGGCTCGTGCAACGACGGAACAAGACTGGGCGCAACGCGGCCCGATCCGCCGCCACCAATGACGCCCACCTTGCCCGTCGGAGAAGGTCATGGATCGTGTGGCCCGCATCGCGTTCGTTCTGGGTCTCGTGGTGCTCGCCTTCGGCTACGGCTTTCTCGCCCGCGGCTGGAAGCTGTGGCCCTACCAGCAGATCAAGCCGGTCGGCGACGCGGTCCAGGCGGCGACGCGCTACTTCACCGACGCCGACTACATGACCTTCGTCTCGGCTTACCCCAAGGGTGGCGTCGACGCGCCCGCCCCGGAGGCCGCGGCACCGGGCATGACGCTCATCCCGCACTATGACGGCGAGCGCTTCGTGGCCGACCTGATCGGCAACGACGGCAAGGTGCTGCATTCCTGGCGGACCAGCTTCAGCGAGGTCTTCGGCGACAAGCCCGAGCACGTCCAGTTCGCCGCCGACGATTCGGTCATCGCCTGGCATGGCACGCATCTCTATCCGGACGGCAGCCTGCTGCTCAACTTCGAGGGCCAGCTGTTCCCGTTCGGCGGCGGCCTGGTGAAGCTGGACAAGGATTCCAAGGTCGTCTGGAAGCTCGCCCGCAACACGCACCACATGGTGGTCGTGGCCCAGGACGGGACGATCTGGGTGCCGTCGCTCAACTACCGGCCGAGCGGCATGCCGGAGTTTCCCGGCCTGGAGCCCTGGTTCTACGAGGACACGATCCTCAAGGTCTCGCCCGACGGCGAGGTGCAGGACGAGATCTCGGTCCTGCTGGCGATGAGGTCCCTGCCCGGCCTGGTCTCGCCGCGCGGCGATTCCTACGACCCGACCCATCTCAACGACCTCGAGCTGGTGACGCCCGAGCTCGCCGCCGCCTTCCCGATGCTGAAGGAGGGCGACCTCGTCGTCTCGATGCGCAACGTCAGCGCCGTCGCCGCCATCGACCCGCAGACCCGCAAGGCGCATTGGGCGATGGCCGGGCCGTTCCGCCGCCAGCACGACCCCGACCTGCTGCCCAACGGCCACGTCATGGTGTTCGACAATCTCGGCGGCGACCCGGCCTGCGGCCGCACCCGCGTCCTGGAGCTCGACCCGGTCACCCAGGCGCCGGCCTGGAGCTATGACGGCTGCACCCGCGGCGAGCGCTTCTACAGCGAGGCCTGGGGCGAGCAGCAGGCGCTGCCCAACGGCAACGTGCTGATCAGCGAGAGCTATGCCGGGCGCGTGTTCGAGGTGAACCGCGCCGGCGAGATCGTCTGGTCCTGGGTCAACCATGTCGGCGAAGAGGACGGCAAGCCGCTCGGCGGCGTGGTCGGCGGCTCCCACCGCTACCCGCCGGGCTCGCTGCCCTTCGTCGAGACGGCGGGTCCCTCGGCCGGGCGAGAGGGTGCCACGCCGCCGCGCGGCTGAGTCGCCCCCCCGCGTGCCAGGCCACAGTCGTCTCACAACCCTCGACGAGGCCGCGGCCCGTCCCATCGACGCCGCCGTCATGGTCCGTCGCTGTACAGCTAGGACTTCGCAGACACTATTTATTTGCCTCTCCGAACTGCTCCAAGAACGCTTGTGAGGCTTGCGCGGAGCATTGGAGGTATGGAGGTGCAACCCGATCCAGATCCTTTTGCGTGGGCTGAAGGAAGAACGAATAGTCACCCCGACTCGTGTCGGGGGAGACGGAAACCCAGGCGCCGCTAAGGAATTCATCGCCAAATCCAAATACCATCGCTGGATTTGCGGTCACATTGATGTGAGCTAAGTATGACAACCCGTCATCGCTCGTGAAGTACATTAGGTCCTTTGTATCAAACGTCTTGGTTCTCATCGATCCAAAGGCTATACCTATTTGCTGGACCTTGTCATTACTTACGCCAAACAGGCTGAACTTAATGAGAAGCCCCGGGAGCTTATTCTCAGGAAACACTGTGTTGACCGAGCCATTTATGACCAGGGGTTTACCATCTGGTGTGTAGGCAAAAGCACCGAATCGTATCCCGCAGCTATCGATTACACCCTTCTTGGTATCTACAAGCGAGTCAAAAGATACTTCTTGCACAGCCAAGCTCTCGGCGAAAGCATTCCAAGAACAATTAGCAAATATAAAGATAGCAGTGAGCAGGCCTTTGGAGAAATATGCCATAACGCGATTTGCGATGCCCAGAGTTTTATGTGCCTTTAGATTTCGATTTAGCTTCTTATGCCGCAACATCAAGTGCGCTCCTCTTGGCGCGTTCGCGATTTTTTCGACAACACGAACTACTGCGCGGTTATGCAACGAGGGGAGGTGCCGCGCCATGGTCTGCGTTTGGCTTGTCAGTCGTTCTGCAATGGATGGCTTACAAGTCAATGGCTAGGGCGAATCTGGGCGTGGCGGGCGCCCAGCACCGGGGCGCCCAGTACCGGGTATCCTTAACACCCAAACTCCTTTCCCCCCGATCGCTTTCCCGGGCCGCATACCAGAGCTGTGCCCGAGCGTATGGGGCATGTGCCTCTTTGTCTCCGGGACGGCCGCCGGCCCGGCCGGAGGAACGGCGCGAAGGGAGGTGACGATGCGTGAGCTTTCGTCGCGATCCAGGAGATCGGCGGCTTGCGGTGCCGCGGTGGCCGGCCTCGCCGCCGCCCGGGCGCTTGTGGCGCGCCGGGCCGAGGCGCCGCCCGGGCGGCAGCGGATCACCAGGGCGTCCTGGTCCGATGCCAGCCCGGCAGGACGGTCACGCCCAGGTGCCAGGCGGGCATGCCTGCGACCATCCGCGCCCTCGGATCGTGTCACGGGCTCGGACGGCGCATCCTCGATTGAGTAAGCTCGCCGCGATCTTGGCCGGATGGAGGGCTCGGCATGCTCGTGAACGGTCGCTGGGCGGCGGACTGGGACCCGGTCCAGGCCAAGGACGCCAAAGGCGGGTTCGTCCGTCAGGTCTCCAGCTTCCGGCACTGGGTGACGCCCGACGGGAGCCCCGGCCCGACCGGGGAAGGGGGCTTCCCGGCCGAGGCCGGGCGCTACCAGCTCTATGTCGCCCTGATCTGCCCCTGGGCGTCGCGCACCCTGATCGCCCGCGCGCTGAAGCGTCTGGAGGAGGCGATCTCGATCTCGGTGGTCGACCCCGAGCTCACCGAGCAGGGCTGGCGGCTCGGCGCCGACCAGGCGGCCGAGCAGGCCGCGTCCGAGGGCGCGACCTACCTGCACGAGGTCTATACGGCGGCCGATCCGGCCTATACCGGCCGCGCCACCGTCCCGGTGCTCTGGGACAAGCAGCGGCAAACCATCGTCAACAACGAATCGGCCGACATCGTCCGGATGCTCAACGCCTCGTTCAGGGGCCTCGCCGACGACACCGTCGATCTCTACCCGGCGGACCTGCGCCCGGCGATCGACGAGCTCAACGAGACGATCTACCGGCGCCTGAACAACGGCGTCTACCGGGCCGGGTTCGCCACGACGCAGGAAGCCTATGAGGAGGCGTTCTGGGAGGTGTTCGGGATGCTCGACGAGCTCGAGCATCGTCTCGAGGGCGGCGGGCTCCTGCATGGCGGGCGGCTGACCGAGAGCGACATCCGGCTGTTCGTCACGCTCGTCCGCTTCGACGCCGCCTATCACGGCCTGTTCAAGTGCAATCTGAGGCGGGTGGCCGACTACCCCAACCTGACCGCCTTTCTGCGCCGCCTGCTGGCGGTGCCGGGCGTCGCAGGCACGGTCAGCATCGACCACATCAAGCGCGGCTACTACTCGATCAAGGCGCTGAACCCGACCGGGATCGTGCCGCTCGGGCCGGCCTCGCCACTGCCCGGCCCCACGCCCGACCGGGGCGGGGAGGCGATGGCCGCCTCCTGACGGGCCTCGCGGCCGGCGTCCGACGGTACCCGCCCGGGCTGCGACGATAGGATCGCCCGCACGGTGTTCCGAACCGCGCGTCACCTGCTTACATCACTTCCAGACAAGCAGCTCGGGAGCAGGACATGACCGAACGGACCCAACGCGACGCGCGCTCGACCATGAGCACGGGGGCGCCGGCGCCCAGCGATCGCAACTCGCTGACCATCGGCGCGGACGGCCCGATCCTGCTCCATGACGTCCATTTCCTCGAGCAGATGGCGCACTTCAACCGCGAGAAGGTCCCCGAGCGCCAGCCGCACGCCAAGGGTGCCGGGGCGTTCGGCGTGTTCGAGACCAGCGAGGACGTGTCGCGCTACACCCGGGCGGCACTGTTCCAGAAGGGTGCTACCACCGACATGCTGGCGCGCTTCTCGACCGTCGCCGGCGAGATGGGCAGCCCCGACACCTGGCGCGACGTGCGCGGCTTCTCGCTCAAGTTCTATACCGACGAGGGCAATTACGACCTGGTCGGCAACAACACGCCGATCTTCTTCGTCCGCGACCCGATGAAGTTCCCGCACTTCATCCGCAGCCAGAAGCGGCTGCCCGATTCCGGCCTGCGCGACAACCACATGCAGTGGGATTTCTGGACCAGCAATCCGGAGAGCGCGCATCAGGTGACCTATCTGATGGGCGAGCGCGGCCTGCCCCGCACCTGGCGGCAGATGAACGGCTACGGCTCGCACACCTACATGTGGGTCAACGCGAAGGGCGAGCGGTTCTGGGTCAAGTATCACTTCCACACCAATCAGGGCATGGCGTTCCTCAGCAACCAGGAAGCGGCCGCCATGGCGGGTGCGGACGCCGACTTCCACCGCCGCGACCTGTTCGAGGCGATCGCGCGCGGCGAGCATCCGAGCTGGACGCTCTCGGTGCAGGTCATGCCCTATGCCGAGGCCAAGACCTACCGCATCAACCCGTTCGACCTGACCAAGATCTGGCCGCATGCCGACTACCCGCTGATCCGGGTCGGCACGATGACGCTCAACCGCAATCCGGAGAACTTCTTCGCCCAGATCGAGCAGGCGGCGTTCTCGCCCGGCAACACCGTGCCCGGCATCGGCCTGTCGCCGGACAAGATGCTGCTCGGCCGCGCCTTCGCCTACAACGACGCGCAGCGCAACCGCATCGGCACCAACTTCCATCAGCTGCCGGTGAACCGGCCCAAGGTGCCGGTGAACACCTACATGTTCGACGGCCAGATGGCCTACCACCACAGCGGCAGCGAGCCGGTCTATGTGCCCAACAGCGGCGGGCGCGAGTGGGCCGACGCCACCGGCCCGGTGGCCGACGGCTGGGAGGCCGACGGCGAGATGGTGCGCAGCGCCTACACCTTGCGCGGCAATGACGACGATTTCGGCCAGCCCGGCAATCTGGTCCGCGACGTGTTCGACGACGCGCAGCGGGCGAAGCTGGTCGATCAGGTCGCCGGCAGCCTGCTCGGCGGCGTCCGCGAGCCGGTGCTGGGCCGCGCCTTCGACTATTGGAAGAGCATCGACGCCGAGGTCGGCGGCCGCATCGAGCGCAAGGTGCGCGAGGGCAGCGCGTCCAAGCCGGCCGAGGGCATGGGCGAAGGCTAGGCCGTCGCCTGCCGGCGAGCAGCCGGCATGGCCGGCTCGATCACCTGGTGATCCCGGAGCGTGCCCGGCCTGACGGGCACGTTCCATCGTTCCTGGAACCCACCGGTCCCTGGCTTGGTTGAGCCGGGGCGCTTCCGCTCGCCGACGGAGCGTCCGGGTGTCCGTCCCGATGCCAATGCCGGATATGGAGAGGGCGATGCAAGACATGGCCGCAGTGACGCGACCGGACCCGATCGGCCGTGGTCTGTCGCGCAGGAACACTCTCAAGGGCGCGGTCGCGGGCGTGACCGCCACGTCCCTGCTCGCCTCGGGCGCCACCTGGGCGCAGGTGCCGGAAGAAGCCGGCACCGAGCCCCTCGACATCGTCCGCAAGGGCATCGACAAGTCGTTCGAGGTCTTCAATATCGACGTCCTCGAGGCGGAGGCGAGAAGGGTCTACAGCGAAGGCACCTATGTCTTCGTCGCCAACGGCTCCGGCAGACAATGGACGTTGCGGGAGAACCAGAGGGCCTGGGACGACTATCTCTTCACGCCCCACCGCATGCGGGGCATCGTTCGCGACCAGATCGACCTTTCGGTCACGCTGCTTGGCGAACGCCTGCCGCATCCGTTCATCGTCACGCCCTTCGGCAGCCACGGCCTGCACCATCCGGCCGCCGAGCTGGCCACGGCGCGGGGCGCCGCCAAATCGGGCGGTCTGCTCTGCGTGTCCAGCGCCTCGACGGCCAGCCTGGAGGACATCGCCCGGGCCTCGCAGGGGCCGAAATGGTTTCAGATCTATCTCGATGTCGACGAGGGCTTCTCCCGCGAGCTGCTCCAGCGCGCCAAGGCCGCGGGCTTCAAGGCGATCATCCTCACCGTCGACGCCATCGGCCAGGGCTCGTCGGACGAGTATGAGCGCCTCGGCAAGCCGCGTCCGTGGCTGCCCTATGGCAATTTCCCGCCGGGACGACAGACCAGGTTCAAGACCGACCTGTCATGGGCCGATGTCGAGATGATCCGCAACCTCACCGGTCTGCCCGTGGTGGCGAAGGGCCTCACGCGGCCGGAGGACGCGCGCGCCGCCATCGCGGCCGGCGCCGGCGCGGTGCAGGTGTCCAATCACGGCGGCCGCGCGCTCGACGGCACGCCGGCGGCGATCACGGTGCTGGCGCCGATCGCCGAGGAGGTGAAGGGCGAGGTGCCGATCATCATGGACAGCGGCATCCGGCGCGGCACCGACGTGGTCAAGGCGCTGGCGCGCGGCGCGGATGCCGTCGCCATCGGCCGCCCGCTCATGTACGGGCTGACGCTCGGCGGTGCCAGCGGCGTGGACAGCGTCATCGGCTATTTCCACACCGAGACCGTCGATACCGTCCTGCACTGCGGTGTGGGCAGCATCGGTGAGCTCGACCGCACCCATGTCCGGCACGTCTGACGCCCTGGACGGCATCGGCGAGGGCTGACCGCGGGCCTGGCATGCGCCCACGGTCGATGGCCGTCATCCGGGGCCGCGCGGCTGCGCGCGCCGTCCCGGGCCCGGCCGCAGGATGCGCGCGAGCGCGTGCAGCATGCCGAGGAAGGTGACCGCCCATGCCGCCAGCGCGGTCCAGAGGAACAGGCGGGGCAGGGCCGCAAGGAAGCCGAGATCCATGGCCCGCTCCATCTGCCGGGTGCAGGCGGCGTACATGCCGAGCGGGAACACCGCCCCCCAATAGAGGGGGTCGTAGCGCAACGGAAAGCGCTCGAAGCCGTGGCGCCAGACCCCCAGCAGCAGGAGCATCGGTATCCACCAGGTGCCGGTCGCCCAGTAGAGGACCGTGAAGCCCTTCAGGAACGGCAGCAGGGACATCAGATTGGGTGCGTGCGGCGCATTCAGGATCAGCAGGGATCCCGCCAAGGTAGAGATCGCCATCGCCCCCATGTTGATCCAGTAGGGCGGCGCCAGATCAGCCGGCGACAGGCGGAAGAACGCAAAGCGATAGAAGATGAGCGACATCATCCAGATATACAGCATGCCGCCCCACAGCCACATGGACAGGGCCAGCAGATTGAGCTCGAGCCGGTAGGGCTGGCCGATGCGCGCCGCCAGCAGCGCGCTGGAGACCGACAGCGCCTGCGTCGCCACCACCGCCAGCAGCCAGCTCCCATTGATGCCCTGCTCGAGAGTGGGCTTCTCACGCCGCACGGTGATGGCGGTGAAGATGGTGTAGGTCAGGCAGAGCCACAGAAGGACGGCCAGCAGCCACAACGCCGTGCCCACCGCGACATTCCCGTCGAGGACCAGGAACTGGCTCGCCAGAATGCCGGTGCCGGCCACCATGGTGAAATAGCCCGGCCCGGTGAGATGGGCGCACATGTCGCCGAAGAACCGGCGTGGGTAGCGCCAGGCCCGCAGGCCGTACAGCAGGGACAGAACGGCAAACTGCCCGATGTTGAGATGGAACAATCCGAGCGCGAGGCTCGGATGCTCCATCATGGCGGCTGCGAGCGACACGATCCCGGTGGCCATGACCAGACCGAAATAGGCGGGCGACAGATCGGCGAGGCTCGGCCCGGGCCGTGCCGGATTCGAATCGCCGCCGCCGCTCGTCATCGGTCGCACCGTACCAGTCGCACCGTACCAACTCCTGACGCAAGCACCTCCAGAGCGTTGCCGCGGCGGGCGGAGGCGCTCGGCCTCGATTAGGCCAAAGGCCGATGGGCTCCAAGAAAGCTTGAGCAGGTCGGGTCACCTCGCACATGCTCCAGCACCCGTCGACCACGAGCCGCGACTTGGCGCCACCGGCCCCGGCCGAGCATCGCCTTCGCTCCCGGCATGGCCGGGCACCGAGCCGTGCGCCGCGCGGACGGCGCCGCAACGACGCGTCGCTTCACCGCCCATGGGCCCGCGTCGCGTCGCGTCGGCCCGGCGACGGCCCCGGCCCGTGCCGTCGACCCGGGGCCCTCTCCACGCCTGTCTCCCGGTTCCCCGCAGCTCCTGGTCCACCGTCCGGCAGAATGCCCGAGCATCGTTGCCGATCCGCGAAGCGGCCGGCCGCTGCCGTCGCATGCCCGACGTCGGGGCAGGGCCGAGGGCTCGTCCGTCCGGCCTCGCCGCCTCGGGCTCGCGCTCGATCACCCGCGGCGGCGCTCCCGTGCCTCGGGGCGTCGGCGGCCTCGCTCCCGGTCGCCGCCTGCCGCGCGTTCCCGGCCTCGCCCGTTGGCGCAGCCGCTCCGGTCCACCCGTGCGTCAGCCCGGGCCTGCGCTGGCGATTTCCTCACGCCAGGCGCCCGGCCCCGACCATCCCGCTCCCCGCGCCCCAAGCCACCGCCACCTCCCGAGCCAGCCCTGGCCCGAGCTTCCCTTTCCGCCTCCACGGGCCGTCACCGCCGACACCTTCCCGCCGCAGCCCCGGGCCGCGCCTCCCTTTCCGCTTCCCCGATCCGTCCCCTCCACCGGCCCCGTTCTTCCCCCGCGCCGCCGTCTCCCTGACCCTGCCGCGCCGCCCGCCCACGCTGCGCTCGGGCTGCCGGCTCGCCGCGGCGCCTGGTCCACCATCCCCACGATAGGCTGAGGATCGTTACCGATTCGTCAGCGCGGCTGCGCATCGTGCTAGGATGATATTCCCGGATGTGCTATCCTGCGCGCCGACCTGCCGCAGCTCCGGATCACCGCCATGGCCGTCACCCGCTCCCCCGCCCAGATCGAGGCGTCGCGCCGCAACGGCGCCCGCTCGCACGGCCCGGTCACGCCCGCGGGCAAGGCCAAGGCCTCGCGCAACGCGCTCCAGCATGGTCTCTGCGCCATGCGCCATCTCGTGCTCGAGGACGAGGTGCCCGACGATCTGGAGGCGCTGATCGCCCACCTGACCGAGGAGGTCGGCGCCACGAGCGAGATCGAGGCCCGGCTGGCGCGGCGGCTCGCCATCGCCTTCTGGAAGGGCGAGCGCGCCGAGCGGATCGAGGTCGCCCTGTTCGACGCCGCCCCGAAGATCCGCCCGCCCGCGCACGGCTACCAGTGGACGGAGGCCGATCCCCTGACCACCTTCGACATCCGCCGCTTCAACGCCGTCCGCGGCCAGCAGGCGCAGATCGGCCGCGAGATCAAGAGCTGCCTCGCCGAGCTGCGCACGCTCAGGAAGGAGGCGGCGCGCACGGGCGAACCCGGGGAGCGCGTGGCGGAGGGGCAAAAATACACGAACGATTTATGGCACGGCACGTCCGAACTCGGCGAACGCCCGCGAAACGAACCTGACGACAATCTACGAAACGAACCTGACGACCCCGGCCCGCTGCCGGCCAACGACGACGCGGCCCCGCCCGAGCTGCGTTACACCCCCGACGAGCCGGTGCCGCAGCGCATCGCCGTCCTGCGCGCGGCGATCATGGCCGAGCACGCCGCCCGCCGCGCCGAGCCCGGGCGCGACCCCGCGATCCTGGAGGGCCTGCGGGAGGAGTTCGCCGCCGCCTGGGCGGAGGTCGACCCCGCCTTCGGCTGAGGCCCGGATGCGGTGGCTACGCCGCCTCGCCGCTGGCGAACTGGAGCTCGGCCAGGCGGGCGTAGAGACCGCCGCGGCCGAGCAGGTCCTCGTGGCGGCCCTGCTCGACCACCTGACCCTCGTCGAGCACGACGATCCGATCGGCCTTGAGGACGGTCGACAGGCGGTGCGCGATCACCAGCGAGGTGCGGCCCTGCATCAGCCGCTCGAGCGCCAGCTGGACGAGACGCTCGTTCTCGGCGTCGAGAGCGCTGGTCGCCTCGTCGAGCAGCAGCACGGCCGGATCGCACAGGATGGCGCGGGCGATCGCGATCCGCTGCCGCTGGCCGCCGGACAGGCGCACGCCCTTCTCGCCCAGGAAGGTGGCGAAGCCCTCGGGCAGACGGTCGAGGAACTCGCTCGCGGCGGCGGCATCGGCGGCGGCGCGCACCTCGGCGTCGCTCGCCTCGGGCCGGCCGTAGCGGATGTTGGCCCAGGCGTCGGCCGAGAAGACCACCGGCTCCTGCGGCACGAGGCCGATGCGGGCGCGGTAGGCGCACGGCTCCAGCTCGGTGATCGGCACGCCGTCGAACAGGATCCGGCCGCGGCTCGGGTCGTAGTAGCGCATCAGGAGCTGGAACACGCTGGTCTTGCCGGCCCCGGACGGGCCGACCAGGGCCACCGTCTCGCCGGGCCGGACCTCGAGGTCCAGCTCCTCCAGCACCTGCCGGTCGGGATGCGACGGATAGGCGAAGCCGACCTGCTCGAAGCGCAGGGCACCAGCGCTGTGCGCGGGCAGGGGCGTCGGCTGCGTGGGTGCGGTGATCTCGGCCGGCGCGTCCAGGAGCTCGAACAGGCGCTCGGTGGCGCCGGCCGCGCGCTGCAGATCGCCGAACACGTCGCTCAGCCCGCCGAAGGCGCTGGCGACCACGGTGGCGTAGAACACGAAGGCCGACAGCTCGCCGGCGGTGATGCGCCCCGCCAGCACGTCGCGGCCGCCGAGCCAGAGCACGACGGCGATGGCGCCGAACACGAAAGCGATGCTGAGCGCACCCATCAGCGCCCGGGCGCTGGCATAGTGCGTGGCGGCGGTGAAGGCGGCTTCGGTCGCCGCCGAGAAGCGTGCCGCCTCGCGGTCCTCCTGGGCGAAGGACTGGACGGTGCGGATGGCGTTGATGGTCTCCTCGGCGGCGCCGGAGACGTCGGCGACGCGATCCTGCGCCGCCCGCGAGAGGCGCCGGACGCGGCGCCCGATCACCACGAGCGGCACCACCACCAACGGCACCACGACCAGCACGAAGCCGCTCAGGCGCGGGTTGGTGACCACCAGCAGCACGAGGCCGCCCAGCACCAGGAGCAGGTTGCGCAGGGCCTGGGTGACGCTGGAGCCGATCACGGTCTGGATCACGCTCGTGTCGGTGGCGAGCCGGGAGAGCACCTCGCCGGTGCGGGTCACCTCGAAGAAGCCCGGCGAGAGCCGCAGGACATGCCCGTACACGTCGCGGCGCAGGTCGGCGACCACGCGCTCGCCGAGCCAAGTGACCAGATAGGAGCGCAGATAGGTCGCGACCGCCAGGGCGAGGATGACCAGCGCCACCGCCTCGATCGCGTGGTTCAGGGCACCCGGCCGGCCGGCGGCGAAACCGCCGTCGATCAGATGCTGCAGCCCCACGCCCATCGACAGCACCGCCGCCGAGGCGAGGACCAGCGCCGCCAGGGCGCCGGCGACATGGCCGCGATAGGGACGAAGATAGGCCGCGAGCCGCCGCAGCTGGCCGAGGTCTCGGCTGCCTGCCCGCTGGCCACCCAGTCGCGCCAGCGATCGGGCCCCTTGCTCCATCCGCCACCCTTTCGGTGCGATCGACCGCGGGGAAAAGCTCTCCCGCGCCGCGCCCCTTGAGTCGGACGCAGCCCGCAGCTATATACCGGCGGCTTTTTCGAGAGGTAAAGAGCCGTGAAACCCGACATCCACCCCGACTACCACGAGATCAACGTGGTGATGACCGACGGGTCGAGCTTCAAGACGCGGTCGACCTGGGGCCAGCCGGGTGACACGATGACCTTGGACGTCGATCCCAAGTCGCACCCCGCCTGGACCGGCGGCTCGCTGCAGGTGCTCGAGCGTGGCCAGGTCGAGAAGTTCAACCGACGCTTCCAGAATTTCCGGCGCAAGAAGTAGCGCCGGCCGGAGACCTGCCATGAAGATCCGCAACTCGCTGCGCACGGCCAAGGGGCGCCACAAGGACTGCCGCATGGTCCGGCGCAAGGGCCGCATCTACATCATCAACAAGACCAACCCGCGCTTCAAGGCGCGCCAGGGCTGACCGGCCCCTCGTGGCCGGCCGCCTGCGCCGGTCACGCCCCCTCGGGGCCCAGCGTGTAGCCGAGGATCGTGGCCCGCTCGATGGCGGGCCAATCGATTCTCAAGCCCAGGCCGGGGCCGTCCGGCACCCGCACCATGCCCTGGGCATCGGGGCGGATCACGTCGAGCGAGCCATGCTCGAACGCCTCGTAGGGGGCGGGCTGCTCGAACCAGCCGCAATTCGTGTAGGCCTGCATGACGTGCAGGTTCGCCGCCTGCGTCAAGGTGTAGCCCCAGCACTGCAGCTCGCAGCTCGTGTTGTGCGCCTCGGCCAGCCCCATGACCTTGCGCACCGGCGTGATGCCGCCGGCGATGGTGACGTCGACCCGCGCCATGCTCCAGGCGCCCATCGCCAGCCCCAGCCGGATCTGGGCGAGGTCGAGCACGGTGTTGCCGCCGGGCAGGATCGGCACCGAGGTCGAGCGGGTCAGCTCGGCATAGCCCGCGAGATCGCTGTCGAGCGTCGGCGCCTCGAACCAGGTCATCGCCAGCGGCTCGAGCCGGCGCGCCGCGGCCCTGGCCTGATGCCGGTCGTAGCGCTGCTCGACGTCCAGCATCAGCGCCATCCGCTCCGGCCCGAACCGGCCGCGCACGGCCTCGACCATCGGCAGGTCGCGCCCGGGCTCGCACCAGCAATGGAACTTGACCGCCCGGAACCCTTCCGCCTCGCGCTCGGCGACATAGTCGAGATAGGCCTCCGTATCGGCCAGCATGGGCGTGCTGGCATAGGCCGGGACGCGGTCGCGGGCACCGCCCAGGAACTGCCAGAGCGGCAGATCGGCGGCCTTGGCGGCGAGGTCCCAAAGGGCGATGTCGACGAGCGAGTGGGCCTGCGGCACCAGCGGCGTGTTCAGGGTCCGCAGCCGGTACCAGAGCGCCTCCCGCTCCAGGGGCGAGCGTCCCATGACCTCGGGCAGGAGATAGCGCAGCGTCTCGGCGACCGAGCGGTCGAAGCAGTGGGAGCTGCACATCGCAGCACCCGCCACGCCCTCGAGCCCGCCGCGCGTGGTCAGGCGCAGGACGGTGTTGGCCATGAACTGCTCGCTCATGCCTTCGGCCCAGGCATAGCGCTCGGTCTCCGGCCCGACGACGAAGACCTCCGCCCGCTCGATCTCCAGATCCCGCATCACAGCCTCCCTGGGGTCGCAAGCCCCTCGCCGTGCCAGCCGAGGTGGCTCAGGAATTCGCGCGTGCGCGCGACCAGCGGCGCCTCGAAGATCCGCCGCGGCGGCCCTTCCTCGATCAGCCGGCCATGGTCGAACACCACCACCCAGTCCGCGACGCGGCGGGCGAAATCCATCTCGTGGGTGACCACGACCATGGTCATGCCCTCGTCGGCGAGCGTCTTCATCACCGCCAGCACCTCGCCGATCGTCTCGGGGTCGAGTGCCGAGGTCGGCTCGTCGAACAGCATCAGGTCGGGGCGCATCGCCAGGGCGCGGGCGATCGCCACGCGCTGCTGCTGGCCGCCGGAGAGCTGGGCGGGATGCTTGGCCGAGTGCTCCGCGAGCCCGACCTTGCCGAGCAGCGTCAGCGCCTGCGTGTCTGCCGCCGCCCGCTCGGCGCCGAGCACGGTGCGCGGGCCGATGGTGACGTTGGCGAGCACGGTCAGATGCGGGAACAGCTCGAAGTTCTGGAACACCATGCCCATGCGCCGGCGTGTCGCGCGCACCTCGCGGCTGCCGCTGACCACTGGCCGGCCCTCGAACAGGACGCGGCCGCCGTCGATCGGGTCGAGGCCGTTCATGCAGCGCAGGAGCGTGGACTTGCCGGAGCCGGAGGGACCGATCAGGCAGACCACCTCGCCCGGGTGGATGGCGAGCGACACGCCGTCGAGCGCCCGGTGCGCGCCATAGTCCTTCGCCACCGCCTCGCACACCAGCAATGGCGGCCGGTCGGCGCCGACCCGCGCGCTCATTCGACCGTCCGCCAGCGGCGGTGGATCCAGTCGCACAGCTTCGCCTGGGGATAGCCCATCAGCCAGTAGAGTACGGCCATCGCCGTCAGCACCTCGAGGATGCGGTAGCTCTCGGCACGGAGCCGTAGGGCGACGTAGGACAGGTCGGCGACGGCGATCACCGAGACCAGGGAGGTGTCCTTGAACAGCGACACCCAGGTGGTGGCCAGGGCCGGCAGGACGCGGAAGACCGCCTGCGGCAGCACGATGCGAAGGAAGACCTGGGCGTCGCTCATGCCGAGCGCTCGACCCGCGTTCCACTGGCCCTGGCGGATCGACTGGATGCCAGCGCGGAAGGTCTCGGAGTTGAACGCCGACACGTTGCAGGCGAGGCCGACGATCGCCGTGCCCCAGGCCGAGAGCCGGACGTCGAAGAAGGCCGGAAGCACGTAGAAGGCCCAGTAGAGCTGGAGGATCAATGGGGTGGCGCGGAAGAACTCGACGAAGGCGGTGGCGAGCAGGCGCGCGGGCGCCCAGGGCATCAGCCGCAACGCCGCGAGGAGGAGGCCGCCCGGGACCGCCAGCACCATGGTGATGACGGTGAGCAGGACGGTGACGCCGGCACCCTGCAGCAGCAGCGGCAGATTGCCAGTGACGACCGACCAGTCGAAGGTCACGAGGCGCCCAATGGAGCCAGGCGCCGGTAGATCCGGTCGACGATCCGTGCCACCGGATAGCATAGGCAGAAATAGACCAGCATCGCGGCGGTGTAGATCTCGAACGGCCGGTAGGTCCGGCCGGCCAGGATCTGCGACTGCCGCATCAGCTCCGGCACCGCCACCACCGAGGCGATGGCGCTGTCCTTGACTGCGATCACCAGCAACGAGCCGAGATTGGGCAGCATGCGGATCAGCGCCTGCGGCAGGATGATGGTCCGGATCGCCTGGGCCGGGCTCATGCCGAGCGCCAGCGCGGCCCGCATCTGCCCGGGGCGCACCGAGGTGAGGCCGGCACGGATGGTCTCGGCGACATAGGCGCCGAGATGGAAGCCGAGCGCTACCGTTGCCGCGGTGAAGGCGTCGACCGACCGGCCGACCAGGAGCGGGAAGGCGAAATAGGTCCAGACCAGGACGACCAGGACCGGGATCGAGCGCATGGAATCGACGTAGAAGCCGAGCCCCCGGTCGAGCCAGCGGGGGCCGTAGGTACGCGCGGTGCCGCAGGCGATGCCGATCGCGAGACCGAGCGCCATCGAGGCGAGGCTGATCGCGACCGTGACGCCGAGCGCCTGCAGCAGGAACCAGCGCCCGTTCCAGAGCGGTGCGAGGGCGATGTCCATGGGCGGTCCGTCCGGGTCGGGCGAGACCGCGACCCGGACTCAGAGCCTCAGGCGCCTTCCTTGAGGATGCGATGCTCCTCGGCGCGCACCTTGTCCTTCACCTCGTCATAGACCGCCTGCAGCCAGTCGCGGAACCTGGCGTCCTTCTTGTCGACGGCGAGACCGACCGGGGTGGCCATCTCGTTGCTCTCCAGGCAGGCCTCGCCGGACGGGAACACGACCAGCCCCGCCACCTGCTTCTCCAGCTGCGGCCAAGCCACATTGTCGATCGAGGCGATGTCGGCGCGGCCGCTCATCACCTCCTCGACCGGCGCGTTGGCGCCTGAGCCCGCGACCGCGCGGAACTGCATCTTGGGGAACCGGCTGGGCGCCCAGGTCTCCGGCGGCGTGCCGCTGAAATAGGCCATGGTGATGTCCTCACGGTTCAGCCCGTCGACATCCTTCACATCCTTCAGCTTCGGATTGTCGGCCTTGCCGAAGAGGCACAAGGACGACTTCGAATAGACGATGAAGTCGACGACCTCCTGGCGCTTGGGCGTGACCGCGAGCGGCGCGATGCTGATGTCGGCGTCGCCGGTCGCCAGGATCGGCACCTTGGTCTCGTGGCTGACCGGCACCACCTCCAGCGGCACGCCGAGCCGGCTCGCATATTCCTCGGCCAGCACCCAGGCTGGTCCCGAATATTGCGGCCCGCTGCCGGTGGTGTTCTCGGGCAGCCAGGGGAACTCGCCGATGGCGGCGACCCGCAGGGCGCCACGCTCCTTGATCGCGGCCACGGTCGGGCTCGAGGCGGGGTCGGGCACCGCGGTTGAGGCCGCCTCCACGCCGCCGGCGAGACCCATGAGCACCAACGCCACGCCGGCCATCCATGTGCGGTGCATCGTGCCGAATCGCATCTTGACCTCCCGTTGTTGGGCCGGATTTGCGCCGGCCACGAGGAACGTGCCATAGGCTCGCTTCGTCGACAAGAAGACTGTATACAAACGACATGCAAGCCCTGGCCCACCCCGCGCCCGCCGCCGGACTCGAGCCGATCGGCTCGGAAAGCCTCGCGGCGCGGATCGCCGAGCATCTGGTCGACGCGATCGCGAGCCATGCCCTGCAGCCCGGCCAGCGGTTGATCGAGACGGAGATCGCGCAGGTGCTGGGCGTCAGCCGGATGCCGCTGCGCGAGGCGCTGAAGCTGCTCGAGGCGCAGGGCATCCTCGCGGTGACGCCGCGTCGGGGCGCCGTGATCGTCGGCTTCGACGAGCGCCGGACCGGTCAGATCTGCGAGGCGCGACTGGCGCTGGAGCGTCTGGCCCTACACGATGCCGCGGCAAGGCTGCGCGAGGAGCCCGAACGCCGCGCCGTCCTGGACCGGCTGATCCGGGAGATGGGCCGGCGGGCCGAGCACGGGGAATGGCTCGCCGCCGGCAAGGCTGATCTGGAGTTCCACCGCTGCATGATCCAGGCGGCGGCGAACCCTCTGGTCGAAATGCTGTGGGAGGCCCTGGCCCGCCACGTCCTGATCGTGTTCGGCCGCGAGTTCCGCAGCGAACAGGGTGCCGGCGATCTGGTCGAGCAGCACCGAGGGCTGCGCGACGTCCTGCTCTCCGGGACGCAAGGCGAGCTCGAACGGGAGATCGAGCGGCACATATTGAGGCTGCGACCGGGTCACTCCGGTCGAGGCTGACCCGTCGCGACCGCAAAGGCGGCCGCTCAGTCCCTCACTGCGGCAGCTCGACCGACACCTTGATGCTCGAATACCAGGCGGCGAGGTTGCGCATGTCCTCTTCGCTCAGGCTCTGCGCCATGATCGACATCTGATCGTTCTGGCGCGCGCCGGACTGGAACGCCTTGAGCTGCTTGATGAGGTACTCGGGATTGTCACCCGCGAGGTTGGGCGCCTCGGGGTTCTTGCTCAGCCCGTCGAGCCCGTGACAAACGGCGCAGGTCGCCGCCTTCTTCTTGCCGGCGGCGACCGCCGCCGGATCGGCGGCGGTCGCGAGGCCCGGCACCACGGCGACGAGCGCCAGCAGGCACGCAGAGGAGAGTACGGAACGCATGCTGGCTACTTGTCGGCAGTGACGATGGGGATGGAAGGTCCGCGCGCCGGTCAGCCTTCGTAGGAGATGCGGTAGACCGCGCCGGCAAAATCGTCCGACACCAGCAGCGAGCCGTCGCGCAGCTGGGTCAAGGCGACCGGCCGCCCGATATACTCGCCGTCCTCGGTCAGCCAGCCCGAGGCAAACTCCTCCTGCTCGCCCGGGGTACCGTCGTCGTTCAGTGGGGTGAACAGCACGCGGGCGCCGGCGGGGGTGGTGCGGTTCCAGGAGCCGTGCTGGGCGGTGAAGACGCCCTTCTTGTACTTCTCCGGGAATTTGCTGCCGGTGTAGAAGACGATGCCGAGATCAGCCGCATGCGCGGTCGTCTCCACCACCGGGAAGACGGCGTCCGCCGGCGGCTCGCTGTCCTTGAACTCGTTGGTGCGGACGTGGCCGCCGCCATACCAGGGGAAGCCGAACTCCTGCCCGGCAGCGGTGATCCGGTTCAGCTCTCCCGGCGGGATATCGTCGCCCATGCCGTCGACCTGGTTGTCGTTGGTCCATAGCTCGCCGGTGGCCGGATTGAAGTCGAAGCCGACCGGATTGCGCAGGCCGGTCGCATAGACCTCGCGGTTGGCACCGTTCTGGTCCACGCGGATGATCCCGCCGATGCCGGCTTCCTTGAACGGCGCCACCTTCTCCTTGGGGGGCACGTTGAACGGCTGGCCGAGCTGTATGTACATCTTCTTGTCGGGGCCGATCACGCAGACTCGCGCCGTGTGGTTGTAGGATTCGTCGGCACCGGGGATCAGCTCGCCGTCCTTGATCACGTCGCCGACCGCGACATCCGGGCTCTCATAGAAGAACTCGGCCGCCGGGAATACGCGCACGCGATTGCGCTCTGCGACATAGAGGAAGCCGTCCTTCGAGAAGCAGACGCCGTTCGGGATGACGAATGTCAGCGACGGCGCGAACCGCTTCACCTCGTCCGCGGTGCCGTCCTTGTTCCGATCGGTCACCGCCCAGACGGCATCCTTGCGCGTGCCGACGAAGGTCACCACGCCCTGAGGGCCGACCGCCATGTGTCGCGCGTCCGGCACGACCGCATAAAGGTTGATCTTGAAGCCGGGCGGCAGCTTGATCCGCTCCAGGTTTTTGCGCAGCTGATCGGCATTGGCGCCCGTCTGCGGCACCGGCTCGAACGCCGCCATGCTGGTGCTGGTCGCCTGCATGTTCGAGAGCTTCGACATGTTGTCGTCGGACTGGGCGGCACCGACCGTCCAGGCAAGCGCAGCGATCGCCGCTGAGCACATCAACAGTTGCCGCATCGAACCCTCCCTGCTTTGGCCGGTCAATCGGCCGTAGCGCTGCCGCGCCACGCACCCGGCGCGCAAGCTATGGCATGTCGCGAGGGGACAGGGAAGAGCGGTCATCCACTGCGGAATGAGGGCGGATGCGGCAGCTCAATAGGTGAGGCGGAGGGCACGCCTCCAAGCTGGCGCGGGCGGGACGATGGCTTTGCTTGCGCTCCACCGCGGCGTGAGGTCGTCGTTCCGGATGCCGGTATCCGCAAGGCGGCTCAGGTGGCGGTGGGCATCGCGAGCTTCCCCGCAACAGGACCCGTAGCCGCACCGCCCGCCGCAACCACGCGATTGCGGCCGGCCCGCTTGGCCTCGTACAGCGCGGCATCCGCGCGCGCGATCCAGTCGGCGCAGCGCTCGCCGCCCCGGAACTCGGCGACACCGATAGAGAGCGTGACCTGGCCGAGCAGCTGGCCCCGATCGCGAAGCTGCACCCGCTTCGACGCCACGATCTCGCGCAGCCGCTCGGCCAGCCTGGCCGCGTCCGCGAGGCGGGTTGCCGGCAGGATCACGGCGAACTCCTCGCCACCATAGCGCGCGACGAGGTCCTGGCCCTTCACGTGGTTCTTCAGCAGGCTCGCCACCAGCCGGAGCACCTGATCGCCCAGCAGGTGGCCGTGAACATCGTTGAAGCGCTTGAAATGGTCGATGTCGGCGAGCAGCAGGCTGGCGGCGCTGTCCTGGCCGAGCGCCTGTGCGGCTGCCAGCCTCAGCGCCTGGTCGAAGTGCTTGCGATTGGCGATGCCGGTGAGGCCGTCCGTGCGCGCCTCGCTCCAGGCGGTCTGCAGGTCCCGGCGGAGGCTCTCGATCTCCTCCATGTTGGCGCGGAGATTGCCTTCGACGCGCAGCGCCAGCTCACCCATCCGCTGGGTCTCGGCGATCATCACGGCGACGATCGAGCGGATGCGATCACCGGTCGAGGCCGCGGTCACCTGCTGCTGCGCCCGGGTCAGCGAGGAGGTGAACGTGGCGGTCTCGCCGCCGAAGCTGGCGACCTCTCTGTTGAGCTCGAGAGCAAGCTCGCTCAGGCGTTTGCCGGCGGCCAACAGCACGCGCTCCTCCGCGGCGCGCATGAAGAACCGCTCGTAGATCTCGGCACAGCGATCATCGTCGATCCGTTCGCCCGAACCCTCCATCTGGAGCAGGGTCTGCGACAGGGCGGCATCCTCACCCGCGAGGTGAACATACCAGATGCGGTAGTTTTCCGGGGTTGGCGCCAGACCGAGCGTCGCGAGGGCTGAAACCGCCGCGCGAGCCCGGTTCCACGTGCCCTCCTCCTGATGTCCCTCGTCCTGCATGCCTGGGCCTCGTTGCGATATGCCGGCTGGAGCGTAGCTCGGCCGAGATAACGTCCCGTTAACGCTGGGCGGGCCCGATTCCTTTTTCTACCCAACCGCACATAGTGGCTTGCCACGCCGCAATGCGGCAGTTAGGTTCGGCCCAGTTAGCTGGAGGAACGCCATGACACGCCTAGGCGGACTGCTTGCGGTAGGTCTGATTGCGGGTGCTTCGCTCGCCGTCGTGCTGCCCACCCCGACCGCGCACTCCCAGACGGTGGTCACCAAGATCTCTCTGGCCGACTTCAAAGCGGCTTACAAGCTCGCCTCGGTGCGCAAGCTGCTGAACAAGAAATCGAACGGTGTCTCGTTCTGGATGACCAAGCGCGACAAGAACGGGAACAAGATCGACTGGAGCGATCCCAATCGGAAGTCGGTGGATACTAGCAAGAGCTTCATCCACTTTCGCTCCAATGGGGCTGAGATCGCTGCCATCATCGACGCCCTGATGAAGGTCCGCGTCCAGTTCGCCCAGAGCGGTGGGCCGAGCATTCCGGCTGCCATCGATTGCGGCCTGGGTGGGACCAAGGCTAGCGGCGTCAATTCCGTGCAGTGCGGTGGGGGAGCCGTGGTCAGCCCGTCCTGACTCTGGTCGGCGTCCAGCGCCCGGCGCCGGCCGGGCGGGTGGCCTCGATGGTCAACATCGGGGCCTCTTTGTTTTTGGCCGCTTGCTTAGCCATCCCCGCCGTGCCCCGCCTCAGGGCGGAGCTTGCGCGTATGCCGGGAGCAGCGGCGCTGGAGCTCGTGGAGGCAGGTATCCGGCCGAACGATGCGGGGTTGCTGCGGGCGGTCGACGCTCAACTTGCGGCTCTCGCGGTGCTGGCTCAACCGGAAAGCCACATGGCCTTGGCTTACCTCAGCGTCGCGCTTGCGGGCTCGATTGATCAAAGCCCGTCGTCGGCGGATGAGCTCCTGTCGGTTGGCCAAGCTCATCTAAGACAATCGCTTGCCCTCGCGCCCGGCCAGCCTCGTGCCTGGTTCATGCTGGCTGGCCTGTACGAGCGTTCGGGCGATTTGCCGAGTGCGGCGGACGCGCTCGATCTGTCGCTGCGGGCTGATCCGCATGCACCGATGTTTGCGCCGTTCCGTTGGCCGATGGCGCTGAAGTTCGGCAAGCTGCTCGACCGCACGGCGCGTGAGCGGGCCAACCTGGAGTTCTTGTCGTATTTCCGCGATCGGCCCCAGGACGCCTTGCGTCAAGCGCTCAGGCTGAATCGCTTCCCCGAGCTTCGCGCTCTCGTGAGCGGCTCCGAGGACGATGTCGACCGTCTTCGCCGTGCTGAACGGCGACTGCAACGAGGCGACTGATCATGCGATATCGCGAGGCGAGCGGCTGGCTGTTGGGTGTCTGTCTGATCACCCTGAGTGGGGCAGCGCACGCGATCGATCTGACCACGGGTGATGGCTACCTGCTGGCGCTTGAGCAGCCAGACGCGCGCGATGCAGCCGAGAACGAGCTTGCAGGGACGTTCGAGACTTTGGTGGTGTTGAACGAGGTGCTTGGAGAGGGCACGGGCGTCATGTTCTGCCTCAGCGGAGAGCGTGCCGCCGTGCTGGATGTGCCGCTCCTGCGCAAGGAGTTCACCGATTGGCTGCGAACGACGCCATCGCTTGCCGAAGGCGTCGTCACCGGTGGTCTACCAGTCTCGATGCTGGCCCTGACCTTTATGGCCCGGAAGTTCCCCTGTGACGAGGCCGTCAGCAGCAGCCCGTCTGGAGACAGCGACGCCGAGGTACGTGCCCGGCTCCTGGAATCGCTGCCGAAATAGCCGCCTCGGTCAGCGGTAGATCGGGAAACGCTCGCAGAGCTCGGCCATCCGCCCCAGGACACGGCGCTCGATCGCTCCCGTCTCGCCCGCGGCCAGCCCGTCCAGCACGTCGCTGATCATGTGCCCGATGTCCTGGAACTCTCTGACGCCGAAGCCGCGCGTCGTGCCTGCCGGCGTGCCGAGCCGGATACCCGAGGTGACCGTCGGCTTCTCGGGGTCGAACGGCACGCCGTTCTTGTTGCAGGTGATCCCGGCGCGCTCGAGCGTGTCGGCGGCGGCATTGCCCTTCACGCCCTTGGGCCGCAGGTCGACCAGCATCAGGTGATTGTCGGTGCCGCCCGAGACGATGGCGCAGCCGCGCTCGATCATCACCGCCGCCAGCGCCTTGGCGTTCGCGACCACGCTCTGGGCGTAGAGCTTGAACTCCGGGCGCAGCGCCTCGCCGAAGGCCACCGCCTTGGCGGCGATCACATGCATCAGGGGGCCGCCCTGCAGGCCCGGGAACACCGCGGAGTTGATCTTCTTGCCCAGCTCCTCGTCGTTGCCGAGGATCATGCCGCTGCGCGGGCCGCGCAGGGTCTTGTGCGTGGTCGTGGTCACCACATGCGCGTGCGGCAGCGGGGAGGGGTGCACGCCGGCCGCCACCAGCCCGGCGATGTGGGCCATGTCGACCACGAAGTAGGCGCCCACCGCATCGGCGATCGCCCGGAAACGCGCGAAGTCGATGAAGCGCGAATAGGCCGAGGCGCCGGCGATGATCAGCTTCGGCTTGTGCTCGGCGGCGAGCCGCTCGACCTGATCGAAGTCGATCAGGCCGTCCTCCTTGCGCACGCCATACTGAACGGCGTTGAACCACTTGCCCGAGAGGGCCGGCTTCGCGCCATGGGTGAGATGGCCGCCGGCGTCGAGCGACATGCCGAGGATGGTGTCCCCCGGCTTGACCAGGGCCAGCATCACTGCACCGTTGGCCTGCGCTCCCGAGTGCGGCTGAACGTTGACGAAGCTGCAGCCGAACAGCCGCTTGGCCCGGTCGATGGCGAGCGCTTCGGCCACGTCGACATGCTGGCAGCCGCCATAGTAGCGCCTGCCAGGATAGCCCTCCGCATATTTGTTGGTCAGCACGGAGCCCTGGGCATCGAGCACGGCCTTGCTGACGATGTTCTCGCTGGCGATCAGCTCGATCTCATGCTGCTCGCGGCCCAGCTCGGCCCTGACGGCGGCGGCGACCTCCGGATCCGCGTCGTCGAGGGTCGCCGAGAAGAAGCCCGGCCAGACCTGCCCGCTGGTTGTCTCGGCCGCTTCCGACCGCATCGCCGCGTTCGCCATCCGGATCGATCCTCTCGTGTCGCAGGGCCCCCGTGCGCGCGGGCTACCGCGCCGACCCTTCTTCGCCGCGTCCGTCCCGCCGATCAATCCGAAATGCAAGATCGCCCGATGCGCGGCGCCGATCAGTGGCCGATCGCGGCGACACGGTGGGCAGGGAACGGCACCACACGGCGCCCCGGCTCGAACCTGTCGAGCGTCTGCCGCCACTCGCCGCCGCGCCAATGCAGCGCCATGGCAGCTTCGCGCGGCCGGTAGCAGGCCGTATAGAGCGTGCCCCAGCCATGGCGCGCCGGGTCGCGCCAGACCGGCTCGGTCAGGAACGAGTCGACCAGCTGCACCAAGCCGGCCGCCGGATCGGACAGCCGTGCCTGCACCGTGGCCTCCCGCAGCGCCGAGTCCTGCACGCTCGGCGCGTCCGGTCTGGCATCGGCGGCCTGCCGGTTGGCCGAGACCAGCCAGGGCTCGACCCTGGCCGGACGGTCGGGTGCCACGAACACGGTGGCATGCCGTCCGCCGCGGTCGAGCAGCGCCAGATTGTAGCCGAGGTGGATCGGCACGCGCTTCAACACCTGCACCGCCTCGGATACGTCGCGGCAGAACTCCAGGATGTAGCGCAGGACGATGGTGATGGCGAAGCCGGGCGCCACCGGATGCCGACCACCGAACGCCAGCGAGACGGCGAGACCGTGGCCGTTGAGGCCGTCGAGCACGCCCCAGGTGCAGTCGCTCATCGCGATCACGGGCGTGCCGTGCATGGCCGTTCGCAGGATCATCCCGTCGAACTGATGCGGGGAGTAGTCGTAGTTGCGGACCAGAGCCGGCGTGTGGTGCGTCCAGAGTGCCTGGGTGCAGGCGAACAGGAACGGCGGCGGATCGTAAAGGGCGAGAAAGCGCGCCTCGAGATCGCCACCGCCGACCAGATGCACCAGACGCTCCCAGGCCGGCACCAGCTCGGGCAGATGCTGCTTCAGCATGCGGCGGCACTGCAGGAAGGTCGGCCTGGCGGCCTCGCCGTCGCGAAGATACCAAGCCCGATAGGCTGGCCAGGTGCGCTCGAACTGATCGAGCAGCAACGTCCCGGGCTGGTCCTCGGCGACCGCCCGGAACGTCACCTCGATCATTCGGCCGCCACGGCCTCGATCACGTCGGGCTCCTCGCCCTGCCGGACCCGCTGCGGCTTGGCGAGCGGACCGAGCGAGTCGAGATAGTCCAGATCACCGTCGCGCCGCTCGTAGATCGGGAAGCGCACCTTGCTGTCCCGGAAGCTCTTCATCGGCTGGCCGAGGGTGCGCATGCCGCGTACGCGCTGGCGGCGGACCTGCTCGAGATCGATCTCGACCGGCACCAGCTCCTCGGTCGTCCCGCACTGATGGACGACCCGGCCCGACGGGTCGAGCACGCAGGACTGGCCGTTGCCGCCGGCGTCTAGGCCGTTGATGTCGAACAGGTAACACTGGAACATGGCGGCGCTGGCCTTGGCCACGTTGAGATCGACGTCGCGGTCGATGGTGTGGGTCATGACCGGATGGAGGATCACCTCCGCCCCCATCGAGGTCACGGTGCGTGCCGTCTCCGGGAACCAGAGATCGTAGCAGTTCAGCACCGCGAACCTGCCGACGTCCGCCACGTCGAACACGCAGAACTCGTCACCCGGCGCCACACCTTCCTCGAGCGGCGCGAAGGGAAACATCTTGCGGTAGCGGGCGATGACCTCACCGTCCGGATTGATCACCGGCGTGGTGTTGTAGATCCGCCCGTCGCGGCTCTCGTACATCGAGCCCGGCACCAGCCACAGGTCGAACTCGCGCGCCATGGCCCGCAGCGCCTCCTCGGCGGGGCCGGGCATCCGCTGCGCGCGCTGCAGGGCCGGACCGAACACGCACAGCTCACTGAACACCGCCATCTGCACCCACGGATAGAGGTGCATGAGCAGCTGCAGGCGATGGTGCATGCCGGCGAGGTTGTCGCCGTGGTGCAGATGCATCTGCACGCCGGCGATCGCGAATGGCTTCATCATGGACTCCGGCCCGGAAAGGGCGAGTGGAAATTAGGCGCCGGGCACGAGCGAGATCAACCCCTCCGGCGCAGGACAGGTTCCCGGCGCCTCGCCATCCCGGCAACGGAACCACCGGCCGTCGTCCGCCTTTCCTGACCACCGGTGCGAATGACCTCGTCCCGGTAGGCCAGCAGCTCAAGGACGGAGTCGATGACGGACGACAAGCAGGTCAAGGAGCGCATCGCCCAAGGCATGGACGAAGTCGGCAAGCAGGAGAAGGGCAAGACGGGCGGAGACGCCATGGCCGGCAAACCGGGGCACGGCTCCGATGCCGCAAACATCGGGCGCGACATGGCCGAATCCAGCGCGGGCCGGGACAGTGGCCGGTCCGGCCAGAAGACCGGGCAACAGCGATAGCCCCTCTCAGGGCGGGTTGCGCGGGCGATCGGGGAAGCTCAGTCGCCCGCGAACGCGATGAGGCGCCCGCAGACGAGCGCTGAGGGCCAGCAGAGCAGCGACAGGAGAGCATGGCCGGCGAGGCGTCGCCCGCTGGCCTGCTCGAGCAGGAAGCCGTGTGCAGCGTGAAGAGCGAGCGCGCCGAAGGCTCCGATCACGACCAGTGCCAGCTTGGCCTGGAGGAAGCCGATGCCCGCATATTCGCGTGCCCGAACTGCGAACAGCAGGCCGCCGGTCGTCATCGCCAGCGCAAGTCCACCCGCAGCAACCGGAACGAGGACACGCACGAGCGCCGCGCGTGGCACCGAACGCCACAGTCCGAGCAGCCGAAGATCGAGCGGCAGGATGGCGCCGATCAAGAGCGCGATGCCAAGGATATGCCCCGCATTGGCTGCCGTGTAGAGCCACCGCGAGCTTCGCAGGCTCTGGGCCACCGCGGTGCCCTCGAGGCCGGCGAGCAGCGAGTCCAAGCGCTCAGTCGCGCTCGGGGTAGAGGACGTACTCGCGATCGCCCAGGAACAGCCGCTCCGCTTTGACGCGCCGCGCGTCCGGCTCTGCCGCCGGCTCGCCAATCGCCCGGATCTCCACGCCCGGAGCGAGATCGCCCTCCTTCAGGCCGGCGCGCTCATTGCGCCAGGGCTGACCGACCTCGATGACCCAGGTGTCGCCGTCGACCCCGACCTCGAGGATCCCGTGCGGATTGCCCAGGCGCACCTCCTGGATCACCCCGACCAGCTCGACGTTCTCGCCGGTTGTCCACGCCCAGCCGTGGTGAGCCAGCGCGGAGCCGGTCGGCACCAGACCGGCCAGCGCGAGA